>QHZN01000091.1 GCA_003225365.1 Acidobacteriota bacterium
CACCGACCAGGTCATTCGATACTTCGATCCGGCGATTGAAGTCATCAAGGTGGGATTGAACCAGACGTGGCGGAAAGGCATTCAAGTGCTGTTTCGAAGGCGGGGCGGCCGCGACGCGGCAGCCGACTCGCGGGCGGATCGCTTATGAGCGCATTCGAGGAGCTACGGCGGGCCGAAAAACCAAATCTGCCGCCCAAGTGGGACGGATTCAAGCGTCGAGCACAGCTCGACACTACAGTTAGGCCGCGCGGCATCGGCGCCGGGGCTGTCATAAGGCCTTTTCGGAATCGAGGAGCAGTGTGACCGGCCCGTCGTTGACCAACTCGACTTCCATCTTGGCCTGGAATTGGCCGGTTTCCACATGGACTCCGAAGGCGCGGAGCGCGGCGAGGAAGGACTCGTAAAGCGGCTCGGCGACCCCGGGCGTGGCGGCGCGGTCGAAACTGGGCCGGCGGCCTTTGCGGCAATCCCCGTAGAGCGTGAATTGAGAGATGCAGAGGACGCCGCCGCTGGTTTCAAGCACGGAGCGGTCCATGCGGCCCGCGTCGTTGTCAAAGATACGCAGATGAACGATCTTATCGGCGAGAGCGCGGCCGGCCTCGGGCGAATCCCCCGCCCCCACGGCCACGAGCACTACGAGCCCCGGCCCGATTCTTCCGACGGCTTTGCCTTCCACACGGACTTCCGCGCGGCTCACGCGTTGGACGACAGCTCGCATCGCGAGTCGAAGTGTAACCCAATGCTGCCCCAGTATCGCTGGGGCCCCCCCTCGAGGTTCCGGAAAGCGGCACCCAGCGAATGGCTATGCTAAAATAGTCTGGCTCTTGACCGGAGCTGTGATCGCTTGAACCCTGGCAGGGTGCTCAAGACCTATTCCGCCGTGTCAATCTGAGCGGAGCGCTTGGCTCTTCGTCGAATCCGTGCCTTGCGAAATCCCTCCTCCATCGGCTGGTCCGCCAGTTGAGGGATCGTCTGAGGGACTTCTCAGGATGACCGGCGCGGAAGGTTACTCGGCACCCCCAGGAATTGGACGAGACCCTGGTGAGACATGCCTTCCGCGTCTGATACTCCTCCCTTGCGGAGGAGTATCCGCATCCAACTTCGAATCCCCGTCCTAATCTCCGGAACGCTCGCGGATGGGAAGCGGTTCTTGAAGGAGGTGCATGTTCTGTCAGTCAGCAAATTCGGCGCCCGAATCAAAGCCGACGTCAAGCTGAGCGTGGGAGCGGAAGTCCGAGTCGAGACCAAACAGAAGGCCGGTGCGACGTTCCGAGTCGTCTGGGTGGGCCTCGAAGGAACGCCCCGGGCAGGAGAAATAGGCCTTGAATACGTGAAGATGTCAAACTTGCTGGGTATTTCGTTCCCCCAGTAACGGCCCAAGGCCAGACCTGGCCGTCGTTCGGAGGATTCGCCCGTCTTGAGCGACCCGACCAAGCAACGCCGCAGTGGCCGAGTGGAGATGGCCTTGCCCTTGCGACTGCGGGGCTTGTCCAGCGAGACCAAGTTCTTCGACGAGTTAGCCGAAACCATGCTCATCAGTAAGAACGGCTTTATGACGCGCATCCGCGCGCACGTGGACCTTGAAACCGAGGTTCTCGTCACGAGCCTCTCGAACAACCGCACCGGAACGTTCCGGGCGGCCTGGATTCGCGACTCAGATTGCGATGGGTTATACAACCTGGGCCTTGAATTGATCGAGGGGGAAGAGGACCTGTGGGGAGTCCATTTTCCCGCTCCTGAGGGCGGCGAAGACGAGGTCGCGGCCAAGGTGTGGCTCGTCTGCCGCCGCTGCCGGCAAAAGCTTCTGACCGCGGTCCCTGAAGCTGAATATGGCAGCCTCACCGAAGGGTTCCTCATCGCCCGGAATTGCGTGCGGTGCAAGGCGACCACCACTTGGGAATTCACCGAAAAAGACGCCATCAACCCCGCAGGTGAAACAAGCGAGCCAGCAATTTCGCCCCCACCGAGCGGTGCCCCTGCTCAAAATGCGGCGGACCAGGATTTGCGAAAGAAGGGCCGCGCGCCCCTCCAGATGCGCATCAAGGTGACGCGCCACAAGCACGGAATTGAAATCGAAGACGTTTGTGAGACGCTCAAAGTCTCGCGCAACGGAGCTTTATTCCTGACCTCTCAGCACTATGATGCGGGCGAACCCGTTCGAGTGGTGATGCCCTATAGAGAAGGGGAGATGGCGATTCCCGTCCCCGCGCGCGTCGTTCGGACGGGGGTCGCCAAGAATTCGTTCCTCCGCGCGGTGGCGGTGAATCTAGAAAAGGAGCTGCGGGGCGAACGGGGAGCCAGCGCTCCCTCCGACCGAAAGGGGTGACCATAATGTGCAAGCGATATGAGATTCGACCGACCAAGCGCAGGTTGATCCTACTCGGCTGGATCCTTGCGGCGGCAGTAATTTTCGTCAACGTCGAGGCCGTTCAAGGCATGCCTCAGGAATCGAACTTCACTCTGGAAGGAAAGATCACCGAGAAGTCTGCCGGGAAACTGACCCTCTCCACGACCGACAACATCATCTTCCACGTGCGCTACGACGACAAAACCGAAATCAAGCGCGCCGATGGCAGCGCGGGCTCGGGCGCCGACCTGAAGGTCGGCCAGACCGTCTCCGTGGTGGGCGAACTCGCCGAGACTGGGGAGATCATCGCCAAGAAAATCGAGATCGAAAAACCAGTTTCCTCAAAGGACCATTCCTAACGGAAGACCGCCTCCAAGCGCGAATCGAACGGCCGATTACTTAACTGATTTGGCTCGCTTTTCAGCATCAAGTGCTGCGGCTTCATCCCCGCTTTGGCGGAGCAGCTTTGCGTACTCCTGAAGAACAATCTTCATCGTATTTGCGGTGCCCACCTTGAGCCGGTCCGAGCGGGCGTGGGCGCGCGCAAGCTCCAGTGTTTTGATAGAGCGCCCGTAATACTCCCGCGCCCCCTTCAGATCCCCATTCGCGTATAGCCCCAAGCCTAAAGCGTGATATGCGCGCCCCAACTCGGCGTCGTCCGAACGCAGGGTCTTTTCAGCCAAAGGCAACTCGCGCTTGAAATATTCGAGTGATTCCGGCAATTTCCGCAGGTCAAATAAAGTGTAGCCAAGGACTTCGTAGGAATCAATTCGCTTGAGCGCAGGAGCGGCGGCGAGCTTTTCGGCCAAGTCCACGGCGGCCCTGCACGGCGCTTCCGCCTTCTGATACTCTTGAGCCTTGAATAAATCGTGGCACTCTTCATCCTGCTCAAAGTAGTGTGCGATAGTCGCCTTTTCCTCCCTTGCGCTGGAGAGGGCGCCGCCCAACCAGAACGGAACTTCGGCAGTCGTCGTAACCTCAACAGGATTTCCATCGGACACGAACGGTTTATACTTCCACTTCTTGACCGCATCCACGGCCGCCCCTACCAACAGCGGATGGCCGCTCAACGCATTCGTCTCAGTAACCGACCCGTCTTTGGAGATACGGATCTTGATCACTACCAGACCTTGAATTCGTGCGAACTCGGCCGTCGGCGGGTACTTAGGCCCGACCCCTTTCATCAGGTGCTCTTGGGCCTCCGCCTGGGAAACGACGATTGGCTCCTGTGCGGTCGCGGCTCCGGCACCGACACTTCCGGCCAAGAGCACAACAGCGATGCCTATTGGATAGGTTCTGAGCAATTATTCGCCCGCCTGGGTAAGCGACACCGTACTGCCTTTACCTGGAAAAGCGCCCCTGTCAAACCACGACCAGAAAAGCCGGCCCGTGGACATTCTACCCCGGAAGTGTGAGCTCTTTGCCCCTCCGCATTTCGAGCGCGCGGCGGTAGACTTCGCCTGCCGCAGCGACGTCCCATAGGGCCAGGCCCGTGGATTTGAAAAGCGTGATCTCGTCTGCGCCCGACCGGCCCGGCCGTTTGCCCGCCACAATGTCTTTGAGCTCGACGACGCCTCCCCAACCGCCGCGCAAAGCTGCTTCTCCTTGGATCAAGTCGCCCGCTTCGATTTTCGCTTGTTCGAGCGAATCCACGGCGACGAGCGCGGCGCGCGCGAGCGTGCCATCGTCCACTTCGCGCCGCTCGGGCATGTTAGCTCCTATTGCATTGACGTGCGTTCCCGGCGGGAGCCAGTCGCCGCGGACGACCGGTACGGAAGCGTTGGTGGCCGTAATCACAACCTCGGCGAAACTTACTGCTTCTTCCGCGCTGGTAGCCGCGCGGACCGCGACGCCCAAGCAGCCCGCCATCTCGCGAGCGAATTCCGCCCTCCGGGCGGGGTCGCGACTATAAACTTTCACTTCAATGACTTTGCGCACTTTCGCGACCGCTTCGAGCTGCGTGCGGGCCTGGCGGCCGCTGCCCACCACGCCCACCCGCGAAGCCTCGGCGCGCGCCAGCCATTTCGTGGCGACGCCGCTCGCCGCGCCGGTCCGAATCCGTCCCAGGTGGTCGGCCTCAATCAAGGCCAGCCATTCCCCGGAGCCCGCATCGTAAAGCAACACCAAAAAGCGAAAACCGGACCGCGACACCGTGTATATTTTAACGCCGATCAGATTTTCTTCCTGCCACGCCGCCGCCATGTAGTGTAGCGACAGGCCGGGCAAGAAGATTCGTTGGCGCGGACGGTTGAGAGCCCCGCCGCGCGCCCAGGCCCGGAAGCTTTCCTCGACGCACTCTATGGCGCGATCCATGGGCAAAAGTTCACGCACGTCCGCTTCGGTCAGGTAAAGTGCCATGATTTTTTCGCCAGCTCCGAGCTGGATGGAGTTGGCGACGCTAGCCGCCGACCGGGCCCGTTAACGCCAGAGGCAGTAAATCAGGCCGAGTAGAAGGAGAATCGCCATGCCTCCAGCGACAAAGGGGAAGCCGGAGCGAAGGAAAGGGACCTTGTAGAGAACCGACGTCTGTTGCCATCGCTCATCGGGAGCGTCAAAGATGGGCTGCGCGATTTCCCATGCGGCGTCGGTCAAGACACGGGACGCCACTTCGCCGAGCTCCCGGCTCGACGGCGCAGGCGAGCCAATGTATCCGAGTTGGTTCCCGAGCCGCAACGGATAGTTGTGGCGCAGGCAATCGAAAAGCGGAAAGCGCATCGGGGGAAGGCGAGCAAATTCCGGCGAAACCAGCTCGGGGCGAATACGGAGAATCAGTGAGGTTTCCCAGAGCCCCGCGTGCGCGTCGCCTTCGAGGCCTTCGCGCTCCCCGGCCGTGAGCGGCCTCCCGAGGTTCGCTTCCAGGCGCTCGGTAAATCCTCCGCGCAAAACTTTCCAAAGAATCGGGCCGCTCAAAGAGAGCATGCGCACCGCGTAGCGGCGCGACACCGCGGCCGCGGCCTCCTCGAGCGCTACAATGTGGCGAGGCCCGCCGTGTCCGTTCATCAACAGTATGTAGCGAAACCCGTGGCGAGCCAGCGCCGCGCCGTAATCCACCGCAAGGTTGCGCACCGTCCGAGCCCGCGCCAGGAGCGTCCCTGGCTCATCAAACGCCGACGCCCCGAGCGGGACCGGCGGGCCGAGCAACACCGTCCAGCCGGGCTTTTCCGCGATGATCCGATTGGCCAATCGCTCGCTGAAAAACTCCGCGTCGAACATGTCCGTTCCCACCGGCAGATGGGGCCCGTGCTCTTCGAGGGGGCTTACGGAAAACATCACCGCCGTGCGCTCGCGGTCAAGCTCGCGCAGCCGGGTGAAGGTAAGCTCGGCGAGTCGAAAGACACCTCCCTCGCTCTCCCGCGTCTGCGGGGTGGGTGGCGGAATTTCAGCGCTGGAATCGAGCATGGGTGGAATGGAATACTCGAGCCGGCCAGGGATTGCCGGTTCAGTGAGCGACGCCCAGCACCTCCGCAAAAGCGTCTCGAGCCCGGTTGAGGTCACGGAGCCATCGGCGGCGCCTCGCCTCCAGGAGCGAGCGCGCGCGCGGGTTTAAGACCTTCCAGGCAAGCAACCGCGCTCGGTGGACGAGAAGCCATCTATAGCGCCAAAGATAAAGCCCCGCCACCGGCACCCCCAAAGCGTATACGCCCGCCACGGACCGGCCCCACAGCCAATCGCAAACCAGGACTTGCGCGGCGAAAATAGTCAGGACGATGCCGGCGCGCTTAAGCCAGCGGCGCGGATTTTCAGCGGGTCTTTCGATTCGCAACAAGCCAGCCGTCCGGAGGGCGGCGAACGGGACGAAACAATTCAGAAGGCCAAAAACGGCCACCAGGGAACCAGTCACCGTCTCGATCCAAACGGCCGTCCGCTTCCACCTCGAGCTTATCCACGCCCCGCAGGCTTCGGTCTCGAGTTCGCGCAGCGAAAGGGTCCTCCGACGATTCCGGCATGAATCCAGTTCGCTCGCGAGCGCCACCAAGCGGCCCGGGTTGAATCGGTTTTCCTGCTCCGCCCACTCCACCAGAAACTCGCTCAGCGCGAAACCGTCGAGTTGCGGTTTGCGCTCGGTCGGCGCCACCGGCTCCGATTCGAGAATTTGCCGCAACACCTCTTCAAGGTCGGCGAGAAAAACCCGCAAGTTCGCGGGCCTCAACCGAAAGACGTTTCGTCGGAAGGACGAATCGAGGGCCTTGAGGAGGTCCTCAGCCTGCCAAGGGAGGCCCGCCGGGCGTTCCGCGCTGGCGGAATCGAGGCGGAGTGGCGGCTCAAGATGGATCACGACCTCCAAGGAATTGAGCGGCCCCTGCGGCATGAAAACGTGGACCGGGACAATGGCCGGGCGTCCCGCGTGCGCGGGATCGGCAAGCCGATTGTCCACCTCCACAGCCAGCCGAACCGCCCGCGCGCCGAACCGCGCTCCCCCTTCTCCCACCGATTTCTCAAGGTGCGCGAACGCCAGAAGTGTCCCGCCCGTCAATTGACGGGCGACCCGGCAGGCCTTTTCTAGGCTCGCTTCGCTCCCGTCATCTGGAATCAAGCCCAGCCCATTCCCAAGCAGCCTCCCCCACGCACCAGGAATAAATCGCGGGTCGAGAAGGCAACGAATAGTGCGGTCGAAGCCCACGATGAAAACCAAGGTATCGAGAAAGCTCGGAGGATGCCCGACGATTAAGACGACGGGGCCGGAAGCGGGCAAGCCGGCCTCGGCCCCAACCACGCGGACCGGGCCGTAAAATAGCCTGAACCAAACCCGAAGACAGCCGCGAAGGAATCGGTACCCTCGCTTCAGCTCACCGGAGTCTTCACGAAATTCGATTTTTCCGGTGGAAGGCAACTGGTTCATCCCCGCCCCGCAAAGACTGGCTCCTTCGAAGGGACCCAGTCCGAGCGAGTGCCGCTGGGCGTCATCCTATCCCGCCCAACGCTGCGCGAGGCCTGCCGTTTATCGCGCCTTCCCCTCGGTGGTTTCTCAGGGGCCGACGGGAGGGCGTCGCTCTCCCAGCCATCCACGGTCCCGAGCACGCGAACCACCGTCCCGAGAAGCCCGTACACCTTTTGCAATTTCCGTCCGTTCTGATCCATTAGCCGCAAGCGAAAAACCGGCACTCCGTTCGAGATTCCCGTGACAATCGGAAAATACCCGTTCAGATTGCTCTCGACGTGGGCGATGACGTAATGGTGCCGCTTAGCCCACCAAGTCAGGACCCGTATGCGGTTGAAGTCGTCGTCCTGAGTCTCGTTGCGGTCGGCAAGCACATACTGAGGAATCCGGGCCCCGTTATCCTGGACGCGGTCGAGGACGAGCCAGGCGACCAGATTGACGTCCTGGGCGTAGGCGCCGATTTCTTCAGGGACCTTGAGGGAGACATAGCGGCCGATCAGCCAGCCCGCTTGGCCCTTCCGGCGCACCAAGTACCAGACATCGCGCTCGGGTTCTCGAGGGGTCTCCGCCTCACCAGCGGCCTCCGTCGGCTTCTCGGAAAGCGCCGCAGGACGCGCGACGACCCTGCGCCCGACGACTTCCACGGGCTCGCCGGCGGCCAGGTTGCCCATGATCCCAGCCTGTCGGGACGGACTGAGACGAAGCGCGCTGTCGGTGACTAGACTTCCGCTGGCCTGAGCCGGCACCCGCTCAACTTGCTTCAACAGACGCTCGCCCCCCGCGAAAGTCTCGGCGTCGAGCAAGTATTTCGACTCGACCCACCCCTCCCGCCCGCCCGCCGTCCGAGCCTTGGCCCAGTTCCGGGTGCGTGAAAAAACCTGGAGGCGCTCGCCGGAGTGAAGTTCTCCGATTTGGGCGCGGACTTCCGCCGGCGAGTCCATCAGGGGCAGTGTGGCGGGCAGGACGTAGCAGACCTCCAGCACCGTGTGCGCAGGGCGATAGAACCAATAATAGTACGCTCCCCCGACGGCGGCTAAGAACACGAGAACCAGAAAGGCTTTCACAACTCTTCGAGTCCCTGGCGTCCCAAACGCCACGCGGGCAGCCCGCCAGCCGACGGGC
Organism: Acidobacteriota bacterium; assembly: GCA_003225365.1. GTDB lineage: Bacteria > Acidobacteriota > Terriglobia > UBA7540 > UBA7540 > Gp13-AA74. The sequence continues at coordinate 8,349 of QHZN01000091.1, forward strand.
GACCCGGTTGGATTAGTCCGCGCCGAACGAAATCCCGATGGCGCGTGCGGACTGGACTATGTCCGATTGCGGCGGCACGGTTTTGATCCGGCCCACAGCTTCGTCCAGCGTACAACTTGTAATGACGTTCCCCTTCAGGCAAACCATGCGGCCGTATTGCCGGTTCGCCGCGAGCTCCACGGCGGCGACGCCAAAGCGCGTGCTCAATATCCGGTCGAAGGGCGTAGGTGAGCCTCCGCGCTGGAGGTGCCCGAGCACTGTGACGCGCACTTCTTCCTTGCGCTCGCGCGCGACGAGCGCCCCGACCTTGTTCCCGGCGCTCGTGGGGACGGAAAACTGCGGCTCGTTCGCGTGGGCGAGCCAAACAGGATCGTCGGCCTGGATCCGGCAGCCTTCCGCCACCACGATCAGGCTGAATTTTTTCCCCGTCGCCTTGCGCTCGGTAATCTTTTCGAGAACTTTTTCCATCCGAAACGCGATTTCGGGAATCAGGATGACGTCCGCCCCTCCCGCGAGGCCGGCTTCGAGCGCGATCCAGCCCGCATCGCGACCCATGACCTCGATCACCATGATGCGGCCATGGCTCGCGGCGGTGGTATGAATCTTATCAATGGCGTCCGTGGCGGTCGTGACGGCGGTGTCGAACCCGAACGTGACGTCAGTGGCCGAGAGGTCGTTGTCAATGGTCTTGGGAACTCCCACGACACACAGGCCGAGACGAAAGAAATCCCGCGAGATTGTCAGCGTCCCGTCGCCGCCCACCACCACCAGGGCTTGAAAGTTCGCGGATTTATAGTTTTCGATGACGCGCTGGGAATAGTCGTGGAAGACGACTTGGCCGCCTTCTTCCGAGCGGTACTTGAAGGGGTTGGCGCGACTTGTCGTCCCGAGAATCGTCCCGCCCTCATGGAGAATCCCCCTGACCTGCCGCGGCGTAAAATCCTTGCTCTTTTCGGGCCAGATGAGGCCGTCGAACCCGTCGAAGATACCGACCACTTGGCCGCCGTAGCGGTAATGCACGGCGCGAACCACCGCGCGGGTAACCGCGTTCAACCCCGGGCAGTCGCCTCCCCCGTTCAAGATTCCGATTTTGCCGAGCCCGCCCATGCGAGCGCCCTTCCCCGCCCTTCTCTGGCCAGTGTTGCGGCCTTTCGCGAACCTTGCAGGTCATTCTACACTAATTGCGCGACCCGAAGAGTTGGGGCGCGGTGTGAAGCGATGCGTATGGAAAGACTTTCGCTGGCCGGCCCGGCCGGGCCGCTCGAGGCGCTGCTCGAGTTCGACCCGATCTCAACGCCGGGCGCGAGCGTCGTCGTCTGCCACCCGCACCCTCTCTACGGCGGGACGATGCATAACAAAGTCGTCTTCCGCGTCGCCAAGGCAACGCTCAGTTTGGGGATGCCCACGCTGCGCTTCAATTTTCGCGGCGTCGGCAAGAGCGCCGGCAATTACGACAGCGGCCGAGGCGAGCGCGACGACGTTGGCGCGGCGCTCGATTTTCTTCGTGCTCGATTTCCCGGACGGCCCATGATCCTGGCCGGGTTTTCCTTCGGCTCGTGGGTCGGCCTCGACGCGGGCGCGCGAGATCCGGATGTCCGAGCGTTGGTCGGCGTGGGCCTGCCCGTCGGCTCGTTGCCTTTCACGTTCCTCCTGGGCGTCAAGAAACCCAAGCTGATCGTTCAGGCCACTGATGATCAGTACGGGCCGAGGAAGCAACTTCAGGCGCTCTTCGACTCACTCGATGAGCCGAAGCGGCTTCATTGGGTCGAAGGTGTGGACCATTTCTTCGAGGGAAAGCTCGAGGAAGTCCAAAATGCCGTGGCGGAATTCCTTCGCGGATGGTTCGAAGCGAAATTTTAGCGCCAGGCCCGTGGTTCGCCCTTGCGGCTCCTCCACGCGATGGTGGGTCTGTTTCCGGCCGAGGCGTTTTTGGTTTCCAATGCGCCTCTGCAGTTGATCCGACCTCTGACCGCACTCCGTGGGCCGGCACACTTCTCCGTGTAGGCCGTTTTACGGCAACTTAGAAGCGAGCCCCGCAATCATTGGAAACGGTCGCGTGTAGTCACTTTTCTAGGAGCAATGTTGTACGTTCCGCAGTCGGCGTGGCGCGCCACTAATCGTCATTGATCCGGCCAACGTACCGCGCCGAAATGCACCCGGGCTTCCCGATACCTGAGCCACTGCATTTCTGTTTCGCGCGGGGCCTTCACTGAGAAGGCCTGACATCACTTGAATCCTGCCAGGCCTTGTCGTAGCTGTATTACATCGTGCTGAACGCGCTGAAACTCCTTCAATAAAGCTGATTCACTCCTCGCGCAACAATGTCACAGGATCAATCGCCAACGCGCGCTGCGCCGGAATCCACGTAGCCACGAGGCCCAATAATGCCATCGCTAGAACTACACCGGCCAATACCAGCGGATCGCGGGGGGTGGCCTGATACACAATAAGAGCCAGAACTCGGCTGGCCAGAATTCCCAACATCAATCCTGCCATCGAACCGAAAGCCAACAGCTTGATTGCCCTTCCCAGCGCCGCCTGTAACACCTCCTTGCGCTGCGCCCCCAACGCCATACGAATTCCCAACTCCTTCTTCCGCTTGCTCACTGAATACGCCGCCATCCCGAAAACGCCAATGACCGAAAGCAACGCGCCCATCGCGCCCAGCACACCGAGCGTCGCCGTGGCCAGGCGCGGAGCAAGCAGAGCTCCGTTCATTGCTTCGTTCCACGTTTGGATGTAAGAAGGGAGCCCTGCATCCAGGTCCCGCAGTTTGCTCTTGATGGCGGCCACCAGTTGCTGCGGGTCGCGGCTCGAGCGCACCACCATATACGATTCACTCGAAGGTGATTGCAGGATGGGCAGAAACATCGTCGCCTGCGGATCCTCGGTTAGGCTCCCACATCTTCCGTCTTCGACAATACCCGCCACTGGGATGCGCGTTCCGCCCCGCCTCTTGTAATATCCGCCCAGGGCGTTTGTTATGGAGCCAAACATTTTGCGCACAAACTCCCGATTCACCACGGCTACGCGTGGTGAGTCTTTGTCGTCGTGCCATGTGACGGACCTTCCGGACAGCAAGGCGGTGCCCGCCGCCTGGAAGTAGTCGGGAGAGATGTTGTAAAGTCCGGCGTCGGCGGCGGCGTTCGCTGGCCTCAGATCTGTGGTTTGGTCGGTAAAGACAATCTCGTTATTCAAGCCCGCCCATAATGGCGGGTACTGACCCACTAGTCCGACGGATCCTACCCCAGGGATCGTCTCCATCGCGTCGATCATGCGCTTTTGCATTGCGGGCACTGCGTCGCCGCGGTAACCCGCCATCGTCAGATCGATGTTGATCAGCATCGCGTTGCGCGGCTCAAAACCGAAATTGCTGTGTAGCGAGCGCACCAGTCCGCGCACGGCCACCATCGAAGCAGTCACCAGGACGGCACAGATCGCAATTTGCGCGCCCAGCAACAGGTCGCGGACGGTAATCCGCCGCCCCGTCAGCTGACGGGTTGATCCCGACTTGATGACCTGATAGGGATCAGTGCGGAGTACCTGGTTCACGGGGACCGCGCCAAAGAAGAATCCGCTCGCTAAAGCCAAGAGCAACGCGACCAAATAAACATTGGCGTCTGGACTCACCGACGCATTGGCGGGAAATTGATGAAATGGGTTCCACACACTCAACCAGCCCAACAGCACCACGCTGCCCCATAGTCCAACGGCGCCGCCCATCAGCGAAAGCAGAATGGCTTCGGTGAAGAGTTGCCGCAGAATGCGCATGCGGGCCGCTCCCAGCGCAAGTCGCAGAGCAACTTCCCGGGAACGGTCAGCGGCGCGCGCCGCAAACAGGCTGCCGAGGTTCGCGCAGGCAGCCAGAAGAATTAACCCGGCCAGCAGCATCAATCCCACAACGAAATCCCTTAGCGGACCGCCAACCTGATCCCCCAAGAGACTTGGACGCGCCAAGGTAAAGCTCATGTGGCCCTCGTCTTTGGGATAGGTCTTTTCGAGATAAGAGCCAATCGAGTTCAGATCTGCAATAGCCTGCGCCAGAGTGACTCCCGCCTTCAGGTGTCCCATCGGCATCATCACCCAACGGTCCCCGCGCAAGTGCAGCAGATTCACCCCGTCCATCTGCTCCTGGTTCACCATCGGCACAAAGAAAGCGGGAGAGAAAATCAATACAGTCCCGCGGAAGCCAGGCGGCGCTACGCCCAGGATGGCGTAAGGATGCTTGTCGAGCTGAACCGTACGGCCCACCACGCCGCGGTCATCCTGAAAATGGCTGTGCCAATACGCGTACGTGAGCACGATATAGGGAGCGCTGTTCGCGCCATGCTCATCGGAGGCGTGGAAGAAACGGCCAAGATAAGGCTGAACCTTCAATACATCGAAGTAATTCCCGCTCACTTCAAAGACCCAGGCGGTCGTTGGACCTTCGCCCGTGTCCAGTCCTACCTGATTGACGTTAAAAGCTGCCAAACCATCAAAGCTGCGGTTGCGATCGCGCAGATCGAGATAGTCGGGATACGATTGCGATGGGTCACGGTCGCTCGCGCGCTCGATTCCGTAGAGGCTCTCGGCCTGAGGCACATTCAGCGGGCGCAGGATCAGCCCGTTCATAACACTAAAAACCACGGCGTTCGCGCCGATGCCCAGAGCGAGCGTCACAACGGCCACGAAAGTAAAGCCGGGAGATTTGCGCAACTTGCGAATCGCGTAGCGAAGGTCTTGGATCAGGGTCTCGATAAAATTGCCGCCCAGCGCTTCGCGGGATTCCTCTTTAAACCTCTCATGCCCACCGAACTCGATCCGCGCGCGGCGTTCTGCCTCGGCACGAGCCAGGCCGGAACGTTCAAGGTCATCGGCGCGGTGCTGGATGTGTGAGCGAAGCTCCTCCTCGATCTCGGCGTTCATCTGTGAGCGCTGGAAGAGAGTGGCGATGCGGAAGCGAAGTGAATCGAGGAGTTTCATGATACCTCCGGTTGCGCAGAGAGCGCGGAAGCGATGGCGGCCGCGAGCCGATTCCAGTTGGCAGTCTCTTCCCGCAGACGCCTGCGCCCCGCGGCCGTGAGTTCGTAAAACTTGGCGCGGCGATTGTTCTCCGAGGTGCCCCAACTCGCCTTGAGCAGCCCCTGTCGCACCAGGCGAAACAGACCGGGATAGAGCGCGCCCTGTTCGATCAACAAGGCATGGCCGGAGATCTGCCCGATGCGAAGAAGGATGCCGTACCCATGCAGGGGGCCGAGCGAGACCGCCCTCAGGATGAGGAGATCGAGAGTGCCAGGAAGCAACTGGGCTTGGTCATTCATACGTCCTCCTAAGACGATTAGGAGATTATCGCAATCTCTCCTAAGCTGTCAAGGAGAAAATGAGGCAGCCATCATAAATTTGCGTTGGCTCGCCTCGAAGGCCCTCGGCTCGAAGCGCACCGGCACCGAAAGCGACCCGCTGCAAATGCTTACCCGCCTATGTCTACTGCCGATCTACCAGAAGCGTGATAATCCAGCAGTAATCCTTACCCTGGGTGGAAATGGCCTTCTCGCTGAAGACTGGGAACTAGCGAAGAGGCCGAGTAGTCGGCTTACCTGGAGAGTGGTCACGGGCTGGCTTTTTGCGGATAACGAGTTGCCCGGTTCAGCGCCATTCGCGGCGGCATAACCTCGACACTGATGAAATCTCGGCGCTCGCCTCGATGCTCGGCAAGCCGCCGCTGCCGAGCCATTGGAGACCGCAGCTCAAGAACGCGCGTGTAGAGTCGGCAAGCGGGAAAAGTGAACCGCTGCCTTCCACTCGTTGCACTTGGTGGACCTGAATAATTCGTGTAGGCTTGGCGCGAGAGACCTCAATGTCCGGAGTCGAAGAACCCAAGGAAGAGCCGCTCTATTGCCCGAAGTGCGACCGCGAAGTCACCGACCCTCTGGTCTGCGGCGACTGCGCCGCCGTCATCTGCCGTGTCTGCGGCACGCCGCTTGAAAAGGTGGATGAGCTGGGGATTGGCTAATGTCCGTCAAGGCTTTTTGAGCGATCGCCTGACGAAATGTAATGCCTGTCGCAAGCGCATTCATGGCTCGGCGGTTGTCGGATCGATCGTGGACTTCACTTCCGAAATGCGGTTGGCGGGAAAGCCGCCCTGTCGGGCATGCTCTCTGATCATTTCCGCGTTCGGAGCGATGTAGACGCAATAGATCTTGTCAGGGGTGACGAAGCTTTCGACCCACTCAATTTGTGGGCCCATTATATTCAGAACGCCGCACGACTTCTCGGAAATGGCGTGCAGCTCCTCCCGCGAAAGCTTTCCGGCGCCCGGGATTTCGCGCTCAACGATGTATCTCGGCATCTCAATCCTCCTCCTTTTCTGGTCCACCAGGTTGATGACAGCCTCACAAGCGTTTTTCATCAACCTGCCTGAGCAGCCGCAGCCGGCGACCGAAGCGACTAATATGCCACAAGTTCGCGAGCGGCGCGCACGATGTCCGCCGGCTGCGGCAGGACGGCTTCTTCGAGGATAGGGTGATAGGGGACGTAGACATCCTTCGCGGCGAGACGACGGACGGGCGCGTCGAGCCACTCGAATAATTCGTCGGCGATGCGTGCGGCAATTTCGGCGCCGTAGCCCCACGACAAGCAGTCTTCGTGGAGCACCAGCACGCGGCTGGTTTTTTTCACCGAGGCCGAAATCAGCTCCCAATCGTAAGGAGCGAGCGAGCGCAAATCGAGGATCTCCGCCTGGATGCTTTCCTGTTCGAGTAGTTTCGCCGCCTTCAGGGCGCGCACGACGAGCGAGCCATAAGTGACGATGGTCAGCTCCGCGCCTTCGCGTACGAGCTTGGCCTTGCCGAACGGGATCATATAGTCCGGACCGGGGTAAGGCGAGCGATTGTGCGTCTGGCGATAGAGGTGCTTAGGCTCGAGGAACAGCACCGGGTCGTCCGAGCGAATCGCGGTGCGGAGCAATCCGTTGGCGTCGAGGGCAGTCGCGGGCATGACGACGCGCAGACCCGGCAGGTGCGCGAAGATACACTCGCCCGACTGGCTGTGATAGATGGCGCCGCCGGCCAGATACCCGCCGATGGGCGCGCGAATGACCATCGGACACGCAAAGGCGTTGTTCGACCGCCAGCGCAGGACTGCCAGTTCGTCGCGGAATTGCATCATGGCGGGCCAGATGTAATCGAAGAACTGGATTTCGACGACGGGCCTGAGGCCCCGCACGGCCATGCCCAGGGCGCGGCCGACGATCGACGCTTCGGCGAGCGGGACGTTATAGCATCGGGCGCTGCCAAAATGTCCTTGCAGCCCATGCGTGACCTTGAAGACGCCACCCTTGCCTTTGACCTTGTGGAGCTCGTCTTCGTGGCTGCAATCGGCCACGTCTTCGCCGAAGACCACGACGCGCGGATCGCGCGTCATCTCGTCCCGCAGGCAGGCGTAGATCTGGTCCACCATGGTCCTTGGCTCGCCGTGGAATTTCGGCGGGTGGTCGAACTGGTCGGAAGTCGGGTCCGCGGTCGGCGAGTAAAGGTAGAACATCACCTTCTCGGGCTTGGGGGGTTGGGCGGCCAGAGCTTTGTCCGCGGCCTCGCGAATCTCGAGGTCCACGGCCGCTTCGAGCTCCTTCAGTTCTTTCTCCGTAGCCAGGCGCTCGGCGACAAGGTAGCGGGCCATTCGGGCCAAAGGGTCGCGCTTGGCCTCCGCCTGGCGCACTTCGTCGGATTTGTAGAGCCGTTCGTCGTCGGAAAGTGAGTGCGAGTACGGCCGGATGACGTGCGCGTGAAGGAGCGCCGGCCCTTGTCGCTTGCGCACGTACTCCACGGCCCTCGCTGCCGCATCGTAGCTGGCCAGGAAATCGGTGCCGTCACACTCGAGGACCAGCAGGTTCGGGAAATTCCCGAGCAGGCGGGATATATTGCCACCGGCGGTTTGAACGTCCACAGGTACGGAAATGGCGTAGGCGTTGTCTTCGACCACGTAGAAGACCGGCAGCTTGCGGTTCGAAGCCCAGTTGAGCGACTCCCAAAATTCGCCTTCGCTCGATGCGCCGTCGCCGAGCGAGACATAAGCCACCTCGTCGGCGTGGAAGCTCGGCGCGAGCTCGGCCGCCTCCTGAACTTGAGCGAAATACCAGCTCGCCTCCGCGGCGCCGACGGCGTGCAGGATTTGGGTGCCGGTGGGGCTCGATTGGGAAACGATGTGCAGCGGCTTCGACGACCAATGCGAGGGCATCTGCCGCCCGCCGGAACACGGGTCGTCTTCGGCGCCCACCGAGCCGAGGAACATGTCGAGCGGGGTCATCCCCAGTTGCAGGCAGAACGCCCGGTCGCGGTAGTATGGGAAAAACCAGTCGTAGCCGGGCTTGAGATGAAGCGCGCAGGCAACGTTGATGGCCTCGTGGCCGACGCCGCCGATTTGGAAGAAGGCGCGGTTCTGTCGCTTAAGCTGAATCTCCTTGTCGTCAATCCGCCGCGACAGGTACATGGTGCGGTAGGCGGAGACGACCAGGTCGCGGGAGAGCTTTTGAGCTTTCAAGTCCGGGATTGTGGTAGCCATCAAACCTCGGAGACGCCGGTCGACGAACGACCGCCGTTGGCATGCCGCAGCCCCGCCCGAGCGGGCAGACTTGCCTGCGCAAGCAGGCTTCGATGTTCCGATCTCTGCGGGGCAGGAGAGCGGTGTCCTGGCACCCAGCCAAAATTATCAAATCCTCGACCCATAAAGTCAAATCCCGTGGGCTGTTGGGTAGCGTGAAGCATCTTGTGTAAATTGCTTCAAGGGTTTTGTTTCCCAGGCGCGGTTCAAATGGCTTAAGATGTCCTCCCTCGAGGACTTCCAGTTCTCGCATCGAGGGTGTACCTCCTTCGTGAGTTTGACCGCTCCCGAAAAAGTACACCCTCTTTCGATTTCAAACCTCGATTTACACAGAACAAGTTACGCTACCTTCGTTAAACTTTGCCTGCGAATAAATCCGAGCGTGTTGAAATCGCTGAAGTTCAGCCCCTGATCCCCACTCCTATCCCACCCCATGCGAGCCGCGTTTCTCTCTTTGTTTTTTGCTCTGCTTTCCTGCCTCCGAAGCCGCGCGTCGCCGCAAGGGGAGAATCCGCCCTGCGGCACCAAATCGATACACTGCGGTGGGGTGGTCACAGACCGCTGCGTCTAAGCTCTGCTGGTCGTGTCTTGTGGGTCTGGCTGTTGTGCTTATGGGGTAGCTGGCGCTCCCCCCTGGTGATCGTCAAGCCGGAGACAGTCGTCCGTTGTCATCGAAAAGACTTTCGCCTCTACTGGACCTGGAAAAGCAGACGCGCTTGTCTTGGCAGGCCGGACATTCCCCAGGAGGTTCGGGACCTCATCGGAAAGATGAGCATGTGGAATCCGCTCTGGGGAGCTCCGCGGATTCATGGGAATTACTCAAGCAGGGGATTAAACTTTCGCAAGCGACGGTGGCCGACTACATGGTCCGCGGAAGGAAGCCGCCTTCGTAGAGTTGGCCTGCCTTACTGAACTGCCGCGTAACGAGTTTAGCGTCGGTCGATTTCTTCACGGTGCCGAGTACTTGCTTTCGAGTGCTGTTTGTCTTTGTAGTTCTGGCTCATCATCATCTGCACCACATTTATTTTGACGTGACGGCCAATCCCGCTGCCGCATGGACCCATCTGGCACTTCATATCCGATTCCTGGAGCCCCGAGATCGGGCCCGCCTGCGCAAATTCAATTCTGTGCCGGACCTTACGCCGGTCGTTCCCTTACTGTCAATCTCAGGTCTAGTTGAGTCGGTTCAACAGTGCGGTGGTTGATAGGCATCGTCCAGATCTTCATATCCCGCCAAGGTGAAAATCATTGTCCGCTCGCGCGGCGCGGAGTATCTTTCTTGTTCCCGGAAGGAGAGGGCGGCATGGTGCACAATCTCGCGCAATACCTACACGTTCAGCCGACGTTGTTTTACACACTCATCTTCGCGGCCCTGATCGTCGCGGCGCTTGCCATCGGGTTCGTGCTCAGCCGCGTCTTCCAGTCCTGGGCACGCAAGCTCCACAACACCTGGGGCGGATTCGTCCTCGCCCTGCTCGCGACGCTGTCCGTGCCTTTGCTAGTTCTTCTGGCCCTATATATCGGGATGGAATCGCTTCCGCTGCCGCGCCTTTACGAGCGCATTGCCTCGAAGCTCATTTTCGCGCTGGTGGTTCTGGCGATCTCCTATTTTCCCGCCAAGGTGCTGTTGCTGTTTCTTGGCGGGATGAGCGAGAAGCATGCGGGCCTTAAGCAGGTGGCGCAGCCGGCGTCGTTCATCGTCAAGGCATTGTTCGCGCTGTTCGCCGTCGTCATCGTGCTCGAGAACCTGGGAGTTTCTCTGACCGCTGTTTGGACGACGCTGGGCGTGGGAAGCGTGGCGGTGGCGCTGGCACTTCAGGATACGCTCGGCAATTCCTTCGCCGGCCTTTTCGTGATGATCGACCAGCCCATTCGCCCTGAGGATTACATCAAGCTCGATTCCGGCCAGGCGGGCTATGTCGTGAGGATCGGCTGGCGTTCGACGTATCTGAACACGCTCGACGGCAACAGCATCGTCGTGCCGAACGCCACGCTCGCAAAGGCCGTCATCATCAATTACTCGCTGCCGCAAACTCGCCTGAGTGTGCCCATCGCGGTCAGCGTCGCTTACGGCACCGACCCGGAGGTCGTTACAAAAGCGCTGCTCGAGGTGGTTGACCAAGCCGGCCGCGATGGCCTGGAAGGGTTGCTGCTTTTTCCCCCGCCCGGGGTCAGCCTTAATCCCGGCTTCGGCAATTCATCGCTGGACTTTACGCTGGGCGTTCAGGTGCGCGAGTTCCGCGACCAGTTCCGCGTCCAGAGCGAGCTGCGCAAGCGAATCCTAGCCCGGTTCGCTCAGGAAGGTATCAAAATGACCTTCCCGATCCAAACTATCGTTCTCGATAAGTCATCGCTCGCCGCGCTAGGGAAGCCTGCGGTGAACGTGTGAACGTCAGAGGCGAATGGGACAGGGTTTCCGCGAGAGCGGCCAAGCCTCAACGCAATGCTTTTTGCTGTGGTCGCCGCACCTTGATTTGGCACGGAGCATCCATTAATGTGTATCTCCCCGCTCGGGGGAACGTGGGCGGAGGAGGCGCGCGGGATTCGGTTTCACCGACCCCGCGGCCCAAGAGGAGTTTCTAGAGGCGAGGTAAGATCAATTATAAGGAGGCAAGCTATGGCAACTTCAACTGCTGTCCAAGGAGGTTTTATGCCGTTCTCACTTCCGCCTCTGCCTTATCCGGCAGACGCGCTTGAACCGACCATTGATAAAACGACGATGGAGATTCACCACGGCAAGCATCACAACGCCTATGTGACGAACCTCAATAAGGCGCTGGAAGGCCATGCGGCGCTCGCTTCGAAGAGCGTGGAAGAGCTGCTCGTGAACAACTGCGCAGCCGCGCCGGAGAATATTCGGACCGCGGTGCGCAACAACGCCGGCGGGCACATCAATCATACGATGTTCTGGCAGATCATGGCGCCCAAGGCCGGCGGGGCGCCTAAAGGCAAACTCGCCGACGCCCTTAAGAGCACGTTCGGCAGCTTCGATACCTTCAAAGAGAAGCTTACGGCCGCGGGCATGGGCCGCTTCGGCTCGGGCTGGGCGTGGCTGGTCGCGCACGCGGGAAAGCTCGACATCATCTCCACCGCCAACCAGGACAGCCCCGTCATGGAAGGCCAATACCCGGTGATGGGCGTGGACGTCTGGGAGCACGCCTACTACCTGAAATATCAGAACCGGCGGAACGAGTATTTGGCCGCGTGGTGGAACGTCGTCAACTGGCCCGAAATCGAAAAACGCTTCGGGGCGGCGAAATAGGAGCTCGAGGGAGTCGCTCCGTCCGGAGTCTGTTTGTCGGGAGTCCGTCGATGCCCTTGCGGCTGGGCGGACTCCCAGACCATGGACCGAGCGACTCATGGACACGTTCAACGTGAAACCTGGGCGGCCTTCCTGCCGTCTGAATCACTGAACGCGCGATTCGGGCCATGGCGAAAATCACCGAGCTTCAGGTCAACGGCGCGCGCTGCCCGATCGAGGCGGACGAAGCCACGCCTCTGTTGGTGGTGCTGCGCGACCAGCTTGGCCTCACGGGCGCGAAATACGGTTGCGGGGAAGGCCAGTGCGGCGCTTGCACGGTGCTCCTGGACAGCAACCCGCGCCACTCCTGCAATACACCGGTTGGAAAAGCCGCCGGTCACTCGATTACCACTATCGAGGGCCTCGCCGCCAACGGCCGCCTCCATCCTCTCCAACAAGCGTTTCTCGACTCCGGCGCCTTCCAGTGCGCCTATTGCACTTCCGGAATGATTTTGACCGCCGCCGCGCTTCTCCGCGTCAATCCCCATCCGAGCGAAGACGAGGTGCGGCGCTTTATGAACGGCAATGTTTGTCGCTGCGGGACGTATCCGCGCATTGTAGAGGCTATTCTCGGCGCGGCGGAGACCATGGCGAAGAACAAGTCATGAGCGCGAACCTGGGGCCGCAATTCGAAATCGAATTCGAGCGCTACGAGCTCAGCGCCGGCCTGCCTTACCATTTTGAGTTCGGCCGCCGCGAATTCCTGAAAGTCTTCGGCGGCGGGGTGGCCGTGGTGTTGATCGTTCCCCGAGCCGCCGCGGCGCAGGAATCGGGACGGAGACAACGCGGGTTCGAAGAGAGCATGCCGGCGGAAATCGGCGCCTGGCTGCACCTCAGCGAAAACGGCGCGGTGACGGTGTTTACAGGGAAGGCGGAGGTCGGGCAGAATATCCGCACCTCGCTCACGCAAGCGGTGGCGGAAGAGTTGCGCGCGCCCCTCGGTTCGATCCAGCTCGTCATGGCCGACACCGAGAAGACGCCCTTCGACATGGGCACCTTCGGCAGCCGCACCACGCCGCAGATGAATTTGCAATTGCGCCGCGTCGCCTCCGCCTGCCGCGATCTCGTCATCGCGCTCGCGGCGAAGGGATGGAACGTGGACGCGAAAGGGCTGGTGGCGGAGGACGGAGAAGTCCGCGATCCGGCCGGCGGCAAAGTTCTCTCTTACGGTGAACTCGCGCGCGGGCAGGCGCTCGCGAAAGCCGTCGTCGCCGAAGACCCGCTTTTACCTGCCTCCGCCTGGACGGTTGCCGGCAAGCCGCTTCCCAAAGTTAACGGCGAGGATTTCGTCACAGGCAGGCACATTTACACCCCCGACGTAAAACGCCCGGGGATGGTTTACGGCAAAGTGCTCCGGCCACCGTCTTACGGAGCCACGCTCGAATCGCTCGACACAAGCGCCGCGGCGGCGCCAAATGTCATCGTGGCGCGCGACGGAGATTTTGTCGGCGTCACCGCGCCGAGCGAGCCCCAAGCCGAGCAAGCCCTGGCGAAGCTCGAGGCAAAATGGAAAACCGTGCCCAGGCCGTCGAGCCGCGAACTGTTCCAATATCTCAAAGCCAACGCGGAAACGGGCGGGCGCGGCGGAGAGCCGTTCGAGACCGGCTCGGTTGAAGAGGCATTAAAGTCCGCCGAAGCGCGGCTCGAGCAAACCTACACCGTCGCCTACATCCAGCACGCCCCGCTCGAGCCGCGCGCTGCCGTGGCGGAGTGGAGCGGCGGGAAGCTCACCGTCTGGACGGGCACGCAGAGGCCTTTCGGCGTGCGCTTGGAGCTTGCCGAAGCGTTCCGGATTCCCGAGGACCGGGTGCGTGTCATCGTGCCCGATACCGGAGCGGCGTACGGCGGCAAGCATACGGGCGATGCGGCCATCGAGGCGGCGCGGCTCGCGAAAGCGGCGGGGCAGCCCGTCAAGCTCGTCTGGACACGCGAGGAAGAATTCACCTGGGCGTACTTCCGGCCCGCCGGCGTGATCGAGGTTCGCGGCGGCGCGCGCGCCGACGGCACGCTCACCGCCTGGGAATTCCACAACTATAATTCCGGCCCGTCCGCTATCCGCACGCCCTACGAAGTCCCGAACCAGCGCATCGAATTTCATCCCGTGAAGTCGCCGCTTCGCCAGGGCTCGTATCGGGCGCTCGCCGCGACGGCAAACCATTTCGCGCGCGAGTCGTCCATGGACGAGCTCGCGCACGCCCTCCCGCATGGCGGGATGGACCCCTTGGAATTTCGTTTGAAGAATCTGAAGGACGAAAGATTGCGCGCGGTCTTCCAGGCCGCGGCGGAAAAATTCGGCTGGGGGAAATCGCAGCCCGCGGCGGGCCACGGCTTCGGCATCGCGGGCGGGGTTGAAAAGAACGGCTACGTCGCCACCGCGGCCGAAGTGGCTATTGAAGATAATAATGTGCGTGTGGTGCGCGTCGTCACCGCGTTCGATTGCGGCGCGGTCATCAACCCCGACGGCTTAAAAAACCAGATTATGGGCGCCAACATCATGGGCCTCGGCGGCGCGCTCTTCGAGGCCATCGAATTTGAAAACGGCCGCGTCCTGAATAACCGCTTCTCGAAATATCGCGTCCCGCGCTTTCGCGACGTTCCCGCCATCGAAGTCGTGCTCCTCGACCGCAAAGACATACCCTCCGCCGGCGCGGGCGAAACGCCCATCGTCGGCTTGGCGCCCGCGGTCGGGAACGCCGTCTTCCACGCGAGCGGCACCCGCCTGCGGTCGCTGCCCATGGTCCCGAACGGCCTCAAGGCGTGAGACGCAATGGTAGCCAAGGTCCCGCATCTGCGGGACCGTGGTTTCGCCAAACCAGAAAGCCCGCAACACAAATACCGTGCCGTGGCGTCCAAATCCAAGCGCAGCCAACGTTGACCAGAACGCGAGCAAGGCGGTGGTCTCGACACGAGGAGGGGACGCGGAACGGGCAAATCGCTTGGACTTTACTGGCCATCTTCAAAGGAGGCAGCGGTTCGTGTCGCTCTGACTCGAGCTCGACGTTGCATCCGAAGGGCGCACCGTTCGCGAAGCCAAGAAGATGTGGGCGGATGCGGCAAGCGTTTAGTTGGAAAACGGATTTGAGAGCAACTCTCCCTACCCGCGCGCCGTCCGAACGCGATTCGTAGCCACCTTCCCGTAGGCCGGGCCACATGCCTCGACCAGTCCGGGGGCCCCGGCAACTTTTGTGGGACGAGGAAAGCGCGCCCGGGGCCGGCGCTTCGATCTCCAGTCTCGGGCCGCGCTCGGTTACGCCATTTAGCGTTACGCCAATCGGCGTAAACAGTTGGGTTCCAGCCCCTTGCGTATTACGCCGTTTAGCGTTACGCTAATCAGCGTAATATGGCCTCGAGCGAAAACCCTTTCGTTTTCGGCGAAATCATTGACGACGTGAATTTCGTCAACCGAACTGACGAACTTAGCCAACTCGTCAGAGACTTGGCTGACGGCCAAAAAGTGTTCTTGTTATCTCCCAGACGCTTCGGAAAGAGCTCGCTGGTGGCTCTGGCCCTTCTCAAGTTGAAGAAGAGACACATTCATACCGTCAGCTTGACGGCGAGCAGCTACTCGAGCTACGCCCAATTCCTGGAAAAGTTTGCTGAGAAAGTGTTGCGAGCCGCCGGTCCTTGGGAGCGTGTTAAAGATTGGGCTACGCGATTTGGCCGGCAGGTAAAGCCCGACATCAGCATCAACATGACGACTGGGGAGATCAGTCTGTCCCTAGGCAAAGGGGCGGGTTTTGACCCCACACCGATCGCACCGGAGGTTTTTGCGCTGCCGGGAGAGTTGACCAAAAACGCCGGATTTCGGATGGCGATATGCCTCGACGAATTTCAGCAGATTTCCCGATTCAATGGGGGCTCGGTCGAAAATGCCATAAGGAACCAGGTTCAGCAGCAAAGAGAGGTAGGTTATGTTTTCGCGGGATCTCAACCGTCGTTGATGAAGGAAATGCTTTCCGCCAAACGTCCCTTTCATAAAGCCGGCCCCCAGATGTTCCTGGACAAGATTCCGGCAAGAGACTGGAAGGACTCTATTGCCCGCCATTTTCGCAAGAGGGGCAGGACGCTTGACGACCCGGGTTTAGATACGCTGCTGGCTTCCGCTGATTTAATTCCCTATGACGTGCAGCGTATCGCGCATGAGCTTTGGGATTACTCGGAATTGAAGGATAAACGCAAACTCGATGCGTCAGACGTGAAGGCCGTCACTGAAAGTCTTGTCACGAGCCAGTCCACTTACTATGAGTTTCTCTGGGAACAACTTTCGGCGCGGCAACGTGCAGCGCTACAGGCGGTCGCTTACCGCGGGGCATCCGATATCTACTCCCAAGGCGTCCGCGAAGAATTTCACCTCGGGCCCGCGTCTTCTGTTCAGAAGGCACTTCAGTCGCTTGATTCAAGAGATATCCTGGATCGGTACAAAGGCAACTATTTCTTCCTGGACCCGCTCTTTCCTTTCTGGATTAGAAAGAAGGGCGCATAAGAGCGGCTATGCCATTTAGCGTTACCCCAAAAGGCGTATTCAGCCTAAAATGGTTGGCTCGACTCAGCCTGACCGCGTTGTTTCTTCTTCCCTGCCTTTATTGGTCCCTCGACCTCCTCCTTCATTTGCTAGAAGAGCCCTGGTATCTCTTGGCGAATTTTGTCCTTCCCGTGGCAATTTCATTGGTAGCATACGCCTGCTGCGTTTGCTGGGGTCGGAGGTTGGGTTGGGGGTACGTCCTTGGTTTAAGCTTCGGGACATGGCTTGGGATATGGCTGCTCGGACCTTGGTATCTTCTCGTCGGAAGCCATTTGGTCTGGGAGCCAGTTTCAGGACCCGGTTTGTCCGCGCATGACGCTCCAAGCATGATGCTTTCTTTCCCCTTCTTATCGACGGTCGACGTCTCAACCTACGATGGCTCGCTGCCTGCGCCGTTCTTTACGGCAATTGGTGTGGTCGGAGCCGGTTGGATATACCAGAGGCTAAGAAAATCGGGACATGCGGGCACGTACCGTGGAACCGGCGTGCGCGGGGTCCGCGGCTTTTCGACAAGCCCAGATATAGAACCGTAGGGCGAAGGACCGGTCCCTGCTATCCCGCTTGCGCGAAAACCTTTGTCAACTCCTTAAAGGCGAATATCCTTCCGGATCTTATGTTAAACTTGTTATCTCCTCGGAGGGGAACTATGAGGCTGAAGGTTTCGACCGCTCTTACCCTCCTTATGTTTCCCGCCTGTTCAATCCCGGTTTGGGGTCAGCAAGGATGCCACCCGCCCTCCGCTCTTCTCAATCCAGGCGAAAACATGTTTAACGAAGAGCAGGAAGAAGCCCTGGGCGACATTATGGCCGATCAGGTCGTGCGAAGCTTGCGGACGAGCAGGTGCTTGCCCACGAACTGGGGCATGCCGTGACGCATCAGGCCGCCGTCGAAATGACCCGCCGCATGAAGCTGGTTCTCGGAGTGGACCATCTCGGCGACCGCCGCGATGTCATCGCAAAATACAACCAATTGCTCGACAATTGGCGGCGCAATCCAAAAGCCTTCCGCCAGGCCAGTCAATCGCTGCCTGAAAAGCAGTCTATCGCCGACCAGGTTGGGCTGTACGCAGTAGCCGCAGCAGGCTACTCGCCTGAAGCTTCGGCGGATATATTCGACCGATTCACGGGTCTGCAAGGAAAAACCGGGAATTGGGTTTCGGACTTCTTTGGCGCGACCAAGCCGGAAGCTAAACGGTTGCGCGAAATGTTGAAAACAATTCCCAAGCTGCCGGCCTCATGCATTGAGAAGCGGGCTGATTCGAATGGCGCCGAGTTCAAGAACTGGGCGGCCGCAGTCATTGATTTCACGGCGTGGAACCAGGAGGAAATCCTTCACAATGTGGTGGCCCGGACGCCACTCATGCCGCAATTGCGCGACCGCATTCGCCGTCTCCGATTCAGCCCGGATGGGCGGTACATATTGGCTCAGGATTCCGCCCAGATTTACATTCTTTCCAGGGAACCCTTGCAGGCGCTTTTTCAGATCGATGCTCCGGATACCCTCGACGCCCAATTCTCGCCCGATTCGCAGTCGGTGGTATTCAACGACAAAAACCTGCGGGTCGAAAAATGGGACGTGGCCACAGGCAAGCGGGTAGAGGCGCATGAGGTTGTACTCTACCCAGGCTGCCTTGACACGGCCTTATCTTCCGACGGGCGATGTCTAGCCTGTCTCTCCTCGGATGAGTCGCTGAGGCTAGTGGAGGTCGCCTCTGGTCACGAAGTCTTCCGAAAGCAGTATTTCGAACCCTTTCTAATACCGTCAGTCCTATTCACGTCGGTTTATTCCCAGGGCCTCCGTCTCCCTCTTCTGTCGGAAGAAATGTTTCGTTTTTCTCCGGATGCGAAATATTTCCTCGGACGCGGCAACGAGACAGTGGCCTACGATCTTTCGGTGAAGAAGGAAATTTCGATCAAAGGTCCGCTCGGCTCCATGACGAGGTTTGCCTTTCTCGGTCCAGACCGAGTTCTGGTCGGGAAAGGAAGGACTTCCCTGAATTCGGCAATCGTCAGCTTTCCCTCCGGTCAGGTCATTTCGGAAGGGAAGGCGCCGGCCTTCGCATGGCAGGCGGCCACCCACGG
The DNA here is from genome assembly GCA_003225365.1 of Acidobacteriota bacterium. Lineage (GTDB taxonomy): Bacteria > Acidobacteriota > Terriglobia > UBA7540 > UBA7540 > Gp13-AA74. Next base: position 26,833 of record QHZN01000091.1, read on the forward strand.
GGATTACATCATTTGGTTTCCCCAAACGGGTGCCCGAGTTGCCGTTTTTTCTCTTGCGAGCGGTGAAAGCGTGCTTTCGTCCAAGGTCCTCACCGCAATGGATATCTACGACCAGACGCTGGTTAGCGAGGCCCGCGATGGCGAGATCGGACTGTTGAAAGTAGAAACTCGCCAGCCCTTCGCGCAGGTCACGTTGCCTTCAGGTTCGCTGAGCGGCCTTGAAGCCGTTGCCGTATCACCAAGCCTCAATTGGCTGGCGGTTTCCAACCGAGAGCGGGCGGCGTTCTGGAACCTGACGAATGGAGTTCGAACGTATTTCATCCGCGGCTTTCGCGGCGCTTACATGCCAGACGAAAGCGCCTGCTACGCCGAGTTCCCAAAGTTCGAAGAGGCGCCGCACAGCATCGAATACCTCAGCCTCACATCGCAGAGTATCCAGCGCGTTTCAACCCTCGACTCGGATCACGTCAGGGACTACGGTTCCGTATACGTCGTCCCGAAATGGGAAGGCGGTCAGCCGCGCCCCGGCGCGAAGCTGACCATGGAAGTTTACGACGTCCGAGTAGGCAAATTGCTCTGGTCGCGTGAGTTTCGAAAGGTCCGCCCGGATATCCTGATGAGGTCTGGGTCGAATCGAATGCTTTTCCTCTGGGACTTGGCTAGCGACGACGCCCGAAACGAGATCAAGAGCTCGATTGCCGGTAAAGAAGAACTGGGTTCTGTAACTTACAAGAAGGGTGACTATTTGGTTGAGGTCGTCGAAACCCAAACAGGGAATCGTGTGAGGACTCTCGTGGTGCGGACGGGCAAGCTTTCCTTCGATGTGGAAGGCGGATTTGCCAGCGCTGACTGGGTGGTTGTGGCCGACAATTCGGACCGGCTCCACGTCTATTCGCTCGCAGATGGCAACGAACAGGCAACCCTCTTCGGGCGGCGCGCGGCGGTTTCAGAGTCCCGGAAATTGCTGGCGGCCGAGAATGGCCGGCACCTGACGCTCTTCGATTTGGGCTCTTTGGAGGAGCGCGACGATTTCACTTTCAAGTCACCGATTGTCTTTACGGAGTTTTCCTCGGATGGAAAGCGCCTGCTGGTCCTCACTCGCGACCAATCCGCTTACACGCTGAACGTGAGTGGAGCACCATAGAGTCGCCCGTCCGCAAGGCGTCCGTGTCAAGGCCTCACCGTTCTATTTATTTCTTCGGCTGGATTCGTTCAAGCGCCCACGCCGCGTGTTCGCGGATGTTGGGGTCGGGGTGGGCGGTGAGTTCTTGGAGTTTCGGGATGAAGCGCGGGTCGCCTGAGTTCCCCATCGCGACACACAAGTTCCTCAACCAGCCGCGATATTTGACGCGCTTGATGGGAGACTTCGCGAAGGCGCGGCGGAAGTCCGCTTCGGACATGCAGGCGAGCGTCTCGAGGGGTGGGTTGAACAGAGAAAAGGTGCCAGGTGCTAGGTGTGGGATGCTAGGGGCTGGGGACTGGGGGCTAGGAGAACAGGGGCTAGGGGTTAGGGGCTGGGGGCTAGGGACCTCAACCTTAAGCGGCTGGAATTCGGGAAGGAGAGTCGTTGCAGCCCTGCGAGGGATCTTGGAGTGAGCACTCAGCGGAGCCTTCCCCATTGCCGAGATATCCGCGTTCTCCTTCTGGCTTCTGGCTTCTAACTTCTGACTTCTGCCTTCACCATTCCACGGGCACACGTCTTGGCAGATGTCGCAGCCGAAAACGTTCCGGCCGATGGCTTCGCGGAACTCGGCAGGGATCGAGCCTTTAAGCTCGATGTTGAAGTAGGCGATGCAGCGCGAGGCGTCCATGACATAGGGCTCGACCAAGGCGCCAGTGGGGCAGGCTTCGATGCAGCGCGTGCAAGAGCCGCAGCGGTCGGGCGCGGGGAGGTCGGGAGCAAGCGCCAGGTTCGTCAGGATGACGCCCAGGAAAAACCAGGAGCCTTTCTCTTGATTGATGAGGCAGGTGTTCTTGCCCATCCAGCCGATGCCGGAAAGTCGTGCAAAGGCCCGCTCGACGATGGGCCCGGTATCCACAAAGACGCGCGTCTCGACTTCCGCCCCAAGGTCTTGGATCGCGGCGCGAAGCTTCTCGAGCTTGGTGCGCATGACTTGGTGGTAATCGCGCCCCCAGGCGTAGCGGGAAATCCAAGCTCGCGGGCCTTCGGTCGCGTCCGAAATTCGAAAATCGAAATTCGAAAATGGCTCTCTCTGCCCATCGCTTGCTTCCCCTTCCGACTCCTGACTTCTGACTCCTGACTTCTCTACCTCCACCGAGTACGGCAGCGATGCGTTATAGACCAGGCCCACCGAGACAACCGAGCGGGTAGAGGGAAGGACGGAGCGCGTGTCGTGGCGCTTGGGGTTCGCGAGGTAGCGCATCTCGCCGGAAAAGCCGCGCTCGACCCATTGACGGGAAAATTCGAGGTCTTGCCAGGCGTCAATGGGCGCCACGCCGACTAGATCGAAACCGATTTTCAGAGCCCGGTTCTTAACGATGTCCCTCGACAGCATGGTTCCCATCTTAACCGAAGAAGTACATGGACCGTACTGGAGTCCATCTGGAAGGCTGAGGTACCCTTGAGAGAGCCATCTTGTTGATTCTTGGGCTCCTTTGGTGTCCCGTTTGATGCCGACTTCGCCCCTTCCAGCCCCAGAAAAGACCCATTGGACTGAAATCTCTTACGTCCCGGCAGAGGCTTCACTCACAATTGGTCGCGAACGAGAAGTAGTGTGACTTGCAGGCGCTTACATGAGCGCGCCAGCAGCAGAGGCGACCCGTCCCGACTGGTCGGGATCGCCGTCTTGCTGAAAACCGATTTGGCTCGAAAAGCAAGCCAGACGGTTCATCCCCATCGAGAGAGAGGCTCCTATGCCGAGAATTCGCGGTCAGCGGCTGATGAAATACGTGGACGCGGCGGTGACCAAGGTCGCCGGCGCGACGTTCGACACGATCCAGTTCTTTAACAAGTACAATCCCCGGCCGTCGTTCACACCCAAGTGGTCGGAGAAACCGCTCTTGAAGTCCTGGCAGAAGACCAAGCCGCAACTGGGTTTCCCCCGCCAGACCGACTCGCTTTGTCCAGGCTGCGTCAAGGAAGCCCGCGAGGCGATCATCAATGGCCGGAAGGATTGGCAAGACCTTCTGCACGAGAAGGTGGGCGAGATCAAAGCGCAGATCATCGAGCGCGACGGCCAAGTCTGGATGGTGAAAGACTGCCCCATCCACGGCCACTACGAAGACATCATGGCCGTGGACGTGAACTTCTTGAGATGGATTGAGAAGAATTTCCCCGGGCGCGACATCCGCGCGCACAATGACGCCGACCTGCACAACCACGGCTCCTCCACCATCAAGCACGGCCGCGGCTCAGTGCTCACGGTGGACCTGACGAATCGCTGCAACATGATGTGCAACCCCTGCTTCATGGACGCCAATCAGGTTGGGTTCGTGCACGAACTATTGTGGGAAGACATCAAGGAAATTCTCGACAATGCCATCCGGATCAAGCCGCGGCGGCAGCTTTCGGTGCAGTTTTCGGGCGGCGAGCCGACCATGTCCCCGTACTTCATTGACGCCGTCCGCTACGCGCGCAAGCTCGGCTACAACAGCGTGCAGGCGGCGACGAACGGGATCGAGTTTGCGAAGAGCAAGGAGTATTCGCGCCGCGCTTTCGAGGCGGGTTTGCGTTACGCTTACCTCCAGTTCGACGGCATCGGCAATGACGCGAACTCCCACCGCCAGGTCGGCAACCTGTTCGACGTGAAGCTCAAGGCGATTGACAACATGCACGAGGCGGGGATCGAAATCATCCTGGTCACGACGCTCGTCAACGGCGTCAACAACGACCAGGTCGGACCCATCATCAGTTTCGCCCGCGAAAACCCGAAAAAGGTGGCTTTCATCGCCTTCCAACCCGTCTCCTTTACGGGCCGCGACGAGGACGTCACGCCGCAGCGGCGCATGCGGCAGCGTTACACGCTCTCGCACATGGCGCTCGACGTGAAAAAGCAGCTCGGAATCACTGAGCCCACACGCGACTGGTTCCCCCTCTCGCTGATGGGCGCGTTTGCGGACTTCGCGGACATGGTGCACGGGCCCGAGTCCCAATGGGGCCAAGTGAGTTGCGGCTGCCATCCCAACTGCGGCGTCGGCACCGCGCTGATGATCAACAAGGAAAACAAGGAGTGGGCGCCGGTGCCCCAATTTCTCAACATCCCGGGCTTGGTGAAGGACATGCAGAAAGTCACCGACGCCGGGCGCAGTAAGTGGCTTTCAAACTTCCTGATGGCGCTTTGCCTGCTCAAGAACTACAAACCCTTCGGCGCCCCGAAAAGCCTGGCGCTGGTGGACTTGCTCAAGAAGTTCGACAAATCGTTCGCGCTGACCGGCGAGAAACGGGCCGACAAACTTTACGGCGCGTCACGCCCCGAACGCACGCTCGACGACACCTTGCGGCGGCGCTCCGATCCCTGGAACTTCCTCTTCGTCGCCGGCATGTGGTTCCAGGACCTGTTCAACTACGACTTCCGCCGCACCGAGATGTGCATCATCCCGTACGCCACGCAGCAAGGCGAAATCTCCTTCTGCGCCTACAACACCGGCATCGGCTGGCGGCAGATCATCGAGAACATGCACAAGAACGCGACCGTCGCCGAGTGGTATAAGAGCCACGGCAAGCACGAAATCTACGCCCGCGGCAAGGAAGTGCCGCTTGCGGACGCCAGCCATTCGCTTCACGTCAACGCCGAGGACGCAAACCGTGTCCGCGAACGCGAGCACGACATCCCCATGAACGCTCAGGAAGAATTGCGGGCACGGCGCAAAACCGAGTGGGAGGCCCGCCAGGCAGCACAGGCCCGGGAGTATTACGAAGAGCTGGTGCTCAAGAAGAAGGCGGAGCCGCTCGTCCAAATCGGCGCGCCCTCGAACGGCAATGGGAACGGGCATAAGGTCGAGGAGACGGAAAAAGTCTCCGCCTAGTGCCGCGTTACGTAAAAAGGTGAAACACGAGCACGCCCGCTGTAGCGCCGGCCGGAGCCTGCCCTGGCGGGGCCGGTGACCGGCGGTCTTACCTGTTTCAGTAACCCGGCGCTAACGTTTTTGATATCGGAGTCGAGTTTTTTCTGGGCCGTCCCGAACGTTCGGGGCGGCTTTTTTTTGCCAGGATTTCAACTTACAGGTGTCAGAGTTGGCCAGTTTGATTTCCCTGTCCCGGCTCCCGCTCCGACCAAATCCTTATCGCGGCGGTCGGGGAGGAAGCTCGGTACGACCGCAGTCCGGACTTCAGGACGAATCTCCGCGCGGCGGCAACCCCGTCGGGTTGACTGTGTCCACAAGGTACTTCGTCGTTGCCCCGCCCGCCGTCTCGCTCGCGCGGTTGCCGTCCCCGTCGTAGACGATAGTGGTGGTCCCGTACGCCGTCATGTGGTTCTCGAAATCGTAGAGGCTCGAAACTTCACCCGAGGAAGTCGTGTTCCCGTTGGCGTCATAGGTGTCCGTGGTCAGGCGATCGTTGGTGTCATAGGAATACGAGCCGCCCACGATCTCGCTTAGCGTCGAACTCATCTGCGTCCGGTTCCCCACCGCATCGTAAGAAGGATAACCGATAGTGCCGTTCTTGCCCGCCGGATCGGCTGTTCAAGATGTCAGGGAGCGCGTCGCCGTGGAAAGCTCACGAAAGTAGAGACACCTCGTCAACGGTGCCCAGAAGCTGGCCGTCGGTGCTTCTCAGGCGGGCGCTGATTCGGGCAATGCCTTGGGGACTAGAAATCACCTTGTTGACCGAGCAGGGAGCGAGCGGCGAAACCTCGCCAAGCGGAACAGTCTCAAGTGCCTTGCCGCTACGATGAATGCTCACCAATTCCAAAGACCCGACATAGAAAAGACCGTAGGCGCCGCTGACCGACCAGCGCCTGTTGGAGCGTTCAGCCGTCAGGCGGCGGACGATAACGCCGCAATGGTTGACGGCCGAGATCTCTGCTTCTTTGATCGAGGCAGCCTGCCACGTAATCGGGAACGTGTACACTTCCCCGGGGTCGAGGTCCGCCACAGGGCTCAGGATTTCCGTTTCAACGTGCGGGTCGCAATCATCCCGATTGTCCTCCATGCGTATCTTGTCGCCGTGGGCGGTGAATGTGCCCTCCCCGTTGACCCAGACTTCTACCGGAGCAGCGTCGGGATACAGTGCCTCGGGGAATAATGGAAATTTCTCGACCAGCGCTACCCCGTCCGCGGGCTTCATTGTCGCCAGCCAGCCCTTCTCGCTCTGGACGGCGAATTTAGCGACCCGGTTGCAATAGTCGAGCTCCCACAGCCCACTCTGCGGGTCAATTCGCGCGCAGGGGTAGTCCTCATCGCCGAACATTTTGTGGAACGAGCGCGCGGGTGTACAAATCCGGAGAGGTTGGTCGGCTGCCTGTTGCGACACCTGCCAGATACCCCATCGCACAGGGCGTAGCGACGAGTTTCGCACTGTGTGCGTGATTCGAGCCACAGAGGAGCGGGCGAAGATGCGCACCTCGCGGCTGAAGGTCAGGCCTGTGTATTCGTCCTCGGGACTCTCGAGATAAACGGCGGCGCTCTCCGGTCCCGATTCAACCACACGGGAGGAAAAGGAACCGCCATCCAGTACCGGGCGGAGTGTATCCGCGCCATTTCATTCAGCAGCCTTGGGGCAGAGGGGGCTTCTTAGCCTCTGCAACGAGTTCCTGATATACACCTTTTGATACGAACCCCTCATGTCGGATGAGGCCTGGGGAAAATATACGTCCAATTAGAGGTATTTATGCTAGTCTATGCCTGTGGACGAATCAAATGCAAGCGGCGCCTCTCTGCTCGCCGCCTCGGCTATACTCGCGATGCTTCTATGCCCCGCGGATGCCGCAACGTGCTGCTCCTGGGGTGGCCGGCGCGGGCTCGACAAGCTTGACGCTCGGGCACTTCCCATAACGTGATGAATAAAACAGGTATTTACGAGATCGCGCGACTTGCTGATGTCTCGATTGGCACGGTGGACCGCGCCTTGCACGGTCGCAAAGAAATCAGCGAAAACACCCGACGGCGCATTCTGCGCATCGCCAAGGAGTTGGGCTATCGGCCGAATCTCGCGGCGCGTGCGTTGTCCGTGGGCCACCCTGCCATCCGCATCGGGGTGTGCATCCCGCGCGAGATCCATTATTTTTACGACGAGCTCCGCGCAGGCTTCGTCACGGAAGCCAGACGATTCGAGCAACTGGGTGTGGAGGTCGTTTATCGCCGGACCAAGCGCCTGGGAATCGGCGAGCCGGAGGGGCTGAAGGAGCTGCTGGCCCTAAACGTCCAAGTGGCGGCGATCTGTCCGGGCGATCCTGCCAGCCTGTGTTCGCTGATTAACCAAGCTGAGGACCGGGGCATCCGCGTTATTTGCGTGGCCTCTGACGCGCCCCACACGGCCCGGTCCACGGTGATTTGCGTCAACCCCGCCCTGAACGGCCAACTGGCCGCCGAATTGATGGCAAGGTTCCTGCCTCCCAAGGCCGAGGTAGCGATTATCACGGGAATGCTTCAGACGGAGGACCATCGGAAGAAGGTGGAGGGTTTTTCGGAGAAGTTTCGACAATTCTGTCACGGCGGGAGGCTGCTCGAAGTCGTTGAGGGTCACGACGACGAGGATGAAACATTTCAGAAAGTTTATGCGCTCCTGCGCAGGCACAAGACGCTGGCGGGCCTTTATGTTAGTACCGCCAATTGTCTCCCGGTGTGCCATGCCATCGGCGCCCGCGGGCTCCACGGAAAAATGAAATTGATCACCACCGACCTCTTTAAGGAGATGGTTCCTTACTTCGAGAGGGGGACAGTCCTGGCTTCCATTCATCAGCGGCCCTACGTGCAGGGCCAAATTGCCGTGCGTCTCTCCGTCGATTACCTGGCCAATGGGCGGCCCATTCCCCCCACCTACTACCTGACTCCTCACATCGTCATGCGCTCCAACCTTCACCTCTTTCGCGAAATCCGCCGGAACGGAATTCCGGAGGGATAGCCCTTCCCCGGCTCGGCATAATCGTGGTTGGCCTTCCTCCTCACATAGGTTCAGAGGCGCGACAACCACTTCGGACGAGGGTTGCGACCCCGGGAAAGGGACGCGCAATATTTTTCTTGACATGGGAAGGGGACCACGAGTAGTTTCCGTAAACGTTCACGGAGCCGCAACCGAGAAGGCCAAAGATGTGGGCAAGATCGGTTCGGTGACGTGCTGGGCGTCGGGGCATTAGTCACGGGGCGAGAGAGGTTTCCGCTCAAGGGTCTTTTCGGGTCAACCGCATCGAATAGCTTGGCTTGATTTCAGGGGGAGGACCCAATGTGCTCGAATAAAGATGCTTCGCGGTACTTCGCCGTCCTAACCGCATTGCTGGCGTGGGTGCTCCTTGGGGCCCAGGCGGCTTTTGCCCAGATTGATACAGGAGCAGTCCTGGGTACGGTAATGGATCAGACCGGCGGGGTCGTGCCCGGCGCCAAAGTCACGCTGACAAACGAAGGAACCGGCCTAGCGCTGACGACAACGAGCGCCTCCGATGGCAGTTACATATTCACTCCAATCAAAATTGGGGATTACAGCGTGGCGGTGGAAAAAGAGGGCTTCCAGCGCGTAAACCGCCAACACCTCACTGTGCACGTCCAGGAACAGGTCAAGCTTGACGTGACCCTCGTCCCGGGGCAAGTGACGCAAACCGTACAGGTTACGTCGGCGCCTCCCTTGCTGCAGACGCAGTCCTCCTCCGTCGGTCAGACCGTCGGCTCGCAAGCGGTCAACGACCTGCCGCTCAACGGCCGCAACTATACCTTCCTCGCCCAGCTCGTAGCGGGAGTGGCGCAGACCGCGCCTACTGGACGCGGACTCGAAGCCAGCGGAAGTTTTGCCGCCAACGGGCTTCCTTTGGTCCACAACAACTACATTCTGGATGGGATTGACAACAACAATGACACGGTCGATTTCCTGAACGGAGCGGCCTACGCTGTGCTCCCCCCGCCGGACGCCATTCAGGAATTCAAGGTCCAGACCAGCAATTTCAGCGCGGAATTCGGCCGCGCGGGGGGCGCGGTGGTCAACGCCACCATCAAGTCAGGGACGAACAGGGTTCATGGCAACGTCTGGGAGTTTGTTCGAAACGACAAGTTCGACGCCGCCAACTTTTTTGAAAATGCGTCACCCACGCATATTCAGAAAGGCGAATTCCGGCGAAATCAGTTTGGCGGATCCATTGGCGGGCCGGTGATCATCCCTCACGTTTACAATGGCAAGGATAAGACTTTTTTCTTCGGCGACTTTGAGGCCACCCGCATCCGCCAGGCGGAGCCGCAGATCGCCAGCGTCCCGACGGCTCTCGAAACCAGCAGCGGCTACACGGACTTCCAGGATCTGATTAACCCCGTTTATCAGAACGGAACTCGAAGCGATTTGCTGGGGCGCACATTCCCGCTCGGCGCCATATTTGACCCTGCGACCACGCGCGCGGTGACTTCGGGCCAGGTTGACCCTGTCACAGGTCTCCCTGCCATGAGCAGCGGGTTTGTTCGGGATCCTTTCTATACGGGCGCCAGCCTCGCCGGGATCAGCGACTTTACGACACCCGCGCAAGAAGCCCTCTTGAACATGCTCCCCGCGAACCGCCTCGATCCGAACGCCATCAAACTGCTCAGCCTCTATCCGTCTCCCACCGGTCCGGGGATTGTCGGCAATTTTACGGCTGACCGTGTAAACAAACACGACATCAACCATTACGATGTTCGAATTGACCATAACTTTAGCACGGCGGACCAGATGTTTGGCCGCGTGAGCTTTTCGCACGACAACAACTTCAAGCCGGCCCCCTTTGTGGGCTTCGCGGATGGCGGATCATTCAACACTGGCCAATATGTAGATGTGAATTTCAATTCGGTGCTGAGCGAGACGCATTCGTTTTCCTCGGCACTGATCAATGAGTTTCGCTTCGGATACAGCCGTATTCACACCACGCAGCTTCAGCCTTTCGGCAATACATTGGGCGTTCCCGAGCAGTTTGGAATCGCGGGAATCCCTCAGGCTCCAGCCAATGGTGGCTTGCCGAGACTCGATATCAACGGACTTTCCGGCATCGGCGGCAACGCCTTCCTGCCTGGAAATCGTGTCAGCGATACGACCCAAGTGGCTGAAAATCTGACCAAGGTTTACGGCAAGCACACCTTTAAAGGCGGCTTCGAAATGCAGCGCCTGCGACACCCGTGGTTGGCGCCGGCATGGTCGAGGGGAGAGTTTTCCTTCGATGGTACCTATACCGAAGTACCGAATAATGGCGGCGGCGGCACCGGCCTGGCACAACTCCTTCTCACGCCCGGACCGACCAAGGTTCCCAATGGTTTCAATAATGTTGGCGGTCCAGCGTTTGCCGCGGCTTCGAATTTCGCCGGCCCGGATGACATTCGTAACCTTTATGGCCTTTATTTCCAGGACGATTGGAAGATCACGCCCAAGTTGACCTTGAACTTGGGACTGCGATGGGAATTCTTCGGCTCAGTGGGTGAGAAATACGGCGCACAGGCGAACTTCATTCCTAAGCCTCCCGGCGCGGGAGCGGAATATCTGATTACAACGAGGCGGAAGAGCACGCCCCTTTCACCCACGTTCCTTTCCACGCTGGCGACGGACGGCATCCAGCTCGCGTACAGTAGCCTGCCCGGGCTGGTCGCCACCCCAACCAAAGACTTCGCGCCGCGCCTGGGATTCGCCTATCAGGCGACACCCAAGCTCGTGGCGCGTGGCGCCTATGGAATCTTTTTTGCGGGGTTTGAGGACATCGGCGGGGCGCCCGATATCGGAGAGAATTATCCGTTCCTCTATGATTTCCTTTTCTTCGCGCCAGACCCCGCCCATCCGATGATCTACCCGGACGGCTCCCAAGCCACGCTCGAAGAGGGACTCGCCGGGGTGAACCTGAGCCCCACGGCGGTCAATGGAGCAGGCTTGGCGCTCCAGGGCTGGCAAACAGACTATCAGTGGCCGTACGTACAGGAATATAACCTGATGTTTCAATACCAGATGACTCCGAATGACAGCGTTCAACTCGGCTACCTGGGCAATAATTCCCACCACCTCCTTTCCAGTCCCGGCCTGAACACTCCGAGCGTGATTCTTCCTCCCGGCGTAGATCAGCATCCTTTCGTTCCCTTTCCCGATTTCGGAATTGGAGCGACTTATGTCACTTCCCAGGCGAACAGCTATTACCACTCCCTCCAGCTCACTTACGAACGAAGGTTCGGCGGCGGGTTGAGCATGCTTGCTAATTACAGTTATTCGAAATGTCGGGGCGATGAGAGCAACCTGCTGGGAATTGGCAATACGCTTGGCTATCGCGCGCCTCATCTTTCGGGCTTCGGCATTCAGGGCGATTACGGGCTTTGCAGTGAGGCGCTGACGAACGTGATTCACTACAGCGGGACCTATCAACTTCCGCTCGGAAGCGGCAGGCGTTTTGCCCAGAGCGCCGCCGGAGCAATCGACCAGGTGATCGGGGGATGGAGCATCAATTGGATTTTGACGCTCGAGGGTGGTTTCCCGTTTACACTTGGCTGCCCCATCCCCACGACTTCGAATTTCGGCTGTAATGCGCTTCTGGTTCCCGGGCAGAACATCTATGCCGGTCCGCATAACGTCAACCAGTGGCTGAACCCGAATGCCTTTGCGAATCCGCCCGCGGCAGCGACCATCGGCCAGACGGACTACGCTCCTCTGGGCGGTGCGCCGACTCAGGCCTACGGGCCGGGCTTCCACCGGCTAGACTTCTCAGCTTTCAAGACTTTCCGCACCAGCGAAGGGACGCACCTGGAGTTTCGCGCGGAATTCTTCAATCTGACGAACAGGCCGCAGTTCGGAAATCCCGGCTTTTTGGACTTTACGAACACGTCGGTCTTTGGCCGGATCACCAGCCTGCAAGACGGCGCGAACGATCCGCGGCAGATCCAGTTCGCTCTAAAGTTTTACTGGTGACCCGTGGAGGAAGACCCCTTGGGGGTTCGGCCCCGAGTTCCCTGCGCCGCTCCGTTGACGGAAAACGAGGCGCGCTCGACTCCATGGGGAACAATCGTTCTCCGGTTGATTTACCTTCAGGCCGCCCAAAGACGGCGCCATGGCTGGACTTTCCCGGCGAAAATTCCTCAGAAATTCACCAGTCACACGGGTCCTGACTGGCCTCCAGTCGCCCACGGCGGTGAACGAATAGCCCCAAAGCGGGTCACCACGATGGCCGGAGACTTCTGGTTAGGAATGGCTATCATTTTTGTGAGCGGGGCGCTGAACGGCACCTTCGCGCTCCCCATGAAGTACAGCCGCCGCTGGAAGTGGGAAAACACCTGGCTAGTCTTCGCCCTCGTGGCGTTGGTCATTCTCCCTTGGCTGCTGGCGGCGGGATTGGTGCCGCGCCTCGGCGACGTTTATCAGCAGGTCCCCAACCGGGCGCTTTTCGATCCCATCGCGTTCGGCTTTGTCTGGGGCATCGCGCAGTGCACGTTCGGGCTTGGGATTGAGGCGGTGGGAATGGCGCTCGCGTTCACGGTTGTCTCCGGATTGGCCTGCCTTTCGGGCTCGCTGGTCCCCCTGCTGGTCTTGGACGCCAGCGAGTTCTTCCGCGCGCGAGGGATTCTGCTTCTCATCAGCATCCCGATTCTCCTCGCAGGCCTCGTCTTTTACGGGAAGGCGGGACGCCGACGCGAGCACGAACAGGCCGCTGCCCCATCGGCGAAAAGCGGGGCCGCCTATAGCTTCGCGACGGGCCTTGCCATTTGCATTTTTACCGGCATCGTGGGGTCAGCCTGGAACCTGGGATTCGCCTTTAGCGGGACGATTCTCAGCAAGAGCCAGGAATTCGGCGCCGGCTCTCTCGCTTCAACCTTTGCCGTTTGGGCGCTGATCCTGACAGCCGGCTTTGTTCCGAACCTGCTTTACTGCGCTTACCTTCTTTCCCGCAATCAGACATGGCCGCTATTCGTTGGCCACGGTTCGTTTCGAGAAGCGATGCTAGGCGCCGCGATGGGTCTTTTGTGGCTTTCGGGGATTGTCGGTTACGGGATCGGCGCGACTTTTGTGGGTAGATACGGGACTTCCATCGGCTTCACGCTCTTCATTGCCGCTCAGATTCTCTGGTCGAATATGCTGGGCGTTCTGACCGGAGAATGGAAGGCGACCTCTTCGAGGACAAGGCAGATGTTGGCCGCAGCCGTGGCCGTGACGCTCGTGTCGGTGATTGTGCTGAACCTCGGCGGGCTCTTTTGAGCCTCTGGGCAATCGAGCGAGCCGGAATGGGGGGAAATTTACAATTCCTCGCAGGGAATCCTAAAATGATTCGAGGGATCACCCACAAGTTCGAGTCTTTCGCGCCACTCATCGCGCAAGGACGGCGGGAATAAGTTGCGGCCGGAACAGGGCTCAGTTAGATAATTTTGTCGTGCAATGAAAGGGGAAGGGACTTTTGCAACAGGATTGGGATTAAACATGACGACATTTGCGAAAGACTGTCTGGCCGGCAAGATGTTTTTAATCACTGGAGGTTTGGGCGCGATCGGCCAGGTCGTTGTCGGGCGCCTCCTGGAGCACTCGGCCTGTGTCACCGTCAATGACATCGTCGAGGAAGGGCGCGCCCAGCAGATCATCCGGGAAAAGGCATGGAGTTCGGACCACCTTGCTTACGCCCGCGCCGACGTGACGCGCCCGGAGGAGGTCGAGCGCCTGGTTTCCCGCGCCCTCGGCGCGTTTGGCCGCCTCGATGTCGCGCTCTGCCACGCCGGCATGGCCTTCACCAGCCCGATCATTGATTACTCGGAGAGCGACTGGCAGAAAATCATGGACGTCAATCTTAAAAGCGCTTTTCTGGTGGCTCAGGCTTCCGCCCGAGCCATGACCGAGCACGGCATCAAGGGCAAGATTATCTTTACTTCGTCCTGGGTACAGGATGTTCCCTGGCCGGACATCACCCCCTATAATGTGACCAAGAGCGGAATAAAGATGCTCATGCGCGGCATGGCGCGCGAGCTGGCCGCGAAGGGCATTCGCGTCAATTCCGTCGCGCCGGGGATTGTCGCCGTCGGCATGGCCAAGCGCCAGTGGGACACCGAACCGGATTACCGCCGGCGCGCCCAGAAAGCAATCCCGCTGGGTTACATGCAGCCGCCCGAATCCGTTGCCGATGCCCTAATTTTCCTCAGCTCTGACGCCTCGGATTACATCACAGGGACCACTCTGCTCGTGGACGGAGGCTCGAGCCTCTATCCCATGGACTGAGCGATGAAAATCACAGACATCCACACCTTGATCGTCAACGCGCAGATGCGGAACTGGGTCTTGGTGAAGGTTGAGACCGACCAGCCAGGGCTTTACGGCTGGGGTGAGGCGACGCTCGAGTGGAAAACGCGCGCGGTGGTCGGCTGCGTGGAAGATTTTAAGCCGATGCTCGTCGGGCGCGATCCAACTCAAATCGAGTTCCTATGGCAGATCATGTACCGTCACTCCTTCTGGCGGCTGGGAATCATTGGGACCAGCGCCATGTCAGGCATCGAGCAAGCCTGCTGGGACGTTCTTGGCAAATCGCTCGGCGTGCCCGTTTACCGTCTGCTGGGCGGGCGCGTGCGCGACAAAGTGCGCATGTACACTCACCTGGGCGGCGGCGAAATGAAGGCCGTGTACGAGACGTTCGCAGTCGGCCCGCTCCTCGAACGCGCTCGCGCCGTGATCGAGAGGGGTTACCGCGCGCTGAAAGTGGTGTTTGTGCCCTTCTCGCAGCCGCTGATGGGGCTGCCAGCCGTGAAGCACTTCGCTTCTCTGATGGGGCAACTGCGGGAAGCCGTCGGCCCGGAGATTGACATCATGGTGGACTTCCATGGGCGGACGACCACCGGCCAAGCCATCGAATACATCCGTGCCATTGAGGAGTATCATCCTCTGTTTTGCGAGGAGCCGGTTCCACCCGAGAACCCCGACGCCTTGCTTGAAGTACGGCGGAGCGTCCGCGTGCCCATCGCCACGGGCGAGCGGCTGACGACGCGCTGGGAGTTTCGCCGCCTCTGCGAGCTCCAAGCCTGCCATGTTCTGCAACCGGACCTCGGCCACTGCGGTGGCCTGCTCGAAGCGAGGAAAATCGCCGCCCTGGGAGAGACCTACTTGATGGGTATTGCGCCGCACAATCCCAACGGGCCTATCGCCAATGTGGTGGCGCTGCACTTCGACCTGGCAACGCCGAACTTCCTGATCCAAGAAGACATGCTCGGCGACGTTCCCTGGCGCTTCGACGTAGTGCAGGCAGACTTGCGATCGGAGGGCGATTACTGGTTGCCGCCTCAAAAACCCGGTTTGGGAGTTGAAGTCAACGAGGCCGAAGCGCGCAAGCACCCATTCCAGCAGGAAGTTTTCGAACAGATGGTCTTCCATCCGGACGGCTCGGTGGCGGAGTGGTGAGCACCACCTTGGCCTTGGCGAATCGTACGAGGCGCCAGGACAAGCGACGTGAAATCCTTCACGACCATTCGACTTACCCTACCGTAGACCGAGTCCCGATCTCGGATCAGATAGCTGGGAGCCATGTCCCAGGGGAAAGGCTGAACAATCTGCTGGGCGGTCCATGCGGCGGTGGAATTGGCCGTCACGTCAAAATAGACGTGGTGCAGACGATGATGGGCCAGAACGACAAAGACAAACAGCACATGAAAGCTAACGGTTGGCAATGACCGGCATGCTCGTGTTCCTTGGAGAAAGGCGCTTCGGGATATATAAGAACAACCACGCCTACTTCGTCCACGGGGACAACCTGGGGACCAGCCAAACGGCTACGGACGAGACAGGGGCGGTGGGGCAGGACGTGCTGCATTACCCGTGGGGACAGCAGTGGGCCGTGGCGGGCACCATGTACGACCACCGGTTTGCGAGCCTGCACGCTCGCGACACGGAGTCGAACCTCGACCCGACGCACTTCCGCATGTTCTCTTCCGACCAGGGCCGCTGGCTCAGCGCCGACCCGAAGGCTGGTGCGGAATGAACCCGCAAAACCACAATCGCTACGCCTACGGGATCAATTCTCCAGCGACCCGGATCGACCCTAAGGGGGACCATTGCTTTTCTGAGGACGATATTTCAGAGTGTAACTGTGAGTGCTGTGATGCTATTTGCGACCCCGACTGCATCCTTTGCGATGGCGGGGCAGGTGGAGGTGGTGGTGGCGGCGGCGGCGGTGGCGGATTCCCCTGCCCGCCCGATTACGCAGGGTGCAACGCTGGCCTCGCAAAGTGTCTCGAATTCTACGCGGAAGCAACGGCGATTTGCATAGGTGTTTGTAATAACCTCGGACAACCTATTTCCACCTGCCTGAAGGTTTGCGGGGAGGCTGGCTCTCTAGGAGCCGCGCTATTCCTCGGCGCCTATCCTGTATGTCTGGTCTACACCGCCAACTGCAATCCAGCGAATAATTTCCCGTGGCCGACAGGCAGGATTACGTTCCCATTTGGACCGAACAGAGCGCCACGGAGAGGGCGGGACCCGGGATCCCGTAATTACCAATATTGAGCTGACCCGCAAGGTCGGTGGAGACCCTTTTGGATTTTGGCAGGAGCGCGGAGACGGTGACTCTAAGAGTGGGAGCGTCGGGCGTGGAGAGGCAGGCAGACAGTACTCGCGCTTCCAGAATTCGCCTGCATTCTCTTTGCCTGGGGCGAGCCTGCCTCGCGATCCTGGTATCGCTCCACGCGGCTTTCTGGGGCTCGCCTTTACCTGCCGGGCTGCTGGGTGCCGCGGGATCATCGCATGAGGCTTCCTCTGCCACGCCGCGCAAAGTTCCAGGCAGGCCCCTGATGGCCCTGGGCGTAGGCCCCGCCTCTCTACTGAGCACAACCCACGTAACTGCTCTCGCCATCTCTTCCGACGGAAGGTTCCTCGCCACCGGAGGTGTGAAGCACGGAGCGGGCCTTGCCATTTACATATGGAGCGTAAGCCTAGGCGCTAAGGTGCGCGAGATCGCGACCCTGCCCGACATTCCCCCTCCATATTGGCTCACCTTTTCCCCCGACGACACACTGCTCGCCGCCGGGAACGTGGCCAGACCCCCGTCAAAACATACACTGGAAGTGTGGGCGGTCAAAACCGGGGACCCCACCGGACAACACGACACAGGATTCAAACCGCTCCTCGATGACGATAGGGTTTCCGCCGAAGCCTTCTCCCCCGACGGCAAGTATCTGGCAGCCGGAATCGAAGGTAACACCCGGGATGCTGCCGTAAGAATCTGGCATCTGGGGTCTTGGCAGGTACTCCCGGGCGCTTACAATATCAGCGGAACAGCCGATAGCTTGGCGTTCGCAGCTAACGGGAACCTTCTTGCGGTAGGAGGGACCTCAACTAGCGTCTTTCGGCTTAGCTGGGCGGTGACAGTATTCGACCTTTTGGCCGCGAAACGCTTGGCGACCTACGAAGGCTGTTATGGCCTCGGGCTCTATGGGCCCGGCAAGTATGGCGTGACACTCACCTCTTCGCCGGTCGGAACCGCGCTCGCCGCAACCGGGCCGGGCGGGGTCTGCGCATGGGACGTTCGAACGGGCAAAAAGTATCCAAAGGTTAAGATCGGCCGGGTGCGAGTGCTGGGCATTGCTTTTTCTTCCGACGGAACTGACCTCGTCGGGGCGCTTTCCGACGGCACCGCGCGGGTCTGGAACGTGGAAACATCCCGGGAGGTCCGTCGATGCAACCTTGGAAAGCCGCCATCCGAGTACCGGCTCTGTAGTTTCTCAAGTGGCGGGAGGTTGCTTGCGTGCGCAGAAAGACACAGCCTTACGGTCCATGTGTGGGATGTCGAAACTTGCAGCGAAAAAAACAAGTTTAGTATGTGAAGCCTTGGGCCGGTAGGCCCCACATGCGTCGAGCTCGTTGCCATTTGTGACAGTCCACACACGCTGCTCTCGGGGATCTGACGCAGAACGGCACTGGGACGGGCACCGGGGCCCACACCTTCCAATGGGATGCGGAGAATCGCATGGTCTCCGTGGACGGCGTGACGGGGCAGGCGTGCCAGTCCGCCTGGACGGCCTGCTGCGCTGCTGTTTGCCCATTACCCTGACTTGCTTCCAACCCGGTGGCACGCGACGTGCCAGGGTGTTGGTGAGACACCGCGTTGACGGCACAGAACATTCTGCGGAGAGCAGAGGGGTCCGCAGAGAAAAAATTACATTCTCCATGTCAATTTTCCGCAGTAGTACTACGTCCTTTTGACTTTGGATTACACGACCATACCTCCTGCTATCTGTTCGTGTTAAAGTACTTGACGTTAGAGTCGTATGGCCGCACGGCCCGGCAATCACGGGAAACCAAAGGGTTGGTAGTACTACTGCTGTTTCCTGTCGTCGTGCCGCCATGGACATCAAAATGTGATAGGGTTACTCCTATGAGACACCAAACCGAACTACGCAGGGCCGAATCTCCCACCTTCGGCGCTTCATCTCGCGATCGCATTCTTCAATCGGCGAAGAGCTTGTTTGCCGCGAAAGGCTACGCGAAGACCAGCACAGTAACTATCGCCCGCACGGCTGGCACCAGCGAGTCCCAAATGATGAAGCACTTCGGGAGCAAAGATGGGCTGCTCGCTGCCATTTTCGAGGAGAGCTGGCAGAGAATCAATTGGAGCGCTCGCCAGGCGATCCAGAACCTCACTTCTCCATCCGAGAAACTCTTGGTATTAAGCGGTGTGGTGATGAGCGCGCTCGATCGCGACCCGGAACTCAAGCTGCTGATGCTGCTCGAGGGCCGCCGCTTCCGCAAAGAGGGACAGATGGTTTCCCTCGCCCAGGGGTACCTTGAGTTTGTTCGTTTGACGGATGACGTGCTCAGCGAAATGCAGGACGCCGGTCTGCTTCGCCCGAACATCCACCTTCAAGCGATGCGCTCCGCGCTGATGGGCGCCTTGGAAGGGCTGATGCGCGACCAGCTCTTGGCCCGGCGGGTGGGATTTCCGGCTCAATACGGCGCGGAGGAGCTGCGCGAAGCCTTCCGTGGCGTGTTCAACTCATTCATTCGTCCTTAATTGAATAAAAATCTTGTCATGGATGTTCGAGAATAATAGCCATCCCAGGAGAAGCCTCAGGTCTCCTAATCGCGGGGACCCGGTGCCTGTGAATCACGCCGACATGAGGTATACGTAGCCGGGAGACATAGGGCAGCGCTGTTTGCGCTGGTTCTGCCGGCCATAGCTCTCGCAGATGCGGTTGGTTTGTCTGCGGGCTCCGATACGCCCCTCCGGACCCTCAGGGTTAACCATTCGACGCCTCTCCGCTGACGTGTCGTTCCGCGCTAACCTGGCTTGAAAGCCAACGGCGCATTCGAACAAGCGGATAGAAACATGCAAGGTAGATTGAAATACTGCCAAGTATCAGGCCGAGCCGAAGCACGTGATGCCTGAGGAACTCGTCGGAGGGTGGAAGCTGATGAGGGAGCTGCAACTCGATAAGCAGCGAAACGAAGGCGTACAGGATCAGCACTGGAATTACGATGATGAGGACCGTTGGCTGAAGGCGACCGGGGCGATACAACCCGTTAATGCAAATCACGAGGGCGGCAAGCGATGCTTCGAATGGCAAGCCTACGAGCACCGGGTTATCCGCCACATTCATGAAAAACATGCTCCATGAGTAACGAAGCGCCACCAAAGTCGGAATGGCGATTGCGATGAGGAGGGCCTTATACTTAAGGCGCATGCGAACCTGGCACTGAGCGGACGGAGATCCGCTCGTCAAACCACCACCCGCCGTATTCGCGATATCCGACTGCACTTCGCAACGCTCCCACGCTTCATCCCGGGAACAGGCACGGATTGAAATCTAGTGTAGCGCGTCATAAATAGCTTTACTCATTCTCGGCCTGCGGGTATCTTGCCGCACATGAGCCGAAGAGCCGAACCGATTCTTCTTTCCGATCAGGAGCGGGCCACTTTGCAAACTTGGGCCAGAGCGAGAATCCAGCCCCTGCGCGTCATTCAACGGGCGAAGATCATCCTGCTGGCCGCCGAGGGAGTCGAGAGCCA
>QHZN01000255.1 GCA_003225365.1 Acidobacteriota bacterium
TGACGGAGCAGGGGGCCCTTGCGGTCGGCGGTCAAGAATGCAAAAATTAGGCCATGGCCCTGAAGTTTACGACCTCGTATCTCGAAGATTCCCTCACGCTGCTCCGCCACTACAAATCCCTTGCGGAACGCGCGATGGCGCAAGTGACGGACGAGCAGTTGGTCACGGTCCTCGACAGCGAAATGAACTCCATCGCCGTCATCGTGAAGCACATGGCGGGCAACATGCGATCGCGATTTACGGATTTCCTGACCACGGACGGAGAGAAGCCGGACCGCAACCGTGACGCCGAATTCCTGGACCCTCCCTCGACGCGCGAAGCGCTGATGGCGCTTTGGGAGGAAGGCTGGACGTCAGTCTTTCAGGCGTTAGAGCCGCTCTCGGACGACGATCTTAAGCGCTCTGTGACCATTCGCGGGGAAGCCCATTCCGTCATGCAGGCGATCAACCGCCAAACGGCTCACTACGCTTACCATTGCGGTCAGATTGTGTTCCTGGCGAAACACTTCAAGCAATCGGATTGGAAATCGCTGACCGTGCCCCGCGGCAAGTCGGCGGAATTCGCTCAACGCGTCGCGACGGGGAAAGCCAGCCAACGATAAAGCCTGAACCAGCGTCCGAGGAACTCGGTCGCTTCAGCCGCCGTACTATTTGATATGCGAGCCGCCTTAGCTCTGTTTCTCTTCTCGACGGCTGCGCTTCACGGCGCCGACCTCGCTCTGACTGGCGCCACGGTGTACCCAGCTCCCGCCGCCCAGGGGATTCCGGATGCTGTCATAGTAATCCACAACGGGCACATTGCCGCGGTCGGTCCACGGGCCGTGGTCCCGATTCCGAGCGGCACTCGAGTCCTCGATTGCTCGGGCAAATTTATCGTCGCGGGATTTTGGAACAGCCACGTCCATATTTTTACTCCTGTTCTCCTCCACGCGCGCGACGCGAGCGTTGGCGAACTCAACGAACAATTGGACACGATGTTCAACCGCTGTGGCTTCACCACCGTTTATGACATCGCGTCAGTGCTCGCGAACACCCTGGCGCTTCGCCGTCGTATCGAGTCGGGCGAGCTTCGCGGCCCCCACATCTTGACCGTGGGAGAACCGCTCTGGACGGAGCCTCCCATCTATGTCCGCGATTACCTTACTTCGAATGGCATCCAAATTCCGGTGGTGACTTCGGCACAAGACGCCAGGGCTCGCGTCAAAGCACTAGGGAAAGATGGGGCTAACGGCGTCAAGCTCTTTACCGGATCCCTTCAGGCGAATGGCAAAGTTTCGAATATGCCGCTCGAGATGGTACGCGCCGGCGTGGAGGAGGCCCATCGCGACAACTTACCGGTGTTCGCACACCCGCAAAATGTCGAGGGTCTGGAGGTGGCGATTCGCGGCGGCGTGGACATCCTCGCTCACACCGCGCCCGACTCTCCACCTTGGACGCCTGAATTTGTGGCCCGGCTCAGGCGCGCCCACATGGCTCTGATCCCAACATTGACCTTGTTCGATTTCGAAGCCCGGAAAGCCGGCGCGTCCGACGAAGAACGCGAACAATGGATCGACAAAATGGTCAGCGAGCTGCGCGCTTTTTCGCAGGGCGGAGGAGAAGTTCTATTCGGCACCGATATCGGCTATACCGATCATTATGATACGGCGCTCGAATTCACGCTAATGTCGCGGGCCGGAATGACCTTAGACCAGATTCTCGCCTCGCTGACCACGAACCCGGCTCGGAGGTTTGGGTTTTCCGGCAAATGCGGGCGCGTTGAGAAAGGAACGGACGCGGACTTAGTGGTGGCGGACGATGATCCGGCCAAAGATGTCACCGCGCTTTCCAAAGTCCGCTTCACCATACGGCAGGGAACGATTGTGTACAGCAGTCCTTGAAAGGGCGCTTTGCTATCTGCCTCTCGAAGCGCGCAGGGCGCGCGCGACGCCCGGAGGGCTACTCAGCGAAGCCTAGAAGCATCTCTGGCGCCCACCTCTGAACCGAAAAGCACCTTGACTACGAGCTTGGTGAGGAGGTACTTTCCAGAAATAAATCATACGCGGGGGCGACAACATGCGCCTGGCAAAGATTGCTATCGTCCGCGCGACGGCCATCGGATTCGTCGCACGCGCGTGGCTCATCCTCGTCGGAGGCATGTTACTCCTCCCTGGGCGGCTCGGTGCCCCGCCTGGACAAGCCGAAGGTCTTCAGCCTCCCCCTGTCTTGGCATGGAATCGAGTTGTCACCATCTCGACCAGCCCGAAAGGATGGTGGACGTTCGTCACCGTCGAGTCATCGCAGGCGGGCCAGCCTTTGGAAGCCGCCTTTGTCATCCAGTACGACCCGCCACTCTCGGCTGCTGCTGCTTTCCATGGCCCGGCTCGGATCACCGCAAAGGACAATGCGCTATGGGTGGAGTCCTCAAAGGGAGGCGGTTGGCTTTTTGGGTTCCCTTCGTTCAGCTCCCTCTTTACGCGACTGACCTCTGTGCATGGCCTTGTCGGCATAGCACGCTACTGGGGGAATCTGCCGCGCTCGCATGAGGAGTTCGTTCGCCAAAGGCTGGCTGCCATACCCGACTCCGCAGTTCGCTGACCCCGTTTCTCGTTGACGAGGCTATCTCCGAGGAATTGAGCCGGATTACTATTACTTCGGGAGCCCAAGGGCGCGACGGTAAAGCTCCGCGTCGCGGTCGAGGAAACAGACGAACGTAACCCTTTCCGGGAACGCGCGAGCGACAAAGAACCGTTTGACTTCCTCGACGGCGATGTGGCACGCGCGGTCGCCGGGGAAGCCGTAAACGCCGGTGCTGATGCAGGGAAACGCCAGGGTCTTAATCCCGTGCTCTTCGGCGAGCGCGAGAGAATTCCGGTAACAGGAAGCCAGCAGCGCATCTTCGTTCCGGTCGCCTCCGCTCCAAACCGGACCAGCCGTGTGGATGACCCAGCGGGCGGGTAATTTGTAGCCTCGGGTTATCCGCGCCTCACCCGTCGGGCAGCCGCCGAGCTTCGAGCACTCTTCGAGCAGCTCGCGCCCGGCCGCGCGATGGATCGCCCCGTCCACCCCGCCTCCGCCAAGCAGGGTCGTGTTCGCCGCGTTCACAATGGCGTCCACTCGAAGCTTCGTGATATCTCCCTGAACGACCTCGATTCTCCCCGGCCCCATCTTGCCCCCCTCTCACGCCACGCCGACAGCAAATCCGCCTGCACGCACGTCGTGGCGTAGCTCACGATTACCTTTGCCGCCACCTATTGTACAGAGCCTTGTTCGCGGCTTGTTGCCTTTGTGCTTAGGCGGGAGAGCGCCAGTCCTGTCAGGCGAGGGATTTTTGGGGGACTTGAATGTACCGGTCCGGCTTCTCGGCATTTTGTAGGATGGCAAAAAAACGCCGTTCGATTTCCTTCAGGATGGCGGCGTCGTAATAAACCACCCCGCAGTTCACGCAAACCTCGACCGGCGTATCGGGGACGAGAAGGTATTCCCCCTTGTGGCTGTAAAGGTATTCGATCTTGCGCCGCTCGTAGCGGTCACTGCCGCAGATATTGCAGCGGGTATTTCTCATCTCATTTTTCCTTCGCGCGCGTCCATGGATCTATGAACTTAGGAGGTCGCGGAATGTACAACGTGATCACAGCCAGCTTATCCCTCTCCTGCCACAAACCGCGTGGACCGCGACCTCACCACCCAAGCCTACCACAAGGCAGCTTTCACCGCGACCCGAGTCGGGATATTCTTCGAGAATGCGACCGTTGAGGAGAGCTTCCTCAACTTGAGCGAAAGTCAGGGACTCGGCACGGGCCTCGACGACGGCATGATGGGTGTAAACGTACTGATCGGCGCGGACCTTCTCCTTAATCTCGTCAATATCCATGGAGAGGAGACAACCCAAGGGCGGCCAAAAGAGGAATGTTCCCACTACGTTGGAGCCGAGGCAACCGAATATTTCGCTTGACAAGCCGGGTTTATCCGTTACAATCTGTAACGCTACAATGACTAACACGCGGCGGGCGCGTCTAAGAACTCTCGGGGACGTCGAGCAATTGGTTATGGAATACATCTGGTCGCACAGGTCGGCGACGGCCGAGGCGGTGCGCGAGGGGCTCACGTCGCGGCGGCCCATGAAGGACTCGACCGTGCGCACGGTTTTGAGGCGGCTCGAAGAGAAGGGATACCTCACGCACGGGGTGGAAGGCCGCACCTACGTTTACCGGGCGCGCGTGCCGCGGACGAGCGTGGCCGCGCGCGCGGTCCACTCCATCATCGAACGCTTTTGCGGCGGGTCGCTCGAACAGCTCCTGGTGGGCATGGTCGAGGCCGACGTGCTCGACCGAAAAGAGCTGGAAGAGCTGGCGTGGAAAATCGCCCGGGCGAAGGAGCGAAGGGCATGAACGCCGAGCTTTATCCGCGCCTGCTGGCGCAGTTGGCCGAGCCTGCGGCGCGCGCGCTGGCGCTGGCCGTTCTGGTGGGCGCCGGGTTGGCGCTCGTGCGGACCCAGGCAGCCTTTCTGAAATTCACGGTCTGGCGGGCCGTGCTCGTCGGCGCGTTGGCGATGCCGCTCCTCGCGCGGCTCGCGCCCGGCCTGCCGGTGATCCTGCCCCGCCCCGCTTGGGCCGATGCCGCGCTCGCAAGTATTCCTGAGACCGGTCCGAGCGGCCGCGACCTTCTGAGTTCGGCTCCCGAGGCGAGGGCGCAGACGAACCTGCAAGGCGCAAGGCGCGCCGATCAGCCGGCGAATCCGCGCCAAGATGCAGGCAAAGAGAATGAAATCGTATTTCGCGCTCTGGCAAGCTCTCGGCTCCAGCCGCACGCGGCCGCGCATGTGAATCCTAAGCGCGCACTTCCGTGGGGCCCCATCGCCACGCTCATTTACTCTCTCGGCGCGGCGGCGCTCCTGGCGCGCCTTGTGCTGGGCTGGGTCTTCAGCCGCAAGCTCGCGCGCTCGGCTGAGAAGGTCACCGACCTTCGGCTCCTGGCGCTCTTCGCCGAGCAGACCGAAGCTCTCGGCCCCGCGACCGCGGTGCGCCGCTCGGCGCTGGCCGTTTCCAATTCCGTATCTGTCCCGGTAACGCTCGGGACTCTCGCGCCCGTCATCGTATTGCCAGCAGGCTCGGCGGCTTGGGACGAGCGCAAGTGCCGGGCGGTCTTTGCCCACGAGCTCTCGCACGTGGCGCGACGGGACGCGCTAACGTTCATGTTTTCGTCCTTGCATAGGTGCCTCTTCTGGTTCAGCCCGCTCGCCTGGTGGCTCGACCGCAAACTCGCCGCCCTCGCCGAGCAGGCGAGCGACGAATGGGCCTTGGGAAGAGTTCAAGACCGATTCTATTACGCGGAACTGCTGCTCGAATTCTGGAAAGACCTGGACGGCGCCCCGATGCGCGTCCGTTGGGAAGGAGTTTCTATGGCTAGAAGAATTCGGATGAACGACCGGCTGGAACGGATTCTGAACGCTCCGGCATGGTCGAAGGGAATACGAAAGCCTGTGGGAGCGGCGCTCTTGCTGGTGGCAGCTCCGGTTCTATATTTTGCCGCAGCGGTTCAGCCCGCACTCCGACCGCAGGAGCCGACGCCCCCGGCGCCGGCTGTCGCACCCGCACCCGCGCTTGCGCCTGTGCGGCACGTCGCGCCCTCGCCGGCGTCCGCGCCCGTGAAGCCCGTTGGCGGGGTTTTCGGAGTCGGCCAAGTGCCTCACCCGCCTGCCACCGTTCCGGTCGCGCCTGGGACGCCGGCGCTGGCTGCGGCTCCGAGCGCCGTTGCGGCGCCCGCTCCTCCCGGATTCCTGGAGCCCGATGGTCTCCGACGGAGCCCTGAAATCGGGCCGGCCCTGGCGCAGGATAACGATTTTGAATATGGCGACGAAGAAGACAAGCCTGGAGCCAGGCCTTTCGTCATCGTCTCCGACCACTCGCACACGATGTCAGGGAACATGGAGGACCTTGCCGACGCCCGGTCCTACCGGCACAAGATTCAGGGCGCCTACATCTGGTTCCGCCGCAACCATAAGGAATACATTATCCGCGACCAGGCCACGGTCGAGCGAGCCAAGGCCCTTTTCGCGCCTCAGCAAGAACTCGGACGGAAGCAGGAGGCGCTCGGTAAACAGCAGGAGCAGCTCGGCGCCCAGCAGGAAGAGCTCGGGAAACATATGGAGGAAGTCCGCGTCAAGCTGCCCGACCTCAAAGAAGAATTGAAGAAAATCGAGGCTGAGCTTGCCGACGTTGATTCGCCCAGGACACAGGAAGAATTGGGCCAGATCGAATCCGAGCTCGGCGAGCTGCAATCGAGAATCGCCGAGGCGCAGTCAAGAGCTGGCCAAGCGCAGGGAAGACTTGGCGCCCAGCAGGGAGAGCTCGGGCGCAAGCAAGGGGAGCTAGGCCGCCAGCAGGGTGAACTAGGCCGCGAGCAAGGCCGCCTGGCGCGCGAAGCCAACCGCAAAATGAAAGACTTGCTCGACGACGCCCTCGCTCACAAAACCGCCGAGCCCGCGCCGGAATAACCTGTCCGTACGCGTGGCAATTGCCAACACAAGCGCGTAAAATGTGGCGTATGAAGCCGGTGGTCGCGAAATTCCGAACCCACCAAGAAGCCGAACAGGCGACGCGCGAGTACTATCGCCGCCTCACGCCGGCCGAGCGCCTGGAAATTCTGTTTCAACTCCGAGACATGCATCACAAGGGAGACGATGCCGCTTCCGGAAGACTGGCGCGGGTTTATCGAATCGCTCAACTTAAGCGGGGTTGAGTATTTGATTGTGGGTGCAGTAGCCTTGGCCCACCACGGCTTCCCGCGCTACGCTGGTGCTCTCGACGTCTTCGTTCGCAACACTCCGGAGAACGCCCAGCGGCTCGAAGCCGCGCTCGCGCGATTCGGCTTCGGTAGCGTCGGCCTCAAAGCAGCCGACTTTGTGAATTCCTATCAAGTGATTCAGTTGGGTGTAGCCCCGAACCGCGTTGACCTGCTAACCTCATTAACCGGTGTGACCTTCGAGGATGCATGGGCGGGGAGAGTCGAGGGAGACTTGGGAGGAATTCGGGCGAACTTTATCGGCCGACAAACCCTTATTGAAAACAAACAAGCCACCGGCCGACCTCAGGACCACGCTGACCTCGATGCTCTCAGGGAGGACAGCTAGGCCGGTCGGGGGGTCTGGGTTCCCTGCGGTTGGAAACGGCGCTTTCGATTCGGCTGAAACCAAAGATTTCGGGCGTGGAGAACTCTTAACGCGACGCTATGCGGGCGTACAAAGGGTTAGTGTAACGAAGTCCCGCCTGTCCATGCCACTCGGACCCTCGCGGACCCACCCAGACGACTTCGCTGGACACACCGGTGGAAGCGCCAGTCATCCGGACAACATTAACCTTCTCTCCGGGCTTCAAATCGGCTTCGGCACTCACCCTCATTCCCAGGAAGGAAAGATCAATGATAGACGCCGGCTGCGGCGCCTTCTGAGCTCTGCCGCCGACGCTCAAAAGGACAGGGATTTGTGCGCGTGTTCGCTTGAAATATCGGATCGGTTTGGGTTTTGTCCGCATCCCGAAGCTCCTGGCCCTATTATGAGTATGAACTCACTCTACTTTTCCGTAGAGTGAAAGTCAAGCAAATCTTGCCGCTATTGATGTGAGTCTCAAGCGTCTTTACAATCCCAAGCAGGGCGGGCTGCCTCGTAGCGGCGGTCCCGCAGTCGCGGGACCGGCATGCCACCCTAAAGGGTGCCGCTACATTTGTAAACCTATTTAAGAATCAGAGCACTTGGCGGCGGGCACGGTCAGAGCCTTTCCGCTCACGGGCCTGCTCGGCGGCGGCCAAGCGGGACCACGGCGAGCACATACGTCATGACGGCGAAGGCGGCAATTGATATCCAGCCGCCCCACGGCTCGACGAAGGCGAAAACGTCCCGGCCGGTTACGAGGTGGGTGAGGGAAGGGATTTTC
>QHZN01000387.1 GCA_003225365.1 Acidobacteriota bacterium
GACAATTTCCTTTTTGGCCAACCCAACGGTCATTTATCCAGCAGCGACTCTTTCCTAGACAAGGGAATCATCGACTCCACCGGCGTTCTGGAACTCGTGGTCTTTCTGGAAGAGACGTACCGGATCAAGATTCAGGACCGGGAGCTGGTTCCAGACAACCTCGATTCCATCAACAATCTGGTGAGATTCCTCGAACGGAAGCTGCAACACACCTCCTGAGGACTAGAACCAATGCAAGTTGAAGAATTCCTTGAACTGAGTGCCGGGCGATCTCCGGAAAAAACAGCGTTGGTTTGCCGAGATCGTCGGCTGACTTACCGGGACGTCGAAGAACAATGCAACCGCTTGGCTCATGCGCTGGTCGCCGAAGGTGTGCAACGAGGAGCAAGGGTCGCGATTTATTTGGAAAACTCCGTAGAAGCAGTTCTATCCATCTTCGCTGTTCTGAAGGCCGGGGCTGTCTTTCTGGTAGTCAATCCAACAACCAAGGTGGACAAGCTCACCTACATATTGAACAACTGCAGAGCAGTGGCTCTTATCGCGGATATTCGAAACCTGGCTGGCCTCGAGAGTCGCAGGCCGCAGCTTCCCCATCTGAAGAGCATCTTTGTCGCTGGAATGAGTTCGACCAGCCTCAGAGATAGCGAAGCACAGTTGGTTTCCCTCGAGGACACTCTTACTCGAGCCGATTTGCCTAACCTGCCTCCCGTCAAGAAGTGCATTGATATCGATTTGGCTGCCTTGGTCTATACATCCGGTTCGACCGGAAAGCCAAAAGGGGTCATGCTGACGCACCTGAACATCGTCTCCGCTGCCACTTCCATTACCACTTATCTCGAAAATGTGCCCGACGACGTCATCCTGAACGTTCTTCCTCTTTCTTTTGATTATGGGCTCTACCAGGTATTGATGGCATTTAAGATCGGCGGGACTATCATCCTGGAGCGCTCCTTCACCTATCCCTACGCTGTGATCGAGAAATTGGTCCAAGAGAAGGTGACCGGCTTCCCTCTCGTTCCAACAATTTCGGCCATCCTCTTGCAGTTGGACTTGAAAGGGTATGACTTTCCCAGTCTCCGATACGTTACCAATACTGCGGCCGCTTTGCCCACCCAGCACATCCGACAACTGCGCAAGGTCTTCCCACATGTCAAGTTGTACTCGATGTACGGCCTCACGGAATGCAAGCGCGTGTCCTACCTCCCACCGGACCAGATTGACCTCCGACCTACTTCTGTTGGCCGCGGCATGCCGAACGAAGAGGTCTATATTGTGGACGACAACGGTCGTAGAGTCGGCCCAGGGGTCATTGGCGAACTGGTGGTTCGCGGCTCAAACGTAATGAAGGGGTATTGGGAGCTGCCGGAAGAAACCGATAAAGTCCTCCGGTGCGGACACCTTCCCGGAGAAAAGGTGCTGTACACAGGTGATCTGTTCCGAATGGACGAGGAAGGGTTTCTGTACTTTGTCGGGCGGAAAGACGACATCATCAAATGTCGTGGAGAGAAGGTCAGCCCCAAAGAGATCGAGGATGTGCTCTATTCCCTCGACGGCGTCGCCGAAGCAGTGGTCATCGGGGTCCCGGATGGACTGCTCGGTCAGGCAATCAAAGCAGTCATTACGCTGCGCGAGGGCGCACAGCTTACGCAGCGCGACGTCCAACGTCATTGTTCACAGCACTTGGAAGATTTCATGGTGCCCAAATTCGTCGAATTTCGGGATTCCCTTCCTAAGACTTCGAGCGGAAAAATCAGCAAACTGGAATTGGCTATGCCGGTGGGTGCACAAGAGTGAAGATTCATCTCAAGTTCTCGGCCGAAGTGTTGAAGATTGACGCCAGTAAGGTTGCCGAACAGATTGAAGGTGGCATCCGGGAGGGTGTGTGCCGCCAGTTGAAGAGGAAAGGAGTCGTGCTCGGGCTGTCTGGCGGTATTGATAGTAGTGTGGCAGCCGCGCTTTGTGTGCGGGCTCTGGGATCGGAACGAGTCTTGGGGTTATTCATGCCGGAGGCAGAGTCTTCTCCGGATACTACCCGCTTGGCCCATCTCCTCGCGGACTCTCTTCGAATTAGAACTGTGCTCGAAGACATTAGCCCCATTCTTAGAAGCTTTCTTGGGCATCGTAGCCGCCAGCAATTTCAAGCAGCGCACGCGGAAGATGATCGAATACTATCACGCAGATCGCCTCAACTACGCCGTCGTGGGTACCCCCAACCGTCTGGAGTACGACCAGGGATTCTTCGTCAAGAATGGCGACGGAGCAGCCGACCTCAAACCCATCGCCCACCTGTACAAAACCCAGGTGTACCAGCTGGCGAAATATCTCAACGTTCCGCACGAAATTCAGGGACGTCAGCCAACAACCGACACTTATTCATTGGATCAATCTCAAGAGGAATTCTATTTCGCTGTTCCTTACGACAAAATGGACCTCTGTTTGTATGCAAGAAACCACGGCCTCCCGGCCGCTGACGTGGCGGACGCGACCGGTTTGACTGCCGAACAGTCCGAACGCGTATATCAACTGATTGACTCAAAGCGGAACGCTACGCGCTATCTTCACATGCACCCGCTCCTGGTAGAGACTGTCTGGCAGATTTCATCCTAGAATTTCCTGCCCGCCCTGGGACGCCCCAGCAATATATGTAATCTGCTTGAACTGAGATGTCCGAATTGTCCAACCGGAACAGAATTTTGATTATTGACAGTGGGGGCGGCTACGGCGGTCCCGGCGCTTTCCTCCAGTACTTGCTAAAGTACCTGGACAAAGACAAGTTCCAACCAGTCGTAGCCTTCTACTTCTACCACGCCTCTCCAGAGACGCGAGCGCTGCAAGAAATGGGCGTTCCCGTGCTCTTCCTCAGCGGAAATCGTGCGCTAGCGCACTATCTCCAATCCAAATTTCTGTCGGGCGGGTCGAAATGGAAGTGGCTGAATCTGGGCAAAGAGCTCCTGCGCTTCCTCTTG
>QHZN01000256.1 GCA_003225365.1 Acidobacteriota bacterium
GCCATGCGTGGCGCAGCCTGGCGGGGGAAAGGCCCACAGCCGCGCGATACGCTCCCGAATTCAATCAACTCTACGTCCCGCGCGGCCAGAGCGTCCACATTTACGACGGCAGAACATTCGAGCTGATTAGCCGCGTTGATCTCCAGAGCGTCCTGGATGAACTGCAGTACGACGCAAGCGCAAGACAGCTCTACGTGGGCTGCATGACTCCCGGCAAAACCGGCATTGCCGTCATCGCTATTCCGGAGGGAAAACTCCTTGGGAAAATCCCCTTGCCTGCCAAGCCCCAGGGGATAGCGGTCGAGCAAGGAGGAAAACGGATTTTTGCGAATGTGCCCAGCTTGAAACAGGTCGCGGTTGTGGACCGTGACAAGCGCGCGTTACTCCACCCGTGGAGGCTCCAAGGCGTTCAAGGCAACACGCCTATGGCGCTGGACGAAGCCCATCACCGCTTGTTCGTTGGCGCGCGCCGCCCGCCGCGGTTGGTAGTTTTGGATACCCTTACGGGCAAGCCGGTCGCGGAAGTTGCGATAGACGGTTTTGCGGACGATCTTTTTTATGATCCGACCTGCCAGCGAATCTACATCTCCTGCGGCGAAGGCTTTATTGACGTCATCGAGCAACACGATGCCGGCCACTACCGTCTGCTTGCGCGCCTACCCACCGCCGAGGACGCTGCGACTTCCACTTTCTCGGCCCAGTTGAAAAGCTTTTATCTGGGAGTGCCTCGGAGCGGTGACCAGCCCGCGGAGATCCGAGTTTTCAAAGTAGGAAATCGATAAGACCTGTGCAAAACAAGAATTTTGCGATAATATCCGGTTCTTTAAGTTTCCCTTTAGCTTCGGCGAGTAGAAGGTGAATGGGTAAGTCAAAGGAATCGCTTTCTTGCAAGTCAGCAAACGGTGGAAAGCACTTGTTTCGAAGGATGTTAGAACCTTGTTGGAAGGAAGGAGCAAAACCAATGGCAGCTAAAAAGCGCGAGGCCATCAATCTGGAATCGTCCCGCACCCTTAAGGACGACCAAATCGTCACCAAGCGGAAACTTCCGAGGCGGTCATTCTTGACTGCGGCCGGAACAATCCTGGCCGGCGGCGCCGTCGCGATCGTGTCGGGCGGGCGAGCCGCGGCTCAGGAACCCACGCCCGAAAAGAAAGATGACGACGCCGACAAGAAGAAAAAGGCCGACACTAAATCGGGCACCAAGACCAAGGCCAAGACCAAGAAAGGCGCGAAGTCGGACAATGACGCCGACAAGAAGAAGGCTAAAGAGCCGAAGGACAGCGACCAGTAGGCTTGTCGGCGTAGTGTGAAGGGCTCCGCGTCTTTTTTCACGTTTCCAATGCCTCCTCGAGCGCGTTCTAACAGCTCCCGAGGCGACGAGGGGCGAGTGTGTCACTCAGGGGAAAGGCCCTCGCTTCAATGGCTGATTCATCCGGTCAGCGCGGAAGTGTTTTTCCGGGAATACTGGGAGAGGCAGCCGTTAGTGGTCAAGCGTGACCTGCCGAATTACTTCCACTCCCTGTTACCTCTGGATGAAATAGACCGTGTCCTGACCACGCTGGACCTCCGATATCCAGACGTCACTGTGAAAAATGCGGATAGAAAAATCACGGCCGATGATTATACGATACGCGGCGACTCACTGGACGTCGCCAAGGTCTATCAGCTCTTCGCGGAAGGCTCGACCATAACTTTATCGTTTTTGGATACCGTAGTTCCGACGCTTGCTTCTTTTTGCCGCAGCTTCGAAAGTGAATTCAGTTTCCCCTTCCAGACGAACGTCTACCTAACCCCACCCCGAGCCAAAGGATTCAAACCCCACTACGATACCCACGACGTATTCGTGCTGCAGGTTGTCAATTCCAAGAAATGGACAATTTACGGAACTCCGGTTGAGCTGCCGCTTAATGGCCAGGAGTTTGACTCCTCTGTTCATGTGCTAGGTACGACAACGCTCGAATTCGAGCTGGGGGCGGGGGACGTCGCCTACATCCCTCGGGGAGTCGTCCACGACGCTCGTTCGGACGAAAATGTGTCGCTTCACATCACCGCAGGTGTTCTCAGTTATACCTGGCTAGATCTACTCCTGGAACTGGTGGCAGACGCCGGTTTAAATCACGCTGCTTTTCGCAAAGCACTCCCCCCGGGGTTTGCTCGCCAGGAATTCGACCCGGCGCAAGCACGCGAGACCTTGCGAGACCTCTTGGAGCAGCTTCCGGCAGATTCGAACCTCGACACCATGCTTGACCGTTTTTCCGATGAATTCAATTCCATGTGCCCACCGCTACTCAGAGGCCAGATGGCCCAGATGGCGGCTCTCGGTCGCTTGACGATAGATAGCAAGGTGGGCGCGAGGGCAGGCGTTATTTCCCGGATCCGATTGGGCCAGGAGTCAACGTCGGTTGATTGTTATGGACGCAGGATCACATTTCCAGCCTATGTGGGCGAGGCGGTCCGATTCGCCCTAGCCAGCCCGGAATTTGTGGTTGGCGAGCTTCCAGGTGATTTGGATGATGCGGGCAAGCTAACCTTAGTTCGAAGGCTTATCCGAGAGGGCTTGGCGATAGCCCTTGCGACGTAGCTGCCAAGCCAGGGAAATGCAATTTGCCACTTTTGCGAGGATTCTGGAAGATCGTCATCCTCGTGCCCGCGGCCGCAATGCTCGCGATCGCGCAGCAGGCCGCGCCTGTTCGCCCGTTGAGCTTGCCCCAGGCCTTGGCGCTCGCCAACGGGAACAACCTTGACCTTGTAGCTGCGCGCCGCCGCCGGGCGGTGTCTGAGGCGGGGATTCGCATCGCCGGCGCGCGCCCCAACCCCACGCTCAATTTCTCCGCCTTGCGGGACGAGCCGCATGAAAGCATCTTCTTCGACCATCCGCTCGAACTAGGAGGCAAGCGGCGGCATCGTATCGAGGAGGCCCACGAGGAGGGCCGCCTCACGGAAATAGATATTTCCACTCTGGAGCGCCAAGTCCGCCGCACCACGCGCGAGGGGTATTATAATCTGGCGCTGGCGCGAGCCGAGACGGCGCGCCTCGCAAAAGTCGCCGAGCTTGCCGAGCGGCTCAGGGACATCGCCCGCGACCGTTTCCAGGCCGGCGACATCCCGGAGCTCGAGGTCATCCAAGCGGAATTGGAGCTCTCCCGGGCCCAGGCGGATTTTCAAGTCGCCCAGCAGGAGGAAAAAGTCGCGCTGAGCGAGCTGAACGTTTTGCTCAATGAGCCGGCCACGACCGATTGGCAGCTTCAGGGTTTGCTCACCGAGACTTTGCCGGCGGTTGACCTCCCCGGCCTCATCGAGCGCGCGGCGGAATCCAACCCCGAGCTCCAGCGCCTGGCGCAGGAACTGAACGTCGAGCGAAGCCGCCACTCCCTACTCAAGGCCGAGCGCATTCCCAACCTCGATCTTCAATTCGGCATGGACTTCAACGCGCCCCACGACTTCCGGGCGGGCCCGCGAGGCCAGATTGCGCTTGGCCTGCCGCTCTTCTACCGCAACCAGGGTGAGATCGCGCAGTCGCTTGCCACCCAGCATGTCCTCGAAGCGGAAGCGTCGGCGACGCGGCGGTCCGTGGCGGGAAACGTCGAGCGCGCTTATCTGGATTTGGTTGCGCGCCAGACCCAGGTGGACCTGTACGGAGGGAAGCTCCTGCCCGCCTCGCGGCGCCTGGCGGAAATGGCGGAGGAGAGTTACAAGGCCGGCAAGGCGAACATCCTGACGGTCATTGACGCGCAGCGGAACGCGCAGGATGTGGAGAAAACGTATCTCGACAGCCTGTTCAGCTTACAGAGCGCCTTTGCAGGGCTGGAAGAGACGGTGGGGGCCCCCTTGGGGCAATGATGAGGGTACCGAAACTTTCCGGAAGCCCGATAGCATCGCGAATAATCCGGGGCGCCTCGGCCTTGGCGGTGGCGCTGGCGTGCGCCTGCTCATCGAAGACCGGCGGCGACGCGAACGAGGGGGACGGGAAAACTCCGCAACAAGAGGCCACGGTAACCGTGACCAAAGTCGCGCGCGGGGGCATCACCTCCTGGCTGACGATTACCGGCACAGTCGCGGCGCTCCCGAACCAGGACGTGCGTGTCAGCTCGCTTGTCCCGGGCCGCATCGCGAAGATGATGGCCACGGAAGGCGACCGCGTCCACGCGGGTCAGGTGCTCGCCAAGATCGAGGACCGGCCGTTCCTCGATCAGATTCAGCAGGCCGAAGCGTCCGTGGCGCAGGCGAAAGCGAATTTGGATAACGCTCAGTTGAGCCTGACCCGCAACGACGACCTTTTTAAGCGCGGCATAGCCGCCCGCAAAGACCTTGAGGACGCTCGAACACTATTGAGCGTGGACCAGGCGGCGCTCCATCAGGCGGAGGCAACCTTGTCGCTCGCGCGTCTTCAACTCTCGCGCACCGAGGTCCGGTCGCCGCTCGAGGGAACAGTAGTAAAGCGCTTCCTGAGCGACGGCGAGCAGGTGGACGGTACCGGCGCTACGCCCATCTTCGAAGTCGCCGATCTCCGTCAGGTCGAGCTTTTCGGCAACGTCCCGGCCAACTACCTGGGGCGTATCCGCGCGGGCCAGACGCTGCCGGTCAACTCCGACGCCTTTCCCGGGAAGGCGCTTTCCGGGCGCATTGTGGCGATCTCGCCAGCCGTGGATCCCGCGACCAACGTCGGCCAAGTGCGAATCCGAATTGCGAACCCTCGAGGCCTGTTGCGCCTCGGGGTCTTTCTTTCGGCCCAGCTCGCCCTGGAAGTGCACACCAACGCGTTGCTGGTTCCGAGCGTTGCCATCTACCGGGATGCGGACGGACAACCCGAGGTTTACCGCGTCGAAGGCGATGTGGCAACGGCCGAGCCCGTCAAGCTGGGTATCGAGACCACCGACAGCACGGAAATCCTCGCGGGCGCCAAGGAACGCGAGACCGTCATTCTGACCGGTGGATATGGGATCGAAAAACAGGCCAAAGTCAAGGTTCAACCATGAACGTGGTGCGTTTTTGCCGGGCCAACAGCCGCGCGGTTTATTTGCTGACGGGCCTGTTGGCGGTGGCGGGTCTGGTTTCGGTGTTTCGCCTGCCGAGCGGCATCTACCCCGAGCTCACTTTTCCTCGCATCGTCATTATCGCCCACGCCGGCGATCTTTCGCCGCAAAACATGCTGCTCACCGTGACGCGGCCTCTCGAGGAGGCGGGGCGGAGCGTGCTCGGAGCTCGGCGAGTGCGCTCGAAAACCATCCGCGGCGCCAGTGAAATTTCCGTTTTCTTCAACCCCGACGCGGACATGCAGTACGCGCTGCAGTTGACCCAGGCCGCGGTCAGCGAGGCGCAAGGCAACCTGCCGGCCATGACCGAAGTCAGCGTCGAGCGCATCACGCCAAGCTCCTGGCCCATCCTGATGATGGTCTTGAACGGCAACGTTCCGGGCGCCGACCTCCGCGACGACGCCTTCTACGACCTGCGCCCGATCTTCAGCCGCGTGCCCGGCGTCGCCCAGGTGGAAGTCCAAGCGAGCGACATTCGGGAAGTCTCCGTCATTATCGACCCGCAAAAGATGATGGCCCAAAGGCTCTCGCTGGTGGACATCGCCGACCGGCTGCGCGCGACGAACGCCATTCAATCCGTGGGGCGGCTCGACAAGGATTACGCGCGCTATTTGGTCCTCGCCACCGGCCAATTCAAAAACCTCGACGACATCCGCAACACCGTCATCGCCACTGAGAACCAGTCTCCTATCCGGCTGCGCGATATCGGGCAAGTCGAATACGGGTATATGGACCCGAGCATTCTGGACTACGGAAACGGCCAGCCCGGCGCGCTCATCAGCATTTCACGCCAAATTGGCGGCAATATTCTTGAAGTCGCCGACCAGGTCAAGGAAGCCGCCGCGCACTTGGGATCCGCCATCCCTTCGACCCTTCACCTCACCGTGGTTTACGATATGGCGGGGTTTGTGCGGGAGGCGGTGGCAAGCATCCGCGACGCGGTGTTGGTAGGCAGCCTCCTGGCCGTAGTCATTTTATTCCTCTTCCTGCGCGAGAGCCGGACCACGCTCATTGCCGCCACCACGCTTCCCATCACCGTCATCAGCACGTTTTTCTTCATGAGCGTTTTCGGCGGGACGGTTAACCTGATGTCGCTCGGCGGTCTCGCCATCGCCATCGGGCTGATCATTGACGACGCCGTGGTGATCATCGAAAACATCTACCGGCACTTGGGCCTCGGCGAGTCGGTGGAAGAGGCCTCGGAAAAAGGGACGCGAGAGCTGCTGGGGGCGGTCATCGGCTCGACGGCTACCACGGTCGTGGTCTTCGCGCCGTTGAGCCTGCTTTCCGGCGTAGTGGGCGAATTCTTCCGCGCGCTCTGCCTGACGCTCGCGGTCTCGGTGGTCCTTTCGCTGGTCTTCGCTCTGACCCTGATCCCGCTCCTCTCCGAGCAGCTTCTCTCCCGCGAGCGGCACCGCGAGGCCTCATCGCACTTCATCGCGCCCGTTTATCGCGCCTACGAAAAACTTGTCCGCTGGTCGCTTCGTTTTCGGGCCGTGGTCCTGGTCGCGGCGCTCGCTTCGCTCGGCTTCGCCTACTTTCTCTACACCCGGGTGGAGCAGGGCTTCCTCCCCGAGATGGACGAAGGCGGCTTCGTGCTCGATACGTTTACGCCACCCGGATCGTCGCTCGCGGAGACCAATCGGCTGAACCAAGAGGCGGAGGCGATCGTCCTCGCGGACCAAGAGGACGTCGCTTCCACTCTGCGCCGGACGGGAGCGGAGATGGGCCCGTTTGCCACCGCTCAAAACGTGGGCGAAATCGTCGCCAAACTCAAACCCCGCTCCGAGCGCCCCCACAATATCTACGACATCATGGACGACCTCCGGCACGAGATCCTCACTCGCGTACCGGGCCTTGAAATTGAATTTACCCAGGTCTTGCAGGACATGATCGGCGACATGGAAGCCAATCCCGAGCCCGTGGAGGTCAAGCTCTTCGGCCCCAACATGGAGGCCCTCGAGAAGCTCGCCGCAGAGGTTTCGCCGCGGCTCCAAGGAATCGAGGGGACCGTGGATTTCAAGGGCATTCGGCGGGGAAACCCCGAGATGGTGATTCATGTGGACCCGGTCCAGGCCGGAAGGCTGGGCCTGGGCGTTGACCAGGTCTCCGCGCAGGTCAGCGCGGGGTTGCTCGGTTTAACCCAAACCGAGCTTCGCGGCACCGACCGCACCGTGGGCATCCGGGTGCGATTTCCTGATGGGTTTCGATATAATTTCGAACGCATCCGCGATTTCCCGATCCTCACTCCGGCGCACCAATACGCGCCGCTTTCGGCCCTGGCTCAGGTGGAAGAGCTGCACGGGCAAAACCAATTGCTGCGCGAAGACCAGCACTTGATGGTTGACCTGACCGCGCGCCTTGAAAACCGCGACCTCGGCAGCGCCATCCGGGATGTCCGGCGGGTGCTGGCTCAGGTCAATTTTCCACCGGAGACCAGCTGCGAAATTGGCGGGCAATACGAGAGCCAGCAAAGCTCCTTCCGCGACTTGCTCCGGGTGCTCGCCCTGGCTCTGGCCGCGGTGTTCATCGTCCTGGTCATCCAATTCCGCCACTTCGCTCCGGCGCTCATCATCATGTCGGCGGCGCCGCTGTCGCTGGTGGGGGTCTTCGCCGCTCTGGTCCTCCTGCCCATGCATTTCCATCCCTTCGAAATGGGCACCGCCCTCAACGTGTCGTCTTTCATGGGCATCATCCTGATGGTGGGCCTGGTGGTGAAGAACGGCATCATCCTGTTCGAGTACGTCCAAAAGCTCTGGAAAGAACAGGGGCTGCCCTTGAGTGAGGCTCTGGTCGAGGCCGGCAAAATTCGGGTCCGGCCCATCCTGATGACGACGCTATGCACCCTCTTCGGATTGCTGCCGCTGGCGCTCGGGTTCGGCGCGGGCGCGGAATTGCAGAAGCCGCTGGCGCTCGCCGTCATCGGGGGGCTGTCGGTTTCGACGTTTATCACCCTGCTCGTCATGCCGGTGCTCTACTCGCTGCTCGAGCAGCGCGCGGCCTCGCGACGCTCCCCCGGGCCGTCCGCCAGCCCTGCGCCCGGCGCATGACCCTTCCGCCCGCAGCCCCTCACGACGAACGGCGGGAAGCTCGATACTTGTCATTCTGAGCGAAGCGAAGAATCTCGCCCTGGATCAACCAAAGATGCTCGAGCGATGTTGCCGACTCGCCTGCGCCGGCTCCGCCCCTACCAGGAGCTTCTTCTAGGCCCTTGCCCCTTGACGAAGACGTGAGGCGGACGTGAGAATGCTTGATGCTAAGCAATCGTGTGCGTCCAAGAACGGGGGGACCAAACCGCTCAGACACGCGAGTTGGGTTTGTTAGAGCTCTTAGGCCCATTTTTGGTGGTTCTCTGAAAGAATTGGCCGAAACCGATGCGGATTTCGTTCTTTAGTGGATTAGAGGACGGAAAGTTTACACTCACCGGCGAGTGTCCACACTGTCGAGTCAAGGCAGCCTGGGATTCGAAGGGGCTCAAAGTCAAGCTCACGCACCACGTGTGCGAGCTCCACCCGTACCAATAGTTTGTTTTATAGTACGGGGTGACCTATAAATGAGGTAGAATCTATGCTGTCCCCAACGGCAGAGCCATGGACCAAGACCAGTTGACCAGCTTCCTCGAGGTCGCCAAGCTCGGGAGTTTCTCCCGCGCGGCGGAGAAAATTTACCGCACGCAGCCGGCGATCAGCGCGCAAGTGCGGCTGCTCGAGCAGGAGTGCGGCGACAAGCTCTTCGACCGCAGCGGCAAGCGGGTGCTGCTGACGCCCGCCGGCGAGGTGCTGCGCCGCTACGCGGAGAAGCTCCTCGACCTGCACAAGGAGGCGCTGCAAGCCATCGCGGAGCTTAACCAATCGCCGCGCGGGAAGCTTTTCATCGGGGCCAACGAAGCCACCTGCCTCTACGTCCTCCCGCACACCTTCGCCCGTTTCAAGCAGCTCTATCCACTCGTCCAGATTTCGATATACCGGAATTTCAGCCACAAGATTGTGCAGAAGGTCCAGGAAGGGGCCGTGGATCTTGGAATCGTCACGCTGCCGCAGACCGCCAGCAACATGGAAGTGATTCCCATGTTCCGCGACGAAGTGCAGGTGGTGGTGCCGAAGAACCACCCGCTGGCCAAAAACCGAAGAGTCAGCGTCAAGGAACTCGTTGCTTACCCGCTCATCCTTCCCAAGACCGGGCACACGCGAAACGTCATGGACCGCCTGCTGCGCGAGTATCGCGACCAACTGCAAATCTCCATGGAGCTAGCGAGCGTCGAAAGCATCAAGAAATTCGTCAGCGCCGGCTTGGGCATTTCGCTGCTGAGCCGGACCTACGCCCAGCCCGAGGTGCCCGCCGGCATGCTGAAACTGATTCCCCTGGAAGGGCAAAAGCTCTTCCGGGAACTCGGGCTCATTTACCGCCGCGACCGCTATCTTTCGCTTCCGGCCAAAGTGTTCATCGAAGTCGTCCGCGAGTCCACGCCGGCGCCCAAAGCATCCATCGCAGCCACGCCCAAGACGGCGGCGATTCGGTAGCGGGCCGGAGGGAGTTTTTGTCTCCGGCCTGGCGCGAGAGGGTAATATTGCGTTCGGCCAGGGGAAGGCGAAGGGAATCCATTGAGCGCAGGCAAAGACAAGAAGCCGCTGCTGGTGATGAAATTCGGCGGGACGTCCGTGGGCGGCCCCGAACGGATGGAGTGTGTCGCCGAAATCCTTGCCTCGCGCATCGAAACCTCGGAAATCACCGCCGTCGTTTCCGCCATGGGCGGCGTCACGGACATGCTGGTACGCGCGGCAACGGAGGCCAGCCGGGGCGACCGCGAGCACTGGAAGGGCGTGCGGGCGGAGCTCGCGCGCCGCCATCGCGAAGTCGCCGACAGGTCGCTCTCCGCCGCCGAGCAGGCCGTGGTCCTGCCGCGCCTCGCCGAATACATGCGCGACTTTGAAAATCTCTGTTCGGGTTTCTCGCTGGTTCGCGAGGTCACGCCCCGCGCCATGGACACCCTTTCGAGCCTCGGGGAGTTGATGTCGGCAACGCTCGTGGCAGCCATCCTCCGCTCCCAGGGACACAAGGCCGAAGCCGTGGACGCGGCCGAAATCATCGTCACAGACGAGGCCTTCGGGAACGCCTCGCCGCTCATGGACGAGACCACACCCAAGGCGCGCTCGCGCTTGGCGCCGTTGCGGCGCTCGGGCGCCGTCCCCGTGATGACAGGCTTCCGCGGCGCCACGCGCGACGGCCAAACCACCACGCTCGGCCGCGGCGGCTCCGACTACAGCGCTACCATTATCGGCGCCGCCCTAGACGCCGATGAAGTCTGGATCTGGTCGGACGTGGACGGCGTCATGACCGCCGACCCGCGCCTGGTCCCCGGCGCCCGCATCATCCCGGAGATCTCTTACCGCGAGGCCATCGAACTGTCGTTTTTCGGCGCCAAGGTCCTCCATCCCAAAACCATTCAGCCCGTGATGAAGAAGAAAATCCCGGTGTGGATCAAGAACTCGTTCAACCCCTCGTGCGTAGGCACCAAAATCTGCGCGGCGGCCCAGAACGGCCAGGCGGGGGCCAAAGCCATAACCTCGGTGAGCGACGCGGTGCTGGTGACCATGAACGGCAAGGACTCTTTGAGCTTCCCCCGCCTTGCCACGCGCGTCTTCAACGGCCTACACCTCGAAGACGTCACCACGCTCATGGCGACGCAATCGTCGGCGGAAAACGTCCTCTGCTTTGCCATACGGCAGTCAGAGTTGCCGCGCGTCAAAGCGCGACTGGAAAAAACCTTCGAACTCGAAATACTCCACGAATACGTCGGGGTGCTCGAAGTCGTACCCAAAGTCGCGGTGGTCGTGGTGGTCGGGGAGAAAATGAAAGGCACGCCGGGCATCGCTGGCCGGGCATTCGGCGCGCTGGGCAAGCGCGGCATCAATCTCATCGCCATCGCCCAGGGCTCGTCGGAGCTCAGCATCTCTTTCGCGGTCAAAGCTTCCGAGGTCAAAGAGGCCGTTCAGGCGGTGCATGATGAATTCGAGCTTTAGCTCAGAAAAGCCGGCGAGAGGCAAGTCAGCGATCAGCTTTCAGCGGTCAGCAATCCCGCCGGAGACGTAGGGTAGCCGCGAAAACACCTCGCTTTCGGCGCTTGGGCGCAAGAGGAGAGCTAAATGCGGGCCTTCCGAGGACTGGAAGTTTGGCGCAAGGCGCACGAGCTCACGCTCGACTCTTATAGGATCACGACCGCCTTTCCCAGGGAGGAGCAATGCGGGCTGACGAGCCAAATCCGCCGGTCCGCCGCCTCCATTCCCGCCAACATCGCAGAGGGTTGCGGCAGGTCCGACGGTCGCGACTTCGCTCGCTTCCTGCAAATCGCCATGGGTTCCGCCAGCGAGCTGGAATATCATTTCTTACTCGCACGAGACCTTGAGTTAGTTAACGCGGCCGACTATGAACGTCTGGAGAAAAGAGTTACCGAAGTGAAGCGAATGCTTACTGCCTTCATCCGAAGGCTGTCGGCTGACCGCTGAAAGCTGACCGCTGAATTTTGGCCATGTCTTCCGCCTATCTCCAATGCATCGAAGAATCCTGCTTGTGGCGGCCGCGCCCGAAAAACGAGGGAGCGGCCTGCGAACGATGTGGAGGCCTGCTCGAGGTCCGCTACGATTTCGACCCGTTCGATCTCGAAGAGCTTCGTCGGACTTGGCACCAGCGGCGCCTGTCGGGTGAGCCGATTGACCGCAGCGGCGTGTGGCGCTTCCGCGAGCTGATCCCTTTCGTGGAGCCCGGCGACCGCATCATCTCGCTTTCCGAAGGCTCCACACCCATTGTCGGGACGCGGCGGGCGGGCTGGTGGGCCGGTCCCCTTCACCTAACGATCAAACATCAGGGGAACAACCCCACCGGCTCGTTCAAGGATTTGGGGATGACGGCGTGCATCACGCGCGCGGCGGCGCGAGGCGTGATGCGCGTGGCGTGCGCCTCGACGGGCAACACCTCCTCTTCGATGGCAGCCTACGCGGCGCGCGCGGGATTGAAGGCCCTGGTCTTCGTCCCCTATCGCCAAATCTCGGCCGCCAAGCTCGCCCAAGCGCTCGATTTCGGCGCGCTGGTCGTCGAAGTCGGCGACACGTTCGATCAGGCGTTCAAGCTCTTGCGCGAGATCGCACCCGAGATGGGGCTTTACCTAGTGAACTCGATCAACCCCTTCCGCATCGAGGGGCAGAAGACCATCGTCGTCGAAAT
>QHZN01000092.1 GCA_003225365.1 Acidobacteriota bacterium
CGGGTTCGTCGAGTCAATCAAAACCTTTCCGGTCAAGCTCCCCGAGGAGCGAATCGCATCTTCGGCTGCTGGCCAGGGGACGGCGAGAGCCACGACTTCGCCGAAAGCCGCAGCCTCAGCGTTCGTTTCGGCCCGAGCTTTCCCGCCGAGTTCGGCCAAAGCCTTGGATCCGCGCTCGCTCTTTGGGTTCGAGACTCCGAACATCACTTGATGGGCTTTGGCGGCCCACGCTCGCGCCAGGGCCGCGCCCACATTGCCCGCCCCGAGAATTCCGATTTTCATCTTGCTCCCCCTTTTCCAGTTTATTATTCGACGTTCGTTTGGGTTTATTGAATCATCCGGTTTAAATGTGCAAATCTGGTATAGCCGCAGACTTAGAAAACAACTCTGCGCTTCCTTGGATGACGATGAGCCGTTTGCGGATTCCGAGTGTCAGGGGGGTTGGCTTAGGTGGGAATCGTGGATGCCCGGAAAGGCGACTGTCCGCCAAGGGCGGCGGGTAGTGTCTCAGTTTGGTTTCTTCTTACTTTTTGATGAGCAGCAAACTCAAAATGAATGCGACGACATACGAACCGACAAACCCGACGATTAGCACGAGACCTCTTGCCCCACGCGTCTTGAGCAGATAGTAAGGGACGATCAGGGGCCACATCAGAAACATGA
Organism: Acidobacteriota bacterium; assembly: GCA_003225365.1. GTDB lineage: Bacteria > Acidobacteriota > Terriglobia > UBA7540 > UBA7540 > Gp13-AA74. The sequence goes on from QHZN01000092.1 coordinate 664, forward strand.
AGAAGCCAAAATCGCGTACGCGCCACGCCTCACTCCTCTTGCTGTCATTCTGCAACCAATAGCTCATTAATGTCAGGAAGCCGAAATAAGTGAGGAGACGAAAAACTCCTGAAATCTCTATGCCGCGTGCGTCGTAGGCTCCGGCGCAGAGCCCTGCGACCGCTGCAGACGCATAGACGAGCCAGCCGGTGAACTTGTTGGGCGCGATGAGGTTGCCACCCGGTGCGACTTTCGTTTTCATCCAAAAGCCTAGCCCTCCTACCAAGTTGTGTCAATGGCGCGACTGTGATTGCCTCCGGGACTGCGGTCTGTTATTCTCGCTCGCGCGACCCGGCGTTGGGGTGGCCTCCAACGAGTCCGGGCTTATAAATCCTACCCATTGAGGTGACACGTCCATGGGCACCGTAGAAACCTTGGCTCCAGAGGCGGGACAGCCGAAATCTCTCCTTGCGCGCTTCACGGGAGTTTTTTACGCCCCGGGCGAAACGTTTAATGACATTGTGCGCTCGCCCGACTTCCTCGCGCCGCTTGTCACCATGACAGTCCTCTCGATCGCCTTGACGGAGTCCATGCTGGCAAGGATCGGGATGGCGCGGATGATCCGCCAAACGCTCGAACAAAGCGGCCAGGCGGAAAAGATGTCGGCCGAGCAAATGCAACAGGCGATTGACCGTGGGGCTCAAATCGGAGGCATCATCGCCCACGTCGCCGGGGTCTTGGGCGTCCCGATCTTCATCCTCCTCGTAGCCGCCGTGGGCCTGCTATTCACCAATGCCTTTTTTGGCGCCGAGGTGCGGTTCAAGACTTCGCTCGCCGTCGCCAGTTACGCGAATTTGATCAGCGCGCTTGGAATCGTCATGGGCATGGCGATGATTTTTCTGAGCGATCCGGAACACTTCAACGCGCAAGTCCCGGTTCCGACCAATGCCGCTTACTTCCTAGACCCGCGCGACGTTTCGAAGGTTTTGTTCGCTGTGGCCAAATCGTTCGATATCTTTACCTTTTGGCTCATGATTCTGCTGGGGATTGGCTATTCGGAAGCCACCGGACGAAAAGTGAAAGTCTTGACAATGTTCTTGTGCTTTTTCGGTATTTGGATGGTGATCTTCCTGGGGCGGGTCTGCATCGCGCTGTTGTCGTGACGCCGCCTAGCGTGAGCTCGTTCCGGGTGCAGAAATGAGGTAGTGCAACCCGCCGGGATTGGAAAGAATCGAATGAAGTGCGGAAAGATTTCAGAGTGCGAGTCGAGCCGCCAGAGCGGTCGCGAGGGTTGACAAGCGCCCGTGGGGTGATACGATGTTGATGATATGCGTCGGGGATGTTGAAAGGAAGGGACAACCCATGAAGCGCCTTCTCACGACGCTAGCCACGGTGATGCTGTTCTCGGGGCTCGCGGCCGGGGCGGACGTGATCCCCAAGATTCCGCCCGGGACCTCTCTTCGGATCCGACTCGGGACGACGCTCACTTCCAAAACCAACAAGCCGGGCGACACCTTTAGAGGCGAAGTGTTACAGGACGTGGTCGCGAACGGCAAGACAATCGTGCCGGAAGGAAGCCTGGTCAGCGGCCACGTGGCGTTCATCAAGCCCTCCGGGCGCTTCCGCGGCAAGGCCCTGATGCGCGTGGTCTTGGACTCCGTCACCACCCCCGAAGATCAGAAGATTTCGCTCTCGAGCACGCTGGAAGACAGCAAGGGCGGCGTGTGCGGCAACTCGCCGAAAGACGATGAAGGGACGATCCAAGGCTGCGGCAAGAGCAAGAAGGTGGCCGCCAAGGACGCGGCGCTGGGCGGGGCAATCGGGGCAGGGGCCGGCGCCACGGTCGGCCTGGGCCATGAAATTGACTGCGCCTATTATGGGAACTGCGGCGGGCCGGGTCTCGGGACCGACGTGCTGGCGGGGGCGGCTCTGGGCGCGGGCACGGCGTTGCTATTTAACCTTTTCGAGCACGAAAAGGAAATCATTCTCATTCAAGGCTCCGAACTGAACTTCGTCGTCAACCGCACGCTCGACGGCGCCGCTACTGGTGCGGCCTCGACCACAAAGAAACAGTGACCGGACTGGGCCGGTCTTGAAAGCGGAACGCGCTGCCTTAGTTCCTTCTTCCAAAGCTTCCGAGCGCCTGATCAGGGCCTAGCAAGGCCCCGATAAAGGCTTTCGAAGCTTTCATTCGAAGATTCCCTTCGCGATGTTTTCAACGCCAGGAATGCTTCTCCCGCGACTGGGGGATCAGCGAGACAAACTGCGGTCTCTCAGTAACCTCCTAAGTTACAATCCCTCTTGTGGCATCGCGCTTTTTCGACATCCAGGCCGAAGACGCGGCTACGGGCGCCCGCGCAGGCCGAATTCGAACCGCCCACGGCGTCATTGAGACTCCCGCCTTCATGCCCGTCGGCACGGCGGCAACCGTCAAGGGCATGAGGCAGGAGGAGCTCGAAGGGCTAGGTGTGCAAGTCCTGCTCGCCAACACCTACCATCTCTATCTTCGTCCCGGGCACGAACAGATTCGCGGGCTCGGGGGGCTTCACAAGTTCATGAGCTGGCCACACCCCATCCTGACCGACAGCGGCGGTTACCAGGTGATGAGCCTGAAGGGCCTCAGCCGTGTCACGGAGGACGGCGTCACGTTTCGCTCGCACCTCGACGGCTCACTGCATGCGCTCACGCCGGAGCGCGCCGTGGAGATTCAGTTGGCGCTGGGCTCGGACATTCTCATGTGCTTGGACGAGTGCGTCGAGTATCCCGCGAGCCCTGAGACGGCGAGCCGTGCGGCACGGCTCACGGGCCGCTGGGCGAGGCGGGCCAAGGAATTCTTCCTTCGAAATTCGAAACTCGAAATTCGAAACTCGAAGCTCGAAAATCGAAATCCGATTGCGAGCCCGCGAGTTTCGAATTTCGAGTCTCGAGATTCGGATCTCGGGTCCCGAACCCCGACTCCCGACTCCCGACTCCCAACTCCCGACCCAATGACCCCGGCCCTGTTCGGAATCATTCAGGGTGGAACCGACCTGGCGCTGCGCAAATCGAGCGCGGAAGAGATTGTGGAAATGGGTTTTGACGGGCACGCTTTGGGCGGGCTTTCGGTCGGCGAGCCGAAATCCCTGACGTACGACATCGCGGCCCGCACCGCGGAGCTCCTTCCCGTCGATCGGCCGCGTTATCTGATGGGCGTGGGGACGCCGGAGGACCTGGTGCACGGCGTGGCGGCCGGAGTGGACCTTTTCGATTGTGTCCTGCCGACGCGCAACGCTCGCAACGGTATGGTCTTCACCTCAGCGGGAAGGCTCGTGGTCAAGAGCGCCCGTTACGCCGGCGATTCAAGTCCCTTGGACCCGAACTGCGCCTGCGCCGTGTGCCAGCGCTATTCCAGGGGCTACCTCCGGCACTTATTTCAGGCCGGGGAAATCTTGGCGGCAATTCTCGCCACGCACCATAACCTTTACTTTTACCTTGACACTATGCGGAAAATCAGGCAGGCTCTTTTTCTGAGGACATTCGAAAGGTTGTGCCGAGAGGTGGTTACGCGGAACTGATTGATTCCCGAGGCTGCCCGGGCCGACTCGTTTGTCAAGCAGGATTCTGCTGACCCCGCACGCCGAGCGCGGGATTTCCTGATTCAAAACCGCACCCATTCGCCTTGTTCGACGGCACGCTGGTCAACACGATGCTTCAGGGGGGCGAGGGCGACATGATGTCGCGGCTGACCCCCTTGATCCCTTTCATCGCAGTGGCTGTGATTTTTTACTTCCTGCTCATCCTTCCCCAACAGCGGCAACGGCGAAAGATCGAAGGCATGCTTTCCAACCTCAAGACGGGAGACCGGGTGCTGACCTCAGGGGGAATCTACGGCACGGTCGTCGGCTTCCGCGATGAAGTCGTGCAGTTGCAGATTGCGAATCAAGTCCGCGTGGATATCGCCCGCTCAGCCATTTCCTCACTCCAGCCCGCCTCTTCGGACGCCGGGGCGGGAGCGAAGGAAGCGGCGAAAAAGGAGGCGGCGGGAAAGAAGTAGCGTCCGGCTTCCTGGCTCTGCCGGGACAGGTCAGCCGGGCACGACTCCGGGCGTAGGGCCCGCGCCGCGAGTCCGCCCAACATGGAAAAACGCATTCGCAACCGTGCGGCTCTCATTCTGGCGGTGGTGGCGGCTTCGGTCCTCGGCATCGTTTGGGGGAAAGGCCTGGGCGGCTTCCCCAGGAACTTCACCCAGCTCAAAGAGAACTTGCGCGAAAACGTCCACTTGGGTTTGGACCTGAGGGGCGGGACGCACATGGTGCTGCAAGTCCACGTGGACGACGCCGTCAAGGTAACGCGCGACGAAACGCTGGACCGCATCTCGGATGGATTGAAAACGAAGAAGATTCCCTACACGGACGTCCAGCCCTGTGCCGACCCCGCCACTTGCTCCGATCCTCAAAAGAGAGACAAAGACATCACGCATATCTACATCTCCGGCATCCCGCAAGGGCAGCGCGGGGACCTGAGGACGATGGTCGATGAGCAGTTTTCGGACTGGAATTCGAACCAGCTTCCTGGCGTCCAGGCGGGCGGGACGTTGGCCTACTCCCTGGAACTGAAGCCGACCACGGTCACCTCCATCCGCAATCAGACGCTCGAGCAGGCGATAACGACTATCAACCGGCGCGTCAACAGTCTGGGTGTCACCGAGCCTACCATCGCCGAATACGGCAATTCGGAAGACTATGAGTTGGTCGTCGAGTTGCCGAGCGTGGACGACCCTACGCGCGTCAGAGAAATTATTCAGAAAACGGCCCTCCTGGAATGGAAGCTGGTGCGCGAAGGCCCCTTTCCGAGCCGGGAAGCGGCGCTCGCGACGCATGGCGGAATTCTCCCGCCCGATACGCAACTGCTTCCGGGGAGAAACCAGAGCGCCGGAGGGGGCCCCGACATCTGGTTCGTCGTGGACCGCATCGCGGCCATTACGGGGCGGGACTTGACCGGCGCGGATCCCGGAACGGGGAGCGACGGCTCGTCCTCAGTTAACTTCACCCTGACGCGCGACGGCGCGGCGCGTTTTTCGCAAGTGACCGGAGCCAACGTCGGCCGGAATCTCGCCATCGTGCTCGACAATCGAGTGCAGAGCGATCCCGTGATACAGAGCCAGATTGGCGAGCGCGGGGAAATTACGCATCTCCAGACCATTCAAGAGTCAAGCGACCTCGCGCTGCTACTGCGTTCAGGGGCATTGCCCGCCTCCATCACGACGATGTCGGAGGAGGTGGTGGGGCCCTCGCTCGGCGCCGACTCCATTCGGCACGGGGTCATCGCGGCCATCGTGGGGTTCCTCGCCATCGTGAGCTTCATGCTCATTTACTACCGCGGGGCGGGGATCAACGCCGACCTGGCGCTGGCGCTGAACCTGCTGATCTTGATTGCGGCGTTCGTTTACATCGCGGCTACACTGACGCTCCCCGGCATCGCCGGAATCATTCTCACCGTCGGCATGGGCGTGGACTCGAACGTCCTGGTCTTCGAGCGCATCCGGGAAGAATTGCGTCAGGGAAAGACCGTGGGGTCGGCGGTGGATGCGGGCTTCTCGAACGCTTTCCGCACCATTCTCGACACGCACGTTACGACGGTGGTTTCGGCGGCCATCTTATTTGCATTTGGAACGGGACCCATTCGCGGCTTCGCCGTCACGCTCACCATCGGGCTGGTGGCGAATCTTTTCACGTCGGTTTTCGTCTCAAGGGTGATTTTCGACTGGGTGGCGAACCGGCTGCCGAAGGGCGCAGCGCTTAGCATTTGACACTCGGGGGTTTCGGGAACTTTCGACCGTTGTCCGGTGTCCGTATCTCAAGGAGAGAGTAGGGCCGGCGGATGGAATTTTTCCACGAACCAAAGATTGACTGGATGGGGAAGAAGTGGTACTTCATCGGGCTCTCCATCCCCCTCTTGGTGGCCGGCTTGGTTTCGATTGCGTGGCACCGGGGGCTGGTTTACGGGATTGATTTCCGTGGCGGCACTCTGGTTTACGTAAAGTTCGCGACGCCTCCGAATCTCGACCAGATTCGGGCGCGGCTGGACCAGGAAAATTTGCATGGAGCAACTCTCCAGCGGGCGGGCGCGGCGAGCGACAACGAGGTGATCGTGGGCCTGGATCTGAAGACCACCACCGAAGCCTCCGCCATTGACGCGGGGAAGAAAGCCATCTTCGGGGTGATGGACGCGCTTTACGGGAAGGGGCCCGAGGGCAAGGTGGAATTTAACAATGCCTCCGCCCAAACCGTCGCGGAGCATTTGATCACCAGCGACCCGCTGCACCTGGCCGCGCAGGGTTCCGAGTCAGCGACCAAATCGTATCAGAAACTGGCCGAGGCAATGGTCGCGTACCGGACGGGGCCCGAGCGGCGCGGCCTGCTCTCGGATTTCCAGCAACTGGCCGCGGTGCCTGGGGCGAACGCGGCGGTTCTCGGAGCGCTCCGGAATGATTTCTACCTGTCGAGCTACGCGGTGCTCGACACCGAGATCGTAGGCCCCAAAGTCGGGGCCGATCTGCGGCAGCAGGCGCTGTTGGTAACGCTGCTCGGGCTCGGCGCCATGCTCGTTTACATTTGGTTTCGATTTGAGCTAATCTACGGCGTCGCGGCTGTCGTTGCCACCTTTCACGATGTTCTTATTACGCTCGGGTTGTTTTCGATCCTGAATTCGCTGGGATATCCAGGGACGGAGATCACGCTGACGGTGATCGCGGCTCTGCTCACGCTGGTGGGATATTCGATGAACGACACCATAGTGGTTTTCGACCGGATTCGCGAAAACGTTCGGCTGAACAAGCGCCAGAATTTCTCGGAACTCGTCAACCGGAGCATCAACCAAACCCTCAGCCGGACGATCCTCACCTCGGGGCTGACGTTTCTGGCCGTGCTGTCGCTGTTTTTGTTCGGCGGAGAAGTGATTCATGGGTTCTCGTTGGTCCTGGTGATTGGAGTCATCATCGGGACTTATTCTTCTATTGCCATCGCCAGCCCGGTGCTGGTTTATTGGACCGAGCGCAAGGGAGGGACCCCGTTCCGCGAAAAAGCGCGGCCGGGAGTCCTGGAGCGGGAGACGGCCGGCGCGCGGCGTTAAGCGCCCAGGGCGCTGGCCTGGTGTTAGGCTTGCCTGCCGAGAAAGGCCATACTTCGGAGGTTGCCGCCATGTTTGACGAAACGTTGCTCGATTCCTCGCCTTCGCATAAGCCGGTGATGTCGAACGCTCACTGGTTGGCTTCGTTGGGGGTGGGCGCGCTTTTCTTTTTCGTTGGTTATTTCGACCTCATCCCGGGGCTCCTCCCCGGCGGCGACCGGAACACACTCATTACCCAGTGCGTCATCTTCCTGGCGATCCCCAGCTTCGCTTATGCCGCGATGCTGAGTTATGTTTTCTCCGACTCCCGTCGCCATGGGTTCAGCGCCGCGATCTGGATGGTCGTGGTGCTGCTGTTAAACATCATCGGCTTCCTGTTCTATTTGGTTTACACGGCCATGAAGACGGGCGACTGGAAGCGGGCCACCATCCCGATTGCCTATATTCTGGAGTGTCTGGGAATCGCGGTCTTGATTGTCGTCCCGTTGATTCGCTATCAGGCGCTGCCGTCTGCAACATGGTCCATAAACCTGGCGGCCCCGCCTCCCCCGCCTCCCCCGCCTCCGCCCCCTGCGGCCGCGCCGGTGCGCGTGATCCGGCGGGTGACCGCGGCGGACTTGATGAAGGCCCCGACCGTTATTCCTAAAACCATCCAACAAGTCAAAGATGAGCCCACGCCTCCGGCGCCTTCCGTGGGTGTGGTGGGCGGAGTGCCCGGAGGAATGCCCGGCGGAACGCCCGGAGGCGTGCTGGGCAGCATCTTAACGTCCTCGGCGGTCGCGCCCCCGCCCCCGCCCAAAGCGGCCGCTCCGAAACGAATTCGTGTGAGCAGCGGGGTCGAGGCCGCCCAGATTATTACCAAGGTCACTCCCGATTATCCGCCCTTGGCCAAGATGGCGCGTATTCAGGGGACGGTGAAGCTGGAGGCGGTGATCAGCAAGGACGGCACAATTCAGGAACTCAAAGTCATCAGCGGACACCCGCTGCTCGTGAAAGCGGCGGTTTCGGCCGTGCAACAGTGGCGCTATCGGCCCACCTTGCTGAGCGGCGAGCCGGTCGAGGTGCAGACCGAAGTCGACGTGATCTTTACGCTGTCGGAGTAGTTCGGGGGTAAGTGCTGAATCCGGCTGCCCCGCCGAGCGGGGCCCGGAAGGACATCAAAACTGGTTGATAAGGAGAGTGGAAGTCTATGGCTGGTTTAAATGTAATGCTTACGACCCTGTTGCTTTTCCAGGAGGAAGTCACCGGATGGGATTTCATTAGCTTGTGGAGAAAAATGGGCTGGGGCGCGCGCAGTGTCGTGATCTTGTTGTTTCTGATGTCGGCGTGGTCCATCGGGGTCATGATTGACCGCTGGATCGCCTTCGGCGCCGCGCGGAAGCAGTCTCGACTGTTCGCTCCCGCCGTCGCCGGGGCGCTCAAGGACGGCAAGATTGAAGAAGCCATCGCCATCGCCGAGCAAAACAAGCGCTCGCACCTGGCCAAGGTGGTGACGGCCGGTTTGCAGGAATTCCAGGCTCATCAGGTCTCGACGGAAATTCCCGGGGAGGAGATTGAGGCCTCCAAAAGGGCCTTGGAGCGCGCTACCGCGATCGTCAACGCCGAGCTCAAGCGCGGCGTTTCGGGCCTTGCCACCATCGGTTCGACCGCGCCCTTCGTGGGGCTGTTCGGCACGGTGCTGGGCATCATCAACGCCTTCCAGAAAATCCAAGAGATGAAGACCACGGGTCTGACCGCCGTGGCGGGCGGAATCGCGGAAGCCCTGGTAACCACCGCCATCGGTTTGTTCGTCGCCGTACCCGCGGTTTGGGTGTACAACTACTTCACCGGCAAAATCGAGGCCTTCGACGTCGAGATGAGCAACTCCTCGTCGGAGCTCATCGATTACTTCATTAAGCGCCGGCAAAGGGAGAGACGCTAATGGCTATGGAAGTTCGCGCCAAAGGCGCGGTTTCCAACATCAACGTAACCCCGCTCGTGGACGTGATGCTGGTCTTGCTGATCATTTTTATGGTGATCACGCCCATGCTTCAGAAAACCTTCAGCGTGGACATGGCACCGACGGAAAACCCTCGTCAGATGCCTGACGCCGAAAAAGACACGGCTGTGGTGGTGGCCGTAACGCACGACGGCAAAGTCTTCTTGGGCAATAACCAGGTGCAGGTGGGGCAATTGCCGGACAAAATCAAGGATATGCTGTCCACGGAGCTCGATAAGACCGTGTATATCAAAGCCGACAAGCGGGCGAAATACGGTGTGGTCGTGCAGGTTGTGAACACGGTCCGCGACGCGAAAATCGAGCGGATCGGCTTGCTCACGGAGAAGCTCGAGCAACGCCCGGCAGCGCCTCCCACCGTGGCGCCGTGAAACCCAAGGTGGGGTGTCGCGCCGAGGCGCAAAAGGGCCTTGGAAGGCCGCGGGCGCGTCTGGCGCGCCATAGAGAACGCAGGGCTGGTCGGGACTACACGTCGCGAAGCTCGCGCACTTAGGTGCCGACTGGCGAGGAGGATTAACCCATGGCAATGGCGCTTGGCGATAAGGGACCGATGGTGGAAATGAACGTGACGCCCCTGATTGACGTGCTGCTGGTGCTGATTATCACCTTCATGGTGATTACTCCCCTGACGCCGTCCGGCCTGGATGCGCTGGTGCCGCAGCCGGACCCGAACGCGAAGCCGGACGAGCAGGTCCTGGCGCGAACGGTCGTGATCACGATCGACCGCGGCCGGAATATCAAGATCAACCAAGGAGAACCGGTGGATATCCGCGACCTCGGCAACCGGCTGGACGACATCTTCAAGAACCGCAACGAGCGGATCATCTTCGTCAAAGGGGACGATTCGCTGGAGTTCATCACCGTCGCCCGGGTCATTGACGTCGCCAAAGGCGTGGGCATTGACAAGATCGGCCTGGTCACCGAGAGTCTGCAAGAAAGCCAATAGCGTTCCGCGGCCCGGGTCCCCGGAGGAAGCCTGATGAAACTTTACAAACTCGCGCCCGTGGGCGCGCTTTTGCTTCTGACGCTGCCCCTGAGCGGTTGCAACAAACTGCGGGCGCGCGACGAATTGAACAAAGGCGTGGCCGCCTTCAAGAGCTCCCAGTTTCAGACCGCCATTGACCACTTCCAGAAGGCGGTCGAGTACGACGACTCGCTTCTGGCCGCAAAGCTCTACCTCGCGACGGCCTATTCCCAATTGTTTGTGCCCGGCGGCAAGTCCGAAGACAACGTCAAGGCTGGCAAAAAAGCCATCGAGGAATACGAAAAGGTTCTCGCGGTCGATTCCCAAAACGTGACGGCGATCGGCAGCATCGCCGCGATCTACTACAACCTCCAGGATTTCGACAAAGCCAAGGTGTATCAGCGCAAGCGGATGGAGCTTCAGCCGAACGACCCCGAGCCGCACTATTGGGTGGGGGTTATTGATTGGGCCGTCTGTTACCCCAAACAGATGCAGGTCCGCAAGGACCTGAAGCTGGCGATGCCGGATAAGAACGGCGACTTGCCGCCGCTGCCGGAAGGCGCGCGAAAACAGCTCGCCGATGACAATGGCACGCTGGTCTCGGAGGGTATCCAGGAACTTCAAAAGTCCCTCGATCTGAAGCCCAACGACGTGGACGCCATGAGCTACCTGAACCTCATGTACCGCCAAAAAGCGGATATTGACGAAACCACTGACGAGCGCGTAGCGGACCTGAAGATGGCCAATGACCTGCACGAAAAAGCCCTCGGCATCATGAAGTCCAACGAAGGTAAAGCCGCCGGGACCAGCTAACGCGCGCTGCCTTCTCCGATTATTGAAGTACTTGTCACCCGCCGGTCGCGCCGCCCGAGAGTTTATTTCCCTCCAAAAATTTGACTTGCCCTCGCCAAGCGGCCTAACATGCCCGCCCGGCAGCCGAGGTGTGGCGAATCGGCCCTGGGCGGCTGCCTGAGACCCCATGAGGAGGCGAGGAGCCGCGATGCGCCAAGCGCACTTTCTCCTGAACAGGCCACGCAGGCGGACGCGACACGTGACCGTGGCGCTGGGTGGTTGCCTGGTTTTGGCCGCCGCGGTGGCTGTTGCCCAGACCGCCGGCCCCGAGCAGGCGCGGCCAATTGACGCTGTGCTCCAGAGCGTCTTCGGCACGCCCGAATTCGCGGGAAAATATTTTGGGCCCGCGCGCTGGGTAAAGGGCGGCGATGCCTATTTGACTCTTGAGCCCTCGGGCGGAAGCAAAACGGCGAAGGAAATCGCGGAGTACGAAACGGCGACGGGTCGGCGGACGGTGCTCGTTGGGGTGGAGAAACTCATCCCCAAGGGGTGGTCGAAACCGCTCGAAATCGAGAGTTACGAGGGCTCGGGCGATTTCAAACGCCTGCTCATTTTCACGAACTCCCGACGCGTCTGGCGAGCCAACACGCGCGGCGACTACTGGGTGCTCGACCTCGATTCAGGAGGACTCTTGAAGCTTGGCGGTGGCGCTCCGGCTTCATCGCTGATGTTTGCGCACTTTTCGCCTGACGGCACGAAAGTGGCTTACGTCCGCGAGCACAACCTCTACATCGAAGACGTTCGAACCGCTGCCGTAACCCCGCTCACCAGCGACGGGTCCCCTACGATCATCAACGGCACCACGGATTGGGTCTACGAGGAGGAGTTTTTCCTTCGCGAGGCGTACCGGTGGAGCCCGGATGGCCGCTCCATTGCTTACTGGCAGTTCGATACCTCCGCGGTCGGCGGCTATCCGCTCGTATACGACACCGGGGGACACGATCGCATTCTGACGCGTCTCGATTACCCGCAGTTCGGGCTATATCCCAAGTTGCTCGAATACGCCTTCCCTGAGGCGGGAACCGGGAATTCGGCGGTGCGGGTGGGCGTGGTCGCGGCCGAGGGCGGGTCCACGCGATGGATCGCTGTGCCCGGCGACCCGCGCAACAACTATATTCCGCGGATGGAATGGACCCAGGATTCGAAAGCGCTCGTGCTCGAGCATCTGAACCGGTTACAAAATACCGACGATGTTCTCATAGCGGAAGCTTTGACCGGCCGGGTTCGGACGCTCTTCACAGACCGCGACCAGGCCTGGGTGGACATTGTCTATGACTATAAGTGGCTCGATGGCGGGAAAGAACTGCTGTGGACGAGCGAGCAGGACGGCTGGCGGCACATCTCATCGATTTCGCTCGAAAGCGGGGCCGCCCACGTGGTCACCTCGGGCGCATTCGATGTCATCTCCGTGGAGGGGGCGGACCCGAAAGGGGAGTGGCTTTACTATCTCGCCTCACCCACGCTTGCCACGGAGCGGTACTTGTTCCGGACGCGCCTCGACGGCATGGGCACGCCCGAGCGGCTGAGCCCGGAGAACCAGGCGGGGACACATGGGTATCAAATATCTCCGAACTTCGACTGGGCGTTTCACACTTTCTCCACGTTCGACTCGCCCCCGGTCACGGAGCTAGTCGAGCTCCCCGGCCACGGCGTCCGGCGCGTGCTCGAAGATAATGCCGCGCTCCGCGCCAAGCTCAAAGAGCTGGAAGTTCCGCCCGCGGAGTTCCTGCGCGCCGACATCGGCGGGGGCGTCGCTCTCGACGGCTGGCTGATGAAGCCGCCGAATTTCGATACTTCGAAGAGATATCCGCTGCTGGTTTTTATCTACGGAGAGCCGGCCGGGCAAACGGTCGTCAACGGATGGACGGGCCAAACCGCGCTCTTCCACCGCGCCGTCGCGCGGGATGGATACTTGGTGGCGAGTTTCGACAACCGCGGGACGCCCGCGCCCAAGGGCCGAGCATGGCGCAAGATCATTTATGGCTTGGTGGGCGTGCTGTCGTCGAAGGAGCAAGCGGCGGCGCTCGAGTGGCTGGAAAGGAGCCGCTCCTACGTTGACTCGACGCGCGTGGCCGTGTGGGGATGGAGCGGCGGCGGCACGAATACGCTCAACCTTATTTTCCGCTCGCCCGACCTCTACAAAGTCGGCATGGCCGTGGCGCCGGTGCCCGACCAGCGCCTCTACGATTCGGTTTATCAGGAGCGCTACATGGGACTGCCGCAGGACAACCCCGACGGGTACCGCGAAGGCTCGGCGATCAATTTCGCCGAGGGATTGAAGGGCCGCTTGCTCATCGTGCACGGCTCGGGCGACGACAACGTCCACTTTCAGGGGACGGAACTGCTCGTGAACCGGCTGATTGAGCTCGGGAAATCATTCGACTTCATGGTTTACCCCGGGCGGACACACGCCATCATCGAAGGCCCCGGAACGCGGCTGCACCTTTACCGCCTGCTCGCGCGCTACCTCGAAGAGCACCTGCCCCAGGGACCCCGCTGAGGCGGCCGTGCCTGTATCCACCGGCTCAAAACTGCTTGGGAATACCCGCTTGCTTCAATATCGCGTTTGCGGTGTGGCGGGAGGCGATGGCGTGATCGACCGGAAAGCGGCGCCCGGTAACCGGGCTATACCAGATCTCGTGATCTCCACGTCCGGGCCGCTCGAAGGCGCACCCGTGGGCGCGAAGAATTTCCTTGAGCTTCGGCGTATAGCTGGCCATCAGGAGGTCAAGGCCGCGACGCCAGTCTCTTGGTGCTCGTAACGCACAATGAACTCGATGGGTTCGCCGCCGACTTCGAGGCCTCCGTTCAGCTCAAGGAGTTCCGGGATTAAGACACGCAACTTTTTGGCCAAGACGTTGGGGGATTCGGCCTCGGCTACCAATCCAGGCACATCATCGCTTTCAGCCACCCAGACTCCGCCTTCGCTGTCCCACCGGGCCTGAACGTTGTAAACGCGTCCCATGTTTGCTCCTCGAAGGACCTCTCCAAGTGCTGATTGATAGTCTAGCACAAAGCGGGAAACCGGTCGCGCGGAGCTGACACTGAAGTCCTGATCACCGCGCCTCGGGGCGATTGCCTGCCTGGTCGCGCTCTTCGTGTATGGCCTCCCTCGACTTTGGCTTCGACAGTGAGCCCACGTGCTTCTTCTCAAGATAGAAAGGCCCTGCGGCAATCACCGTGCCCAAGGGTCCCAGAATCAAGCACGGCAAAACCCACAGCCAGTTGGTAGAAATGTTCGAGGCTTTTAGAAGCGGGAAGCGTGGACATGTCGTTTAAGTCCGGGGCTTTCGTGGGCATTCCAGTATACGAGCCGCGGAGTTACGGTTCGACTACGCTCACCGTCCTCCCTTCGACTCCGCTCAGGGACAGTGAGCGAAGTCGAAGGACAAAACAACTCCGCGCTACTCCGCTACCCGGGCGCGGTTCAAAGTCAATGGGTCTCGCTGAGCGCGAGCACGGCGTAGGCCGTTGCCGCATCGCTCATGAAGCGCCCGGTGTATGAAGAAAGGTCACGCTGTTTGTTTAGCGAGTAGGCAATCCAATTGCCTTCCGTCGGGTTCTGGTTACGCGCCAACCAAGCCAGCCCGCGCCCGAGTTGGGCGTTTTGGCGGGAAACACCAGCTTGTTCAAGCGCAAACACGACGAGGCCGGTGGCGTAGCCGTCGCTCTTCTCTTCGAGCGGCGTCCCGTCCCTTCGCTTCCACTCGCCGACGAGCGAAGACAAGCTCCAACCGCCATCGGCCTGCTGCTTGCTCAGAGCCTCGTTGATAATGGACCTTTGCAGCTCGGGCGCGAGGAGGCCCGGCAATTTTGCAGAAGCCCACAGAAGGACAATGCGATTGATGGGGGATTGTTTCCCGGATTCGCGGTTGAGATATTCCGCGAGCAGCTTGAGATTTTTTTGGACTTGGGGGGTCGAAGAATAATTCTCGGGAGCTGTGCCTACCGCGATCGCTGCCAGACAGGCTCCATAAAATTCAGAGTCGTTCGCTTCCCAGGGCTCGTTGTCGAACTTCAGCCACGGCCACGCGCCCTTGGCACCTCCGGCCGACAGCTCGAGCGCCCACATGTTGTTGAATGCGTCGCGCGCCGCGGCGCTGAGTTTCCTATGCCGAGCATCGTAGCTCGCCAGTATTAACGCGTTCAGAACGGCTTCGGTGCCGCGAGACTCGATGGCCTTGTTCGCGCCGTATTTCTCATCTTTATAGAATGGCTCAACTTCCTTCCAGAGGCGCACGCGCTTAGTGACATTGTCCAGGAGTCGCTGTTCGTTGACCGAGGGAGCTCCTTCAGCGAGCGCCGCGCGCAAAGCCGGCCGCGAGAGGGCGTAAGGCAGCGCAGTATGACAAGACACGCAGAAGGTCTGGTGATCGCGGGCAGCCGTGGGCCATGCGGCCCACCAGCCTTCCCTTTGGTCGAGGTAACCAGCTGCGGCTTTCCGATTCCAGGAGCTGGCGGATTCGGTTTCACGGGGCGAACCGGCCGTAATCAAGCTTGTCAAAAGGCACGTCGCCAGGACACATTTAGCAAGCATTGTCGCCTTCACGGGGATCGCCTCCGTTTAGAACTTCCTGACTCCTAGCCCTGCACGTAGCGGGGACCCCGCGTGCGCCGGGCCCCCGGGATTTGTCAGCAGCCCATTGTAGGAGCCGCGGAGTTGCAACACAACTCCGCGCTAGAGATTCGCAGCGGACACAATCAGGCTCGCGCCGGTGAGTCCCAAATGGCGGTCGGCCGACCAGCAAGTGGAGATTCGGCGCTGGTGCATGATGACCAGCCCGTGAGCATCGGCCAGCGTCAGCGACTGGTCGCCGAATTTTTTAATTAGCCGGCTGGTCTTGGCCAATTCGTCTCGGTCAAAACTTTGGATGGCAAGGACTGAGAGCTCGTCAATGAAGTTGAGAAACTGGACAGCTCTGTTCCGGTCGTACCGCCGCAGGAACCAGCCGTGGCCTTCGGCGATGACCAGCGCCGAGGTGACCAGACGGGGCGGGCTGGAAAACAATCTCCGAAATAGCGGGTGGTAGCTGTCCGACCGGTCCAGGAAGGCAATCAGGGCTGAGGTGTCAATGTAGGCTTCAGTCTTTGCCACCATAGACGACGTCATCCACCGTCTGGCTCGACCGCGGGTTGCCCGATTCGACCAGTCCGGCATATCGCATCCAGGGAGGGCGGCGGGAGGGCGGGAGCGCGCGGCGAATCGCGCGGCGGACGTACTCCGCCACCGGGATTCCCAGCGCGGCCGCCTCCCTCTTTGCCTGCTTGTACTCCTGTTCGTCCAGACTGACCTGGGTTCGAATCATGTTATCATTCTCCCGGAATATGATAACACATCCGGAATATGACGAGACATTGTTTTTTCACGACCGGGGGGCCGCTTATTCGTAGCGCAGGGCTTCGATAGGGTCGAGTCGCGCCGCTTTGCGCGCGGGGTAGAAGCCGAAGAAGAGTCCGACGGCCGCCGAAAAAATCGCGGCCACAAGGATGGCAAAGGGCTGGATCAAGGTGGGCCAGCGCAGCGTGTTGGAAATCAAGTATGAGCCCGCGATTCCGGCGAGGATTCCCCCCACCCCGCCCACCAGGCTCAGCACCGTCGCCTCGCTGAGGAACTGCATTTGGACGTCGGACTCGGTCGCGCCCACGGCCATGCGCACGCCGATTTCGCGCGTGCGCTCGGTGACGGAAACCAGCATGATGTTCATGATGCCGATGCCGCCCACGACCAGCGAAATGGAGGCGATGCTCGCCAGCAGCAGGGTCATGATCTTTTCCGACTGCGCGCGCGTTTGCGCGATGTCGGCGGGATGGCGGAGGTTGAAATCGTCGTCTTCGTCAGCCCTCATGTGGTGCCGCTCGCGCAGCAGCGACGTGATCTGTTGCTCAGCGGCGGGGATCGCGTCCGCGGTCACGCCCGAGCACATGATGTCATCCACCCAGTCGATCCCCTTGATTTTCTTCTGCACCGTTGTTACCGGCATCAGCATCACGTCGTCCTGGTCCTGGCCGAAGGGTGACTGGCCCTTGCGGGTGAGTACGCCGATTACTTTGCAGGGAATGGTTTTCACGCGGATGGTTTTGCCCAGCGGGTCTTCCGCGCCGAAGAGGTTTTCAGCCACCGTTTGCCCAAGCAGGCAAACGTTCGCGGCCGTTTCGACATCATGGGTGAAGAACATGGAGCCGCGCTCGATATCCCACTTGCGCACCGCCAAGTATTCGGGCGTCACGCCGCGCAGCCACGTGTACCAGTTTTGGCCGCCATATATCACTTGGGCGTTGGTATCGGCGTGCGGCGAAACGTTCGTGACCAGGGGGATTTGTTCCTGGATGGCGCGGGCATCTGCCATGGTCAGGGTTTTCGTGCCGTAGGAGCCCGTCCGGACGCCGTTCACGTTGCGCCCGCCGGCCTCGATCCAGATCATGTTTTCCCCGAGGTTGGCGATCTGCTGCTGGATTTGGTTCGCGGCGCCTTCCCCCACCGCGACGCTCGCAATCACCGCGCCTACGCCGATGATGATGCCGAGCATCGTCAGGGCGCTCCGCATCTTATTGCGCGCCAGGGCCCGCATCGCCACACGGAAGACTTCCATCCAATCCACAGGAGTATTGTACTCCAAAACGATTGTCCGTTCGAAGGCCTCGAATATCCCAGGCTGAATCAAAGGAGGATTTCGCTATGGCAGGAAACGGGATTCACTTGGTAGCGGCAGCAGGCAGCGTGCGGCCGGGAAACTTCACCTCCAAAGCCCTGGCGCTGGTTGTGGACGAAATCCGGAAGCATCCGGAAGTGGCGCTCGAGGTGCCGGACCTGGCGAGTGCCCGCTTGCCGTTCCCGGGGCAGGCTCCTACAGACGACGCTAAGCGCATCCAGAAAATGATTTCAGAGGCCACGGGCGTGATCCTGGCGACGCCCGAATATCACGGCAGCTTCTCGAGCGTCATGAAGCTGTTGATTGAGAATCTGGGGTTCCCCTCGGTGCTGGCGGGGAAACCGGTGGCGCTGCTGGGCGTGGCGGCGGGGCAGATCGGCGCCGTGAAGGCGCTCGAGCACCTGCGGAGCGTCTGTTCGCATATCGGGGCTATCGTTCTGCCGGGAGCCGTTTCGGTGGCGGGGGTGCAGGAGTTGTTCGACGAGCAGGGAAGATGCCTCGATCCGCCGACCGAAAAGAGGATTCGCGGAGTCGCCACGCAGATGCTCGATTACATCCACTCGAACATCTGCCCGCGCGTGGCGTTGGAAGAGATCGTCCGAACCGGCTCGACGGATTGGATGACGCGAGTCGCGGGCATGGGGCGGCGGGCGTCATGAAGGGCCTAGGGGCTCGAGCAATTTCATCTTTCCGGCCCCATTTCCCAGTGGGCAGTGACTTGGCACCCTTGCCCGTTCACAGAGCTTCACGGCCGCAATACCGGCGCCGGTCGAGACGCCCCCGAGCTAGTGTGATATTCTCTTCGCGTAGAAGCGCGGCAAGTGAGGTACCGTCCGCCGCGCAGAATGACCTCTTTAGGATTGGAGAATGGGCGGAAACCCGGTCCGAGGGTTTCGGGTCCCGAGCCACCATCCCGTCTATGAACCACCGACCGAGCCCCGCCGGGCGGGCGAGCCCGGAGGAGTTGCTGGCGCGCATCGCCGATCACGACCTCGGGGCGATGTCGGAGCTTTACGACCGCTTCAGCCCCACCCTGTTTGGGATGCTGGTGCGCGTGCTCGGCGACCGCGAGTCTGCCGAAGAAGTCCTCGAGGAGACTTTTGTGCGGATGATGAGTGAGGCGCGGCGGATCGCGCGGGCGGGCGGCAGCGCCGCTGTGGCGCTCGCCCTCGTGGCTCGCTCGCGAGCGCTCGAGCGGCGGCGTTCGATCCCGCGGAGCGGGACCGAGCGGCGGAGCAGCGGGGGCTTCGACCGTCGGATGTTCCTCTACCTTCCGAAGGCGGAAGAGGTGGCTTTGCTTGAAGACCGTCGTGAGCTTTTGAAAAAGGTATTGGGCCAATTGCCCACGGCCCAAAGAGAGGCGCTCGAAAACTTCGTCCTCGAAGGCCAGTCCGAGACTGAGATTGCCGCGAAAGTGAATGAGCCACCGGCCCGAGTCAGGGCCGGGCTCATTGCCTCGCTCGGCTTCCTGAGACACCGCGTGGGCGCTGTGATGCGAACATGGACTGCCGCCATCTAGACGATTATTACGAGCTCTATGTGCTTGGGGCGGCGGACTCCGACGTCGCCCAGGAAATCAGCCGCCATCTGGACCAAGGCTGCGTCTCTTGCACCAGCCGCCTCCGGGAGGCGGCCTTGAATGTCTACTTCGTGAGTACTCTTGTCCCCTCGTCCCGGCCAAATCCAAAAATCCGCGCGCGTCTCCTCGCCCGCATGAGGAAAAAATAAAACGGCCTCCACGGACGGCAGCCGCGGGGTGTGCAGTGGGCCTCGCGGCTCAAACCAACTGCGTTGTTCCGGGCATGGCCACTGGAGCGACGGCCAGCGGAGCGTTCCAATCGAGCTGGGGAGGCAAAAGCTCCTCTTTGGAATTGAGAGCTTGCTCCCAGGTAACGAGCTGGCCTGTGTACGCCGCCATGCGGCCGAGAATAGCCGTCAGGCTGCTTTCCGCGACTTGCTTTAATTCGTTGTAGGGCTTGCCGGCGCGGATGGCCGCGATCAAATCCGTATGCTCCTGGACGTAGGGTTTATTGTCTTTGCCGGGCAACTTCCAACTGTTCTCCCCCGTAATCATGTACCGGTTCGCCTGGCAAAAGCCTTTGGTCCCGACGAAGGCTTCCGAAACATCGTTTTGGCAGTCAGGGATCTGCCGACAATAGCTCGCGATGTGGACGCCGCCTTCGTACTCGTAATTTATCGCGAAGTGATCGTAAATGTTGCCGTAGTCAGGTCCCGTGCGGACCTGTCGCCCGCCGAGGCCCACGGCGCTCGCGGGGTGAGTTCCCAGCGCCCAGTTGGCGACGTCCAGGTTGTGAACGTGCTGCTCGACGATGTGATCGCCGCAAATCCAGGTGAAGTAATACCAGTTCCGGAGCTGGTACTGCATGTCAGTCCAATCCGCCTGCCGTGGATGCACCCAGATGCTGCCCTGATTCCAGTACACGCGCCCGCCGACAATCCGGCCGATGGCGCCGTCCTGGAGGCGCTTCATCGTCTCAAGGTAGCCCGTCTGGTGGCGTCTCTGCGTCCCAACGCCGATGGCGAGGCCTTTCCGATTGGCTTCATCGTAAGCTTCGAGCACGGTGCGGATGCCGGGGCCGTCCACGGCGACGGGCTTTTCCGAAAAGATGTTCTTGCCGGCGGCTACCGCGGCTTTCAGATGCGTGGATCGGAAGCCGGGAGGCGTGGTCAGGATGATGTAATTGGCGTCGCTCGCCAGGACTTTCTCGACGGCGTCGAAGCCGATGAATCGGCGCGCCTCCGGAACGTCCACTTTGTCCGGACTCTTCTTGCTGAGGAAGGCGAGGCTTTCCTCAAGCCGGTCCTCGAAGACGTCGCCCATGGCAACCAGTTGGACACCCGGCGCGGCTTCAAAAGCGTTGTCCACGGCGCCGGTTCCTCGGTCTCCGCAGCCAATCAGGCCGATGCGAATCATGTCGCTTCCCGCCGCGTGGACGGCCGGCAGCTTACTCCAGGCCCCGGCAAGCCCACCCGCCGCAGCCGCCGAGGTCTTGATAAATTGCCGCCGCGATGGGCGGGCTCCCTCTGATTTGCTCGTCAGACTCATGGTAGGACCCTCCTTATAATTGGTTTGCGAATCCTATTCGGTTGATGAAAAACCATCTTACTCTGTAATTCTATCTTACATTATTATTCTGTCTTAAATCAGCACTACTCTGCTCCGTTGTCATTCTGAGCGAAGCGAAGAATCTGCTTTTCATTCTCAAAAGAAAGAACTTAGATTCTTCGCGAAGTTCGCCCTGAGGGGAAATGCAGGGATGCTTCGCTTCGCTCAGCATGACAGTTCGGCGTTTTTCAGCACGCGGTCAGAAGTCGAACTTCTTGACCTGGGAACGTATGCCCTTGAGATTCTCTTGTTCTTCGAGCGGGCGGACGATTCGAAAGCCCACAAAGAGCGCGTCCGTCAGCCACCAGATGCTCTGCGGTCGCTGCGGGTCTTGGGACATCCAATCGGCGGAAGAGGCGAGCCGCGCAGCGCAGCGCACTCGCCCGGCTTTGTCATCCCACGATCCGCCTCGGACGACGTTTGGAAATCGCTCTCTCCCCGGGATCAACACCGGCAGAAGCGCCGGGACGTCCGGCTTGAAGGAGCCATAATAATCCTTGTCGTATTTGTCCAAAACCCATTCACCAACGTTTCCAAGAATATCGTAAAGTCCCCACGGGTTGGGTTTTTTCTGCCCTACGGGATGCGGGCGCGCGCCGGAATTATCGGCATCCCAGGAATAGTCGCCGAGTTCGGTGGCGTCGCCGCCAAAGAAAAAAGGCGTGCTCGCACCCGCCCGGCAGGCGTACTCCCATTCTGCTTCCGTCGGGAGCCGGTACGTTTTGCCGGTAAGGGCCGAAAGCCATCGCGTGTATTCCATGGCGGCATGGTGAGTGATATTGATGGCCGGCTGGCCTTTGCGGCCGAAGCCGAAGGTTTCATCCGTGTAAGGCGGCGTGGGGTGCGTGACGGCGTCGGCCAGCTTCTCGGCGGCCGTTTCCTCCACCGGACTCCCCACGGTGCGAGTAATTCCCGCCTTGAAAGCAAAGACGTCGTACTCGTCCCAAGTGACTTCGGTTTTTCCCATCCAGAAAGGGTGAACGGTCACCCGGTGCGCGGGGCCTTCGTCCTCGGAGCGGCCGGCTTCACCAGGCGGACTGCCCATGTTGAACGTCCCGCCGGGAATCGGCGCCAGGTCGAAATGGATTTCGGTTCCGGGAATGGTTTCCGTGTAGGGCTTCATTTCCGGCGGCAATGGGTCAGAGGCCGGTGGAGAAGAGGGCGCCCGAGCGGCCAAGCCCCATACCAGCATCAGGGCTCCCCAGATCAGCCCCCGTCGTCCCCATCGAATAGCCTGCAAGCGCGCGGCGAACCTTCCGCTGGAGTGCCGCAAGGGAGGGCTTGAATGTGCGACGGAAGGCATCAAGAATAAGGACCCAATGGCCATGACGAATCGAGCGCGCGGATTGCTCCTCACGCTCTTAACCGTGGCGGCTGGGCCGCGGGATCTCTCGGCCCGCGGCGCTGCGCTCACGCGCTACGAATACGCCGAGCCGCACATGGGCACGAGGTTTCGAATTGTCTTTTACGCGCCGGACAAAACTGCCGCTGACCAAGCCGCGCGCGCGGCCTTCGAGCGCATCGAGGCGCTGAATCATATCATGAGCGACTACTTGTCCACGAGCGAGCTCGAGCGCCTGTCGCGAGCCTCGGGCGGGGGACCCGTCAAGGTCAGCGAAGATTTATTCCGCGTCCTCGCCGCCGCTCAGGAAATCGCGCGGCGTTCGAGCGGAGCGTTCGATATCACTGTCGGGCCCGTCGTCTTGCTTTGGCGGCGCGCGCGACGGCAGCACGAGCTTCCGGACCATGAGAGCTTGGCGAAGGCTCTCGAAAAAGTGGGGTACCTGAATCTCGTTCTCGACCCGAATGCGCGCACGGCGCGGCTCCTCAAACCCGGAATGCAGCTCGACCTCGGCGCCGTTGGAAAAGGCTATGCGGACGACGAGGCTCTGAAGGTGCTCGCACGCTTTGGAATCCGCCGGGCGCTGGTGGCCGGGGGCGGAGACATCGCCGTCGCTGACCCCCCGCCCGGCAGGAAGTGGTGGCGGATAGCCATCGAACCGCTTGATTCGTCAACGAACGCCGCGGCTCGCTTCGTCTTGCTGCGCAGGGCCGCCATCTCAACTTCAGGAGATTCGGAACAGCACGCGGAAATTGCCGGCGTGCGCTACTCCCACGTTGTTGACCCGAGGACCGGGCTCGCTCTGACGGGTCGGCGCAGCGTAACGGTGGTGGCGCGGAGGGGCACGCTCTCCGATGGATTGGCGACTGCCGCGAGTGTCCTGGGGCCCGAAAAGGGGTTGAAGCTCATCAAAAACACGCCCGGCGCGGGCGTCTTTTACGCCGAAGAAAGGTCGTCCGGAGTCAGCACTTATGAGTATCGCTTTCCGCCGTTTGTCTTAGTCCAGCCGTCAGGTCCGATAGGGCTCCGGACGACGTCGCGAAAACGCTCCGCCGCTCGCACTCCGTAGGAAGCGGTGTTCGTTTGTTTCGACAGACCGTGGTAGCTCTCCCCTCGCGCGGCCGCCTTGACATCAATGAGGCGATATGGAATAAGCGCGAGGCGCGAGCCGAGCGCGGCATTCCCACGAGGGGTTTTTCGACGGAAACCACAAGCCAACCCGGGCTGCGGCGCGAGCTGGGCCTAGTCCAGGCGACGTCGCTGGCCGTCACCGACATGGTAGGGATCGGCCCCTACATCACCATTCCGCTCCTGCTCGCCACTATGGGTGGGCCGCAGGCGATGCTCGGCTGGTTTGTCGGTGCGCTGGTGGCCTTTTCGGACGGGTTGGTCTGGGCGGAGCTCGGAGCGGCGATGCCTAAGGCCGGCGGCAGCTACAACTATTTGCGCGAGGCTTACGGTCCGCAGAGCGCCGGACGCTGGCTGTCGTTTCTCATGATCTGGCAAATTATGTTTTCCGCGCCCTTGTCGGTGGCGAGCGGCAGCATCGGCTTTGCGAGCTATCTCAATTACCTCGTGCCCGGCTTGCCGGCCTGGGGCGCGCGTGCTATCGCGGGCGCGTTCCCGCTGCTGCTGGTAGTGATGCTCTACCGGCGCATCGGGACCATCGGCAACATCTCCGTGGTTCTTGTGACGGGGGTGCTCGCGGGGTGTCTGTGGATTGTCTTTTCGGGCCTCCCGCACCTGAACGGGGCGCGCCTGTTAAATTTCCCACCCGATGCATTCCGGCTCAATTGGATTTTCTGGGCGGGGCTTGGCCACGCCACGCTTTACGCGCTCTATGATTATTTCGGCTACTACAACGTGTGCTATCTCGCGGAGGAAATCCGCGACCCGGGGCGCGTCATTCCGCGGGCGATTATGTTTTCCATCCTGCTGGTGGGAATGCTTTACGTCTTCATGACCTCCTCTTTCGTCAGCGTGGTTCCGTGGAAGGCGCTGCTTGAAAGCAAGTTCATCGCTTCGACTTATGTGGAGATGCTCGAGGGCGCCGTGGCCGCGAAAGGCATGACGGCGCTGGTGCTTTGGATCGCCTTTTCATCCGCCTTTTCGCTCCTGCTCGGCTACTCGCGCATTCCTTACATCGCGGCAACGGATGGGAATTTCTTCCGGGTCTTTGCGCGCCTCCATCCCCAAGGCGGGTTTCCGCACATCTCGCTGGTGACGCTCGGGCTCGTCGCCGCCGTCTTCAGCCTGGGCCGGCTCAACGAAGTCATCCCGGGTTTGATCGCCACCCGCGTGCTCATCCAGTACTTGCCGCAGACCATTGGTTTTTTCCTGCTGCGCCGTCGCGCGCCCGATCTCCCGCGCCCGTTCCGCATGTGGTTTTATCCCCTCCCCGGTGTCATTTCAATTTTGGGCTGGCTCTACGTGCTCGGGACCGCCGCCGAGGAAGCTTGGGAGAGGCTCAGCGGCTTGCCCAAGGACTCGAGCTGGCTCGACGTGGCCTCGACCGCCCTGCGCCAGCCGCTTATCTTTGCCTTCGGTGTGTTATTCGCGGGAAGCGCCGTCTACTTGATTCGAGCGCAGAGGCGAAGAGAATGGCCTTTTTGGCGCGGCGAGACGCCCCCGGATGCCCTAAGAGGCTGATGAAAAATTGTCTAACGTTGTGATTCTGAGCCCTTCTCTTGTCATGCTGAGCGGAGCGAAGCATCTCAGCAGTTCCGCTCAGGGTAAACTCCGCGAAGAATCTATCATATTGATTTCAAACCACTGCGAGATGCTTCGCGGAGTCTACCCTGAGCGCGGAATGAAAGGGATTCTTCGCTTCGCTCAGAATGACAAGCAAAGAGCCTGCCCTCCCTTCGACTCCGCTCAGTCTTCACTTCTTCAGACTGACCCTGAAGCAGTGAAGGGTCAGGGACAGTGAGCGAAGTCGAACTGTGAGCGAAGCGAATGGGGCTCAGCATGACATTTCGGCGCGTTTTTGATCAGCCTCCTAAAGAGTTAAGCCTTCTTTTTCACCTGCGTGGGTTCTATTCTGTTCAATAGAAACAGCGCCTCATTGTGCGTGATCTTAAAGTCGTCGCCGTTCGGCTTTGGGGAAAACCCCGCTGTATCACCGCTCATGGAATCCGCGAGCAGACCACGCGTTTCCCCGTAGCGCGGGTCGGAGGGTGCGATCCCAGCCCGGAGCATCCATTGATGGAACGACCGCTCCCGCCTTCGGATGGACTGACGAGCGACTTCCAGGCCCAACTCGTCGAAGAGCCTGAGGAGCGAGGTCAGCCGCAGGGTTTCGGCGTGGGAGGGGTCCCGCAGCAATTCAATCCGATTGTGAAGCTCGAACTTCCGATCGCTTTCGGGCGCCAAGCTGTCAATGACCACGATCCGCCCCGCGGGTTTCAGGACGCGAAGCATTTGTGCGAGCGCCGCGGCGGGCTTTTGCATGTGGTGAAAGGCGTACTGGCAGGTGACCAGGTCGAAGCTTCGATCGGGGTAGGGAAGCTGGTCCGCGTCGCCGCAATCGAAAAAGGCGTTTGCTATCCCCCGCTCCCGCTGGAATTCCCGCGCTTGCCGAAGCATCTCCGGCGTCAAGTCTATCCCGCGGGCGAAACGCACCCGTGGTGCCAGAGCCAGGGCATATCTCCCTGGGCCGCAGGCCACGTCGAGCGCCAGGTCGGCAGGTTGCGGCTTCGTGAACTCCACCTGCTCGGCAAGAGTGTCGCCGGAATCTCGGACGGCATATTTCGAAAATGCCTCCACGGTCTTCGCGAATTGCTTCCGGACCGTGTCTTTGTGTTTTTTGGCCACCCCGATACCTCCCGTGTTGCCTTGCCTATTTTACCCTCACCCTGCGCGCGCCGCCTCAGCGTCCGGCCCGGGTAGTGTCCTAATTCGAAGCGTAGAGGCGCCCTCCAGGGCGGCAAATGCCGGGCTAAAGCCCGCCGCTACGATGGAAGCAGGACGCTACCCCGGCCCGCAGTCGCTTGACAATGACGCACATTCGGACGAATATTCTCGCATTATGTGATACCGTGTTTGCCTTGCGGGTGGTGGGGAGCCGACCAAATTTGTGAAATTTAAGGAGGCGAATATGTGGTGTAACCGCAGCCTTTACGCCCTGACCGTAGCCATGTGTCTTCTCGTCGTGCCTAAGGCCGTTTTATCGCAGACCAACCGAGGCACCATTGCCGGCAGCGTTGCCGACACGACGGGCGCGGCAATACCAGACGCCACCGTCAAGCTGGAACAGAAGACCACCGGGCTGAGCCAGACGGTGACCACATCTACGTCGGGAGATTTCAATTTTCCCGACCTCCCGGCCGGGCAATACACCCTCACTGTGAGCCACACGGGGTTTCAGACTCAGCAGTTCACGGACGTGCAGGTGGACGTTGCCAGGACCGCGAGTTTGGCGGTGACGCTGAAAGTGGCACAACAGACGCAGATGGTCGAAGTGACAGGAACTGCTCCGCTGCTTGAGACCAGCGAAAGTGCTCAGAATGCCGTGGTCGCCACCCGTGCGGTCCAGGAGATCCCCCTGAACGCGCGCGATTATCGGCAGTTGCTTTCACTCACTCCCGTAGTCAATTCTGCCTTTTCGCATGACGGAAACCGTTCCAACGACAACAACTTGCAACTTGACGGCGTGGACAACAACGACTTTTGGCACAATTCTGAGGCCATCAATCAGGGCAGTATTTCCGGAGTTGCCGGGGTTCTCCTGCCCATCGATGCCATTGCCGAGTTCAACCAACAGAGCGTGGGCGGGGCGGATTACGGCCGCAACCCGGGCTCCATGGTCAACGTGGTGATCAAATCGGGGACCAATGAAATCCACGGCAGCGCCTACTACTTCCATCGCAATGACGCGGTGGCGGCGGCGCAACCCTTCAATACGCCGGGAACTCCCAGCGAGCTCCGGAATCACAACTTCGGGGCTTCCCTGGGCGGCCCGATATTCAAAGACAAGGCCTTTTACTTCTTGAGTTACGAGGGTCAGCGCTTGATCGCGGGCCAATCCAGCGCCGCCACAGTCCCATCGGACGCTTGGGTGGCTCAGGCGGAAACTGTCCTGACCAAATACTCCATATCCGTTAACCCGGTGATGACGAACCTTCTGACCAACCTCTGGCCAAGTTCCATCAAGTCGGCGCCGGGGACTTCGCTCAATTTCGTCAGCGGAGATAATAACGCTTACCGCAGCAACAACTTTGTAGGCCGAATTGATTACAACATAAGCGAAAAGAATCGCTTCTTCATCCGCTCGATCATTGGCACGGGCGATGCGACAGCGTTTGCCGGCTCGGTTTACAAGGAGTATTTTCAAGCCGTTCCCAGCCGCCAGCAGAATTGGGCGGCGGTGTGGACCAGCACGCTAACTCCGCGCATGGTGAACCAAGTGCTCTTTGGCGTGAATTATTTTTTGCAGGAATTCGACGACCTATCGCACGGCCAGGACCCGCCGGCTCTCGGATTCAACACCGGAGTCACTTCGTTCAACTTTGGCGCACCCAACATGGAGCTCAGCGGATTTGGCGGGGGCGGAGTGGGGGAGACCCCCAACTTAGGCCGTACAGACACTACCTGGCACGTGACGGACGACCTGTCCTACGCCATGGGCAGCCACCAGTTGAAATTCGGCGGAGAATACCGCCGCGCGAAACTCTTTGTCCATTACCTGAGAGAGGCTCGCGGCGGCTTCTCCTGGGATGGTACGGCCGGACCCTGGTCTGGAGATCCTGCTTTCAGCACTCCGCAAAAGGCGTTGGCAGACTTCCTGGCCGGATATATCGCTCCGGGAAACGGCGCGATTGCCACCGGCGACCCCCGGCGCAACTGGTTCGTGGATTCTATATCCGGCTACGGTCAAGACAACTGGCAATACACGTCGAAGCTTAATCTTACTCTGGGCCTCCGATATGACTACAACGGTCCGTTCCATGACCCGACGCATACCATTTCGACTTTCTTGCCTACGTTCACGCCGACGGGTCTCGCGTTTCCGGAGCAAAACGGCAGCCCGATCAGTTCCCTATATCCGAAGGACTTGAACAATATTGCGCCGCGCTTGGGCTTCGCCTATAGCCCGGTGCGTGGAGGCAGGACGGTGATTCGAGGCGCCTGGGGCGTCTATTACGATATTCCGAACGGGAATCTCTTCATTGACAACCGCGCAGCCGGTGACGCGAGCCGGGGCACTTCCAGAAACCCCGCCTGTCCGAACTGTACCCCGGTGTTCACGATTTCCAACGACAGCCTGATTACGGTCCAACAGGGTGTGTTCTTGTTCGGAAGCACTGTT
>QHZN01000257.1 GCA_003225365.1 Acidobacteriota bacterium
TGGTGCGGCCAGGCGATCCAGGTGGCTTCGTGCGGCTCCCATTCGGCGGGCATTCGAAAGCCCTGAGCCGCGGGGCTTCGCGCCTTTTTCTCGGCCATTTTTTCTGAGTGAGATTACCCCCGGCTCAAGGCGCGCCGAGCCTTACCCTGCCGCCATGCGCCGGTGCGCTGATTTTTTCGTGCGCGCGCCCTTACCACTTTCTGGGGGCTCAGCGAGAAAGCGGGATTCAATTCCGCCGTAGGCGTCTACGCGCCGGTCGCGTAGAAACGGCCAATTCCGGCGGACCTGCTCGATGCGCTCGGGGTCCACGCGCCCAAGCAGGATTTCCTCGTGGTCCGTTGAAGCCTCGGCGACGACAATCCCGAAAGGGTCGGAAATAAACGACGAGCCCCAGAACTCAATGCCTTCGCCTGAGGAACCGTCCTGACCCTTCCGGCCGTTCTTCCGGCCGCCCGGCGCGCCCTCAAAGCCCACACGGTTCACGGCCGCAACGTAAACCCCGTTGGCAATGGCGTGGCCGCGCTGCACGGTGCGCCAGGCGTCGCGTTGCGGAGCGCCATGGCGCGCCTTTTCTTCGGGATGCCAGCCGATGGCGGTCGGGTAAAACAGGATGCTCGCACCCTTGAGTGCCGCCAGTCGCGCGCCTTCCGGATACCACTGGTCCCAGCAGATGAGCGTTGCGATGCGGCCGACGCGGGTCTGGAAGGCGCGAAAACCCAGATCCCCCGGCGTGAAATAGTACTTTTCGTAGTAGGCCGGGTCGTCCGGGATGTGCATCTTGCGATAGACTCCGGCGACCGAGCCGTCCGCGTCAAGCACCACCGCGGAGTTATGGTAAACGCCCGCGGCGCGCCGCTCGAAAATGGGGGCGATGACAACCAGCCGTTTCGCGCGGGCTATCTTCCCCAGCGCCCGCGTCGTGGGACCGGGGATCGGCTCGGCGAGGTCAAAATTCGCCGCATCCTCGCGCTGGCAGAAATACCGG
Organism: Acidobacteriota bacterium; assembly: GCA_003225365.1. Taxonomy (GTDB): domain Bacteria; phylum Acidobacteriota; class Terriglobia; order UBA7540; family UBA7540; genus Gp13-AA74. Next base: position 986 of record QHZN01000257.1, read on the forward strand.
CTGCGGAAAAGCTCCGGCAAGCAGACCAGATCGGCTCCCGCGCGTGCCGCCGCCGCGATGTGCGCGGCTGCGCGCTCCAGGTTTTCGTCGCGGTCGGCCGACATTGGCATTTGAACCAGACCAACTGTAAACGCCCGCCGGGCTTCCATGCCAGAAACGTAACATGAGTTCATCAGTTACTCCAACAGTTTTACCAGATCAACCCCTCGCGCGACCCGACAGGCCCGCGAGAGGAGATTGGAGTACGGCATGTTATACTTAATCAAGGGCTGAATAAGATCTCCGATGCTCTGCCAAGTAGGATGAACTGACATGGTGTTCTTGATTGAATATGATCGCCTCAGCGGGACCATCGTACAGATGCGCAAGTTTGAGGACGCTTGGCGGAAGGTCGCAGAGGATACTCGTCTCGAGCTTGAATTAAAACTGAACAGCCAAGGTGTCGAACACGAGGTCGTGCTTTTCGACGCTCCCAACGAAGAGGCACTCCGCCACACGCACGGTCGCTATTTCCAGGACCTGGCCGAGCTCGCAAGGGGCTCAGCCATGAGGACGAAGATCTAACTCTGGCCTCTCAGAAGCCCTCGCGCGCAACAACACCGCGAAAATTGGCAGCGGCTTGACTTCGAAAAGCCCGCTCGCTAAAGTGCCACGAGCGTCGGAAAGCGCGGGCATGCCGACCGGCGCCAGAGGCTTGAGTGCCAGATGGAGCGATCGGTGGCTATTTGAAAGGCCGAGTGCTGGCCGTCCAGGAGTTCTCCGAGCTTCTGGTGGACGCTTTGCGCGTTGCCTTTAGCCCGCCTCGTTACCTCACGGACCTGCTTTATCAAACCGACGCGATCGGGTTCGGGTCGTTGCCGATCGTGCTACTGACCGGCTTTTCCATGGGAAGCGTTCTGGCCCTTCAGACCTACCGGACGTTGCAGAATTTCGGCGAAGTCGGGCTGCTCGGCCAGGCGGTTTCGGTCTCTTTCGTCCGCGAGCTCGGCCCGGTACTCACCGGCCTGATGGTCGTAGCCAGAAACAGTTCCAGCATCGCTTCCGAGCTGGGCTCGATGCTGGTGAGCGAGCAGGTGGACGCCATGAGGGCGCTTGGGACAAGCCCCATGCGCAAGCTCGTCGCGCCGCGCCTCTATGCCACGCTGATCTCCTTGCCTCTCCTGACCATCCTCTGCGACTTCCTGGGGCTGCTGGGCGGCTCGATCGTGAGCGTCTATACCGCCCACCTCTCCGCCGAGCAATACTGGACTTCCGCATATCAGGCGCTCGACTCCTCAGACGTTTTCCAGGGCCTGATCAAACCGGTTTTCTTCGCGCCGGTTATTTCGGTGGTGGGATGTTATTGCGGGCTCCACACCAGCGGGGGTACGGAGGGTGTGGGCCGGTCCACCACGCAGGCGGTGGTGGTGGCTTCCGTCTTGATCCTCGTCCTGGATTTCTTCATCACCAAATTCCTCATTGGCATCAAATTCGCCTAGGTGCAGACCCTGCGGAGAAGCTAGAATGGGTGAATCCCTCGGCCGCGGTCGGATTTGAGGGTGTAGGGGCGAACGGCGTTCGCCATTCACCGAGGGCCGCGCGCCAGAGGGCGTGACGACCGATGTCCGGCCCTCCTACCATTGAACTCCGCGACGTCTCGGTCTTATTCGACGAGAGGCCCGTGCTTTCCGACGTGTCTCTCAAACTCGAATCGGGCGGAACGCTCGCGCTCCTGGGGGTCACGGGAACGGGAAAGTCCGTTTTGCTCAAGGTCATCCTCGGCCTCATCAAGCCCGACGCAGGTGAGGTGTGGGTCGAGGGGCATAATCTCACTCCGCTCTCCGAAGTCGAGCTCGGCCCTTATCGCCGCCGCATGGGGATGGTTTTTCAGGAAGGGGCGTTGTTCGACTCCCTCTCTGTTTACGAGAATGCCGCCTACATGCTCCGAGAAGAGGGCGTGCGGGACGAAGAGGCGATCGAGCGGCGCGTTCGCGAGGTGTTGGGATTTGTGGAGATGGAGCACGCCCTTGACAAGATGCCCGCCGAACTTTCCGGCGGAATGCGGCGGCGCGTGGCCATCGCGCGCGCCATCGTCAGCCAGCCCTGCTTGATGCTTTACGATTCGCCGACGGCGGGGCTCGACCCCGTCACCGCCCACACCATCATCGTGCTCTTGGCCAAGCTCCGCGATTTGAATTCCGTGACCACGGTCTTCGTCACGCACCGTCTTCAGGACGCCTTCATTTTGTCGAACTTCGTCTATTCATCCGAGAAACAAGGCCTAGTGCCCGCCGCAAGCGACGGAGGGAGCCGTCCCGCAGTCCGCTGCCGATTCGCCGTCCTCCGCGACGGAAAGGTTTACTTCGAGGGCTCGAGCGACGACCTGACGCGCTCGGCGGACCCCTATCTTCGCAAATTCATTGTTTGAACTCCCGCTCGCTTGCGGCTTGGCATAAAATGATTTTGGAGGATGATGGAAAACGCGTCTGACGCTGTCATCCTGATCCCGCAGTCGCCGTTCGACTTCGCTCACGGCCCTGAGCCTGTCGAAGGGCGGGAGAAGGATCTGCTTTTCGACATATCAACAACCTAGCAGATTCTTCGTCGTCCCGATAAAGTGAATCGGGACTCCTCAGAATGACATCGCGGAGGGAATTTTCATCAACCTGCTAGGTGTAAATCCCAATTCGGAGACGAGACATGCCTCAACACAAACAGATCTCCTGGGTGCAGCTGCGCGTGGGCCTTCTGGTGATTGGTAGTCTGACGGTTCTTGCCGTGGCGTTATTCTTCATCAGCGGCCAAGTGGGTGTCTTCAGCCGCCGCTACACGCTGAGGGCTTACTTTGCGAGCGCCGGCGGCGTGCGCGAAGGCACGGAAGTGCGCCTGGCCGGGATTCCGGTCGGGAACGTGCAGCGAATCCGTATGTCCAGCTTGGCCGACCCTGCAAAGGCCGTGGAAATCGATCTGCGCGTCTCGCGGCGGTATCAGAACGAAATCCGCGAGGACTCGATCGCATCTCAGGACACCGCCGGACTGCTCGGCGAATCTTACATTGATATCTCCCGGGGCGGAGCGGGACAGAAGCCTCTAACCAACGACGCCGAGTTGAAGAGCCAGCAGACAGCGGATATTAAGGCGATTGTCCAGAATACCAACGACGTCATCTCGAACCTGCGCGTCCTCAGCTCCAAGCTCAACGACATTACCGGCCAGATATCCTCCGGCAAAGGAACTTTGGGTGAGCTCATTTATCACCAAGAGCTCTATAATCGCTTTGAACAAACCACTCAGAAGGTCCAGGGCATGGTCACGAACATCCAGAGCGGCCAGGGGACGCTCGGCAAGCTCCTCACGGACGAATCCTTCTACCAGCGCATGAATTCAACACTCGACTCGCTTAACCAGCTTATCGCCGATGCTCGCAGCGGCAAAGGGACCCTGGCGAAATTCATCTCCGATCCCTCCGTGTACGACAACGTGAACAAACTGACTGTGCGCGGCAACGCATTGATGGACAAAATCGAGTCAGGCCAGGGAACGCTCGGAAAGCTGGTCAACGATCCGCACCTCTACGACCGCGTCAACAGCACCGTGACGCACCTCGACTCCATTACCTCGCGCATGGACAACGGGGAAGGAACGCTCGGCAAGCTTTCGACCGATCAATCCCTGTTCAATACTCTGAACGCCAGCGCCAAATCGCTGAAGGAGTTTCTGGACGAGTTCCGGAAGGACCCGAAAAAGTACTTGACCTTGCGCTTACACATCTTCTGAAGCCGTTCCAACTTGACTTGCCTACTCGCCGCCAGCGTCAGGTCCGGCACGGGCGGGGGCGTTCGCGCCGCTTGGCGCGCGATGAGTATGCGGTGGCGGATCTCCTTGGAAAAGTAAACGGCCAGCCCCATGGCGACCGCTGTCCCGCACAAGATTTCTGCCGCCGCGTCTGACCAGGGGCCCTCGGGCAAAACAATTCACTCCAAGTGGTGGATCGGCCCACAAGCCGCCGAAAAGTCCTCAAGCCCGAAGAAGTTTCCTCCGATAAACAAATCGGGGCAGCGAATATGATCCGACCGGCTTAGGCCTGGGAAAAGGCTTGCGCCACTCACACGGCGACTGCCGGCACCCGTCCCGGGAGCAGGAGGCGGGGCGCTTCCTGAACCTTCTTCGCAAGGGTCCGCTGCCTGAGGAGATGATGTATGGGTTCACTTGAGTCATTCACCTTAGAATCCCCGCTGCTGATGTCGGCCGAGGATTTGAGGAAGGCGGCCGGGAAGAAGCCGCTACGTCTCCCTCTTTCGCGAGCGATCGGCCAGGCGGCTTTTTGTCGAGCTACCCTTGCTTGCCTCCGCCCACTTTTGCGTTATTTGTCTGGCCTTATTGCAGCCTTGATTTTGGGCGTCACGGTTCGAGTGATTTGGGCTCAGCACCGTCCCACGTCTGATCTTTCAGAGGCCAGCCTGGAAGACTTGATGAATATCAAGGTTACTTCCGTCCCAAAAAAACAGGAGAAGCTGGGAAAGGCCGCCGCCGCTGTGTATGTCATCTCTCAGGAAGAAATCCGCCGTTCTGGCGCGACGAATATTCCAGACCTTCTGAGGATGGCGCCGGGGCTCGAAGTAGCGCAAATTACTTCCAACACTTGGGCCATCACGGCCCGAGGATTCAACGGGCGGTTCGCCAACAAACTGCTGGTGCTCATCGATGGGCGAACGGTTTACGACCCGGCATTTTCGGGCGTTTACTGGGACGCCCAAGACCTGGTCCTCGAAGACATTGAGAGGGTCGAGGTCATCCGCGATCCGGGAGCCACGGTCTGGGGCGCCAACGCCGTGAACGGCGTGGTCAACATCATCACCAAAGACTCGAAGGAGACGCAGGGTGGTCTGTTGACGGGCGACAGACGATCAAGACTCTGGCGCTGAGCCGCCAGCAGAAGGGCCTGGAACTGGCCTGCGACATCCGCCCCGGCGTGCCTCCCCAGATCATCGGCGATTCCACCCGCTTGCGCCAGATCATCATCAACCTAGTCGGGAACGCCATCAAGTTCACTCCCCAAGGCGAGATCATCGTGCGCGTCGAGCTCGAGTCCCACCTGGAAGACGCGGTCGGGTTGCACTTCGCGGTGACCGACACCGGGATCGGCATTCCCGCAGAAAAGCAGCATGTAATCTTTGAAGCCTTCACGCAAGCGGACAGTTCCAGCACCCGAAAATATGGGGGCACGGGCTTGGGCCTGACCATCTCCGCTCAGTTGGTCGCCATGATGCGCGGGCGCATCTGGGTGGAAAGCGCGGTGAAAAAGGGCGGCGGCTTTCATTTCGCCGCCCCCTTCTCGCTCGGCAAAACCACCACCCCGCCCGAGCCCACCGACCTGATCAGCCTGGCCGGCATTTCCGTTCTGGTCGTCGATGACAATGCCACCAACCGGCGCATCCTGGACGACATGCTGGCGCGCTGGCGCATGAAACCTGCTTTAGCCGAGGGCGGCGAGGAGGCCCTGGACCTCTTGCAACAGGCCAGAGACCACGCCGAGCCCTTTCCGCTGGTGCTCACAGACGGCCACATGCCAGGCATGGACAGGTTCGCGCTGGTCGAACGCATCCGCCGGGACCCCACACTGGCCGGCGCGACCATTATGATGCTGACTGCGGGAGGCCAGCGCGGGGACGCGGCGCGCTGCCGGCAGCTGGGCGTCGCCGCCTATCTGACCAAGCCCATTCGACAGTCCGAGCTGCGCGAAGCAATCCTGACCGTGTTCGGCGCCAAGTCTGCACCGACTCAGGATCGCTCCCTCATCACCCGCCACTTGCTGCACGAATGGCGGCGGAAGCTATGCGTGTTGCTTGTGGAAGACAACGCCGTCAACCAGCGATTGGCAATTCGGCTCCTCGAGAAGCGCGGGTACTCGGTGGTGTTGGCTGTTCACGGGCGCGAAGCCCTGAACCTGCTCGAGAAGGCCGGCTTCAAGGGATTCGATCTGGTTCTGATGGACGTCCAGATGCCGGAGATGGATGGACTGGAAGCGACTGCTGCCATCCGCGAGCGCGAGAAGGCCACGGGCGCTCACCTCCCCATCATTGCTATGACCGCGCGGGCCATGAAGGGTGACCGCGAGCGCTGCCTGGCCGCCGGCATGGATGGCTACGTCGCAAAGCCCATCCAAGTCGAAGACCTGCTCGACGCCATTGAAAACTTGGGCGCTGCCCCCAGCTTGGGCGAGGAACCAACGGCGAAAACAGAAGTCGATCAGTCCCTCGACACGAAAAAGGCCCTGGAGCGCGTGGGAGGGGACACTGAGCTGCTGAAGGAGATCGTACCTTTGTTCCTGAAAGAACTTCCGCAGTTGCTCACAAACCTCCGAGAGGCCGTCGCGTCGGGCGATGCCAAAGCCTTGGAGGGCGCCGCCCACACGCTCAAAGGGGTCGTAGGCAATATCGGCGCTCAACCGGCCTTCGAGGTAGCGCTGAAATTGGAAATGATGGGCCGCGAAGCGAATCTCGCCGAAGCCGCGCCGGCCTACCGCCAGCTGGAAAATGAACTCAATCGTCTCAAGTCGGCGATCGCTAATTTGAGCGAACTGGACGTACGGCCATGAAAGTCTCGATTGCGGACGACGGCCGCGTGCCCGTGCGGATGGTTTCAAATTGCCTTGCGAAGCTGGGATCCGAGACGGCGCCGGTCTTTGACGGGATGCAGACTGTGATGTTCTCGCACCGGACGATGCCGGCCGAAGAAGGTTATCGAACTTTCGAAGAAGGATTCAAACGCAACGAGGCCGCGTCGGCCACATTGCAAAAGTGCGTCTCGCCATGAAGATTCTAATCGCCGAAGACGACCTTCTCTCGCTCCGCATCCTCGAATCCTTTTTGGAAAAGTGGGAATTTGATGTGGTCGCGACGCGCGACGGGCGGGCGGCTTTGCAGGCGCTTCAAGCCGAAGATGGGCCAAGGCTGGCGATCTTGGACTGGATGATGCCCGAGATGGACGGCGTCGAGTTATGTCGTGTGTTGCGGAAAGTTAAAGGGGAACGTTATATCTATATTATTCTTCTAACCGCAAAAGACCAGAAAGAAAGCATCGTTGAAGGGATCGAAGCTGGGGCGGATGATTACCTGATCAAGCCCTTTGACTCGAACGAGCTAAGAGCCCGTTTGCGTGCGGGTAGGCGCATCCTCGCCCTCCAAGAGACCCTAATCTCCGCGCGCGAAGCACTCCGATTCCAGGCGAGCCACGATCCCCTTACAAGTCTTTGGAACCGCACGGCGGCGCTCGATGCGCTCCACTCCGAACTCGTCCGAGCCAAGCGCACGAAAGGTTCCCTGGCTGTCGTCATGGCGGACTTGGACCACTTCAAAAAAATCAACGACACGCACGGTCACTTGGCAGGTGACGCCGCTCTGCGCGAAACCGCAAGGCGGATACGTTCGTGCGTAAGAATCTACGATACGGTGGGGAGGTATGGCGGCGAGGAGTTTCTGGTCATTTTTCCGGGATGCAGCACGGACGAGGCAATCAACCGAGTCGAGCTCGCGACGCCCCACGATTCACTGGGAAGTCCTCACGTCTGGCCCGAAGAAGCTGCCAGCTAAGAAGCCTTTCGGCTGGGACATTTACTTTGATTGTCTTGGGAAGGGACCAAACCCCACTGAGAGAGTCGTTTCAGCGAGACAGGTTCCTTCGATTCTGAACGACGGGATGTATTCCCGGTGGATTAAGCGCCATCTTTTTGAACCCTTTTTCGGTAAGCCGGCTTCACGGGCAAGTAATGGCCAATGTCAGAGGGCGAGCCGCAAGGTGCAGCGGTAGTTTCCGAGGGAGTGGTAAACCGGGAGTTGCAGATTTTCAGTCAACATCGCGGCGTTTTCGAGATTAATCGGTTTAACGGGCCGAAGAAGTCTGAGGGCCCCGTTGATCCCTTGAGCTTTCGGCAGCAGCATGTGCCAGCATTGTTTCGTGTGCATTTGGTCGGTCGAGCTGGAGTGTCCTCCCTTTCAAGGTTGGCGCCCACGACTGGCGCTAGTCCCAAGCGTGCGCCCGCTCCACCCTGACGGAATCACCGCGGCGGACCATGCCACCATGCAATACAGAGGAATACACCCCAATGTTAGCCCGGTTGTGCTGGGCGGCTGCGCGCAGGATGCCGGCATCCTTTGGGAGATCGCCCTGAGGGAGCGTTGTCATCACGCAGCGCGGGCAGGGACCAGTGATGGTCAGGCGAACCGCATCCCCGATCACTAGCATTTGCCCAATCCAACCATTCTCGACGAAGTCCTTCTCACCGTGGGCAGTCTCCACCACGATGTTGGGGCGGAACCGTCGGACTTCGAAGCGCCCCTGCGGATACAGCGCCCGTAGCCGGTCGAGCGTGGCCGTGGTCAGCAGATGCAGGAAGGCGCAGTCGAAAAACGTACCCTCTGGCAGACCGAAGTCGGTGACCGTGTCCCGGTGGTCGAGTCCTTCGATATCCGGCCAGTACTCCTCCGCGGTGGCCACATGCAGATCGGGCGATGCGGATAGTTTCACATCACGCTTGAGCGCCTTGGAGAGAATCCGGTTGACGTCGGGATCGTCACTGTCGATGATGGTGCCATCCGGCAGGGTGAGGCGGACCGGCGGCCCCTTGCCGCCAGTTCTGGGGGCGTCTTTTAGTGCGGCGCGGAAGTCAAAAAGCTGCGGCCATTTCCGTGGATTCTTGGCGCTGGCCACCTTCCCGTCGGAGGTGTCGACCAGCGCGTAGGAGCGGTCTCCTGCTAGCCCAACTTTGGTGACCTGGGCGGCATTCAGTTCTTCTCCCATCATCGACTTGACTGGGTACCGCCAAACGGAGACGATCGAACCAACCACTTCTTGAGTCGATGTCATGGCTGCGCCCTTCATGCCCCGAGACAGCCTCCGGGCTATACTATGGCGTTTATGATTTTCCACCCGCCCCTAGGCCGGGACCGACGACAATATCCGATCGGGTGCTGTTGACGATTCCTTTCAGTCCGGCTTGCTCCTCGGTGGGCACTCTGAACTTATCCAGCGTCTTTTGAAAATCGTCCAGGAATGCCTCCCACTCCTGACTCGTAATCTTCAAGTGGGCGTGAGAATCAGCCATCGACTTGCCCGTGTATTTTTGTGGGCCCCCCGTAGCCCAACAAACCATCTCGGTCACCAGGTACTTGAATCCCGCAGGCGGCACGCGATGGTGCGCCTCGTCCACCAGGGGATTGGCATTCAACCTCGGGTCGACCATGATGCGGTTGATAAAATCATCTACCACGGTCGCGATGCTATACACGCCCCCAGTCGATCATAGAGAGAGGGCTTTTCTGCGGGCTGCAAGATGAATCTCCTTCGGCCTTAACAGTGTACCAGAACAGCGCTCAAAGATATAAATCATGAGTAGTCGCCTAGGGTTTGGCGACAAGTCTCCAGGGTTAATCCTGAGCCGCGTCCGAGTGACGGCGCACCCGGAAACTACACCGAGCGACTGCGGCTCTTGGGCAGGGATTTTTGAATAACGGTGTGGCGTTGCCAACTCCACTTGCGTCGCCAGCGGGAATGCGTCAGCGCAGTCTGGATAGCGCGCCGGTGTCACTTCGCGAGGGTCACGACCGCAACTCCGAATCCGCCCAGCTTGAAGGTTGAGCCCGCGAGCGTGCGGGAGGCGGGCGGATGCAAGCCGGTCGTTAGATCGATCATTTCGACTTTTCCTGTCCCCGGCTCCGGCAGGCGGACCTCGAATTCTCGCTCCCGCTTGTTAACCAGCAGGAGCTTCCGTCCTCCGCCGGGACTCACGAACGCTTGCGCCATCACGTACCCCGAGTCGCTCGAAGTCTCCACGATCTTATCTCCGGGGCGAAAGTTCTCGAGGATGAGCTTGAGGACCCAGTATCGCGCGTTTGGTTGAGCGGTTTCCCAATCGAGCAGGGCGATGCTCGGCCACATTCCCGGAGCGCAGGGGATGCCCGATTCCCCGGCTGAATCAATGCCGAGCCGCGCCAGTCCCGCGAACACATAAGCATAGGTCGCCGCCGAGAGATTCCAATAGGAAGGCCGGATGGGTCTGAAGACGTAATCGGGCCTCGTCTGTAACCAGTCCTCAGGGAGCATGGTGCCGATCTCATTCACCATCGTGCCCGTCTGCGGTGAAAGCATCTGCCGAACGGTTTCAATGTAACCGACGACCTCAAGGAACTTGTCCGCCTGACTGAAAAAGGTGAACTGGTGAGCTTCCGGGGGTTCGTCCGGATTCGGCACGGCGTAGAAGTGATAGGAGATCATATCGAGTGGAATCCCGGCCTTGTGATTCTTGGGATCGAGGAAGTAGGTTAAGTACTCCGGATGCCCCACGAGATAAGAATGCGAGATGCCAACAAACTTAATTTGCGGGGAGACTTTATGAATTGCCTCCACCACGGCGTCGTAAAGCCTCGTGTAAGTTTCCGCGCTGAACCCGTGTTCGAGGTCCGGTTCATTAAACACTTCCCAATAGTCCACCTTGTAGTGATGCCCTGATTCGTGCCATTTCCCGAGTTCGTCGGTAAAGCCGCCCTTTACATGCCAGGCGACGACGCGCGCAAAGTAGTCGGCAACCTCGCGAAGCGTGGGATCGCGGAGCTCCGTACCCTGCACGTAATCCCATGCTCTAGTCGCCGGATCCGGCGGGTAACGGACCGGTTTGGCCGTCTTGAACATCCACGCCGGGATGGTGGTGAAGTTCAGCGCCACGGGATGCCCCCGCAGCGCTTGCATGATGTCCTCGGTAACAGGATCGATGTAAGAGAAATCCCAGGACGTGGAGGCGGCAGTGGGCGCGTCCAGTTCTGCGACACCGAGGTGGGGATAAACGTACCCGGCTCCTGTGTACCGCACATCGTCGGCGCCAAGGGCCTTGACCCGCTGGAGGATTTGATCGTGAAGCGGGGCGCCGCGCATCAAATCCGGCGACGCCCCTAACAGAAAGGTCGGCTTGGTACGCGAAACACGGATGATCCGGTCCCAGTGGACCTGAACCTTGATGGGCCCTTCATTCGCCCCCATGCCGGAGCTAGCGAGGTACAGAGCGAGCATCAAAACCGAATGCACGGAGCTTGTACGGCGTACCATTGTCAAATCTCCATCACGGCCCAATCTTTATGGAGTGGAATGGTTGAGGGTCGGATTATATAAACTCCGGTGGAGCGCGTCAACGAACCGGACGTGTTTCCGAAGCTGCTGAGGTGTTTCCCCGCCGTCACGCAACTGGAGACCCCGTCGCAGCCGCCGGACGAGGCCGAGGTCGCGCGGGAGCCGGCGGTCCGATGCCTCACATAACGAAAGGTATGTGTTCTACCCGCAGAATTGGTTTCAGCCCACCGCGAAGCTGATACGGTACTTCGTAAATATCGTAATCGCGCATCGGCGCACTTTCCCGACTGAGCAAACTCCAATCCTCCGTTGCCACGTTTGGGCCTGAAAGTTGATGTCGATCAGGCCGTGTCATTCCTCACACAGCATCGCCTGCCGGACACGGTCTGTCCGTCGCGGACATGATCTAACTCGCGCTGAATCATACAAATAACGATTGGCCCGCACCTTGCTTCTGCTTGTGGTGTGGGACACGACATGCATGCGAGAGCAAAGACAATGAACGTGCGACGCGAAACGAACCGAAATGCCAATGCCGCTAACCAAAGTGGAAATCGAATGGGGCTTCTGCTGGGAACAATGGTGGTCTTCTGGTCGGCGCAGGCCTTCGCCAGAGAGGATACCGTGGCCTCCGGTAGACCGGGCGTACAGGAGCAGACAACCCCACAGCGTGTCCTTGTGCTGAGCATCCCGGCCCGGAAGCTGGCGGTGAGAGAAGGCGGCCGCCTTCTGAAAGTGTACGACGTGGCGGTGGGGAAGGCTTCAACACCAAGCCCGACCGGAAAGATGAAAATCATCAACAAGGTGGTTGATCCCACCTATTACCATAAGGGCGAGGTCGTCCGACCGGGGAAATCCAACCCGCTTGGCAATCGATGGATGGGCCTGAGCGCCCAAGGCTACGGCATCCATGGAACCAACGAGCAGACTTCAGTGGGGAAGGCGGCCTCTCACGGGTGCATCCGCATGCGAAAGCGCGACGTCGAGGAGCTATTCACCCTGGTGCGTGTGGGCGATGTGGTTGTGATTCGTGGCGAGCGCGGCCGGAAACCGGCTGAGATTTTTGCCGGCCGCACGGCCCCCGCCCAGTCGGCGCCCGCACCAAGCACGCGGCGCGCGCCCGACCCTTCGCTGGCTGAATGGGCGGCGACTGCCGAAGAGTTTTAGGGCTAGGCGATTGAGGATTGGCGATCTCCGATTGAAGAAAACCTCGAGGCCGCGGCCGCTTCAGTCCGTAATCAACAATCTTCCCTTCGACTGCGCTCAGGGACGGTGAGCGAAGTCGAACCGCAAATCGTGAACTCGAACGGAGCCGGGGTCAAGATCCCGAGCCGAATCCAAAGGAGAAAAAACATGCTGTTACTAAAGTATGTAATGCTGATCGTGGGCATCGGGGCGTTCCTCGGCGCCGCAATGATTATCGTGTACGATTCCTTTCTGGCCGAAAACTACCGCAGGTTGCTGGCACGCGGCGCCGCGGAGAAACTTCCTGCGCCAAGACCCGTTCGCTGGTCCACAGCGAAGAAACTGGCGATCATCGCCTGGCTGCCATTCCTCGTGAGCTTAAGCATCGTGGTTGTTCCCAGCGGAATGGCTGGCGTGCGCGTGAGCCAAATCTCGGGCACTCGCCCCGGAACGCTATATCCGGGAGTACATTTCATCAAACCGCTGCTCGAGCACGCGGAGCTTTTCGACGTGCGCGACCGGGTTTTCACGACTTACGCCGCGCCGGAGCCTGCGCATAAGGTCGAGGTCCTCAGTGTCACTTCCCAGGAGGGCCTCACTATCGGACTCGCTATCAATGTGCGATATCAGCTCGATCCACGGCGCCTTGACTACATCCAGAATAACCTGCCCCAGCCCGTGGAAGAGCAAATCGTCCCACCGGTGGTAGCGAGCGCTTTCCGCGAAATAGTTCCCAACTACACCGTGCGCGACGTCTTCGCCGCGAGACGAGAGGAAATTCGAAAGCGCACGACGGACGCGATCAGCAAGAGACTCGGCGCGGATGGAATTCTGGTGAAGGAAGTGATGGTGCGCGACATCAAGCTGCCGGAGCAATACGCCCAGGGGCTCGAAGGACTCTTGCTGAAGGAGCAGGAAAACGACCGCCTCGTCTTTGAGACTCAGATCCAGGAGAAGCAGGTGCGCATTGCGGAACTCCAGGCGGATGCGGCAAAAGTCCGGGAAGTGAAACACGCCGAGGGCGACGCGCAGGTTCGCGTCTTGCAGGCCAAGTCGGAATCCGATGCCATGCAATACACTTTGCCGCTCAAGGAGAAGCAAATCCAGCAGACAAGGCTGGAGGCACAAGCTCGCAAGGAATCCACGATAAAGAACGCGGAGGCCGCGGCGGAGGCCAAAGTGATTGACAGCAAGGCCGAGCACGAGCGACGCAACATGCTCGCCGATGCCGAAGCCAACCGAATTCGCGTCACCGCCGTGGCGGACGCCGACCGCATGAAGAGCGAGGCGATCGTGCTCAAACAGAACCCACTGCTCATCAACAAAATTATCGCTGAAAAACTTTCTGACAAAGTT
>QHZN01000258.1 GCA_003225365.1 Acidobacteriota bacterium
AGCCCTTACCTGCTTCTTCACGCCCACAACCCCGTGGATTGGTACGCGTGGGGCGAGGAGGCCTTCGAGAAGGCCCGGCGCGAGCGGAAGCCGATCTTCCTTTCCATCGGCTACTACACCTGCCACTGGTGCCACGTGATGGAGCGCGAATCATTTTCCGACCCGGCCATCGCTGAAATCCTCAATCGGAATTTCGTCTCGATAAAACTGGACAGAGAAGAGCGGCCGGACCTCGACCGAGTTTACATGACGTATGTGCAGGCAACGACGGGCAGCGGCGGCTGGCCGCTGTCGGTGTTCCTGACGACGGCCCTAAAGCCGTTTTTCGGCGGGACCTACTGGCCCCCCGACGACGCCTTCGGCCGCCCGGGCTTCCGAACTCTGCTCGCGCGAATCGCCGAGGCCTGGGAGCACAATCGCCCGGCCGTCGAGGAAGCCGCGGAGCGTGCCACGCTGGCGCTCGGAGAAATGGCCGGAGCCCATACGGGCGGCGGCGAGCTCGGCGCGAACATCCTCGACGCGGCCTACCGCCAAATCGGTTCCGCGTACGATCGGACTCATGGCGGGTTTGGGGCTGCGCCCAAATTTCCCCGCCCGGTGGTATTTAATTTTCTCCTGCGCTATTACTCGCGCACCGGCGAGCGCGCGGCCCTTGAAATGACGCTTCACACGCTTCGAAAGATGGCCGAAGGCGGCATCCGCGATCAGTTGGGCGGTGGCTTTCATCGCTACTCAACCGACGAGCGCTGGCACGTCCCACACTTTGAGAAAATGCTCTACGACCAGGCGCAGCTTGCGGTTTCCTACTGCGAATCTTTTCAAATCACCCGCGACGCCTTCTATGCGGAGGTCGCGCGGGAAGTGCTGGATTTTGTTCTGCGGGATATGCGCGCCCCGGAAGGCGGCTTTTACTCGGCTCTCGACGCCGACAGCTTGATTCGCGCTGGGAGCTCCGAGCACGGGGAAGGAGCGTTTTACGTATGGGAGGCGGGCGAAATCGCGGCAGCGCTCGGCGCGGAGGAGGCTGAAATTTTTGGCTTCGCGTATGGCGTCGAGCCCGACGGCAATGTTCGGTCCGAACAAGACTTTCGCCAGGAATTCCCGCGCAAAAACATTCTACACATCCGCCACTCCGCTGCGGAGACCGCCCGCCGTTTCGGAAAGTCCGAGGACGAAATCCGCGAATTGTTTGTCGCGTCGAGACGAAAACTTTTCGCAACGCGTTCCGAGCGCCCCCATCCGCCTCTCGACGACAAGGTCATCACCGCCTGGAACGGCTTGATGATATCCGCATTCGCGCGGGCTTCCCAGGTCCTGGATGAGCCGCGCTATCTCACAGCCGCAAGTGAAGCGGCCGAGATGATCGAATCAACGCTCCGGGACGACGCGAGCGGCAGAATCAAACGCCGCTTCCGTCAAGGCGAGGCGGCGATTGACGGCTTTTTGAGCGATTACGCGTTCTTCGTCCAAGGCCTGCTGGACTTATACGAAACCTCGTTCGACATCCATTGGCTCGAATTGGCCCTGGAGCTTCAACAGCATCAGGACGGGCTTTTTGGGGGCTCCAGTGGTTACTTCGAAACGAGCGGGGCCGACCGATCGGTGCTGGTCCGCATGCGCGAGGACTACGACGGCGCCGAGCCTTCGCCGAATTCCGTGGCAGCGCTGAATTTGCTCCGCCTTAGCCAGATGACGGGCCGGAAGGACCTTCGCGAAAAGGCCGACAGAATTTTTTCCGCTTTCGCGTCCCGCATGGAAGTGATTCCCGAGGCCATGCCTCAAATGGCGGCGGCGCTCGATTTCGGGTTGTCCGACCCTATGCAGATTGTGATTGCCGGCGAGCCTTCCGCTCCGGATACCCGCGCCCTCCTGCGGCTTGTCCACGAACGCTTTATCCCGAATAAAATCCTGCTCCTCGCCGATGGCGGCGCCGGCCAGAGTTTCTTGGCCCGCGGGCTGGCCTTCCTTGAGGGTATGACGCGGCAGAACGGCCGCGCCACGGCCTACGTTTGCCAAAACTACGCCTGCCGGCTTCCCGTCTCTGACCCAGAAGGACTTTCCCGGCAGCTTGATTCAAGATAGTAAGCGGGGCAACCTCGCGTGTTGAGTTACAATCTCCAGGCTTATTGCGGCTACGGCAAGGGGTGTTCGTGAAAACGGGAAGATCCGCGGCCCTTCGGTACCTTGAAAAGGCGCGCAAGATCGTTCAGCGGATCGCGACGGAACAGGCTGCAAGCATCGCCGCCGCCGCCGAAATATGCACGGATTCCATCGCCGCGGGCGGCTGGGTACATCTGTTCGGCACGGGCCATTCGCGCATGGCGGTGGAAGAGATGTTCCCTCGGATCGGGAGCTTCGTGGGCTTCCATCCCATGGTCGAGCTTTCCGTCACTTTTTATCACAGCGTGGTGGGCGCGAACGGGCTTCGCCAAGCGCTGTTCCTGGAGAAAGTAGAAGGTCTGGGCGAAGCGATCCTGGCGAGCTACCGGTTCGGCGCGCGCGACTCGATGATCGTGGTATCGAGCGCGGGCATCAACCCGGCGCCCGTGGAGGTGGCGCTCGGAGCGAAGGCGCGGGGCCTGAAAGTGATGGCCATCACCTCCCTCGCTCACGCCCGCTCGACCGCGCCTCGGCACAGCTCGAAGAAAAAGCTGGTGGATATCGCCGACTTGGTCCTCGACAATTGCGCGCCCGCCGGCGATGCTTTGGTGAAGATCCCCGGGGTGAAATATCCTGTCGGGCCGGGCTCGACCATTGGCGCGGTGGCGGTGATGAACGCCGTCAAGTGTCAAGTCGCGGAAAATCTTCGCAAGCGCGGCATCCAGCCCGACGTTTTGCCGAGCCCTCACTTTGTGGGCGACGAAGCGGCGGCGCGGGAGTTCGAGCGCGTCCTCAGCGCCTATCACGACCGCGCCCAAAAACTATGAATCTCCTTCCCGTCTCGACCGTTGGCAGCTACGCCTGGCCGGGTTGGTATTACCTGGTGATGGCGGCGGCCGCGCGAGGCGAGCTTGGCTCCGAGGACTTCGAGGAGGCGCTCGACGACGCCACCGAAATCGCCATCCACGACCAGTTGCGGGCAGGCGTTGACGTCCTCACCGACGGCGAGGTGCGCCGCGTGGACTTCATTGTAAGTTTTCCCAAGCGCCTGCGAGGCATCGAGGAGCTGACGCAGGCGAGGAAGCTTGGCCCCGATGGCCACGACCAGCGCCCGCGCTACCGCATCACGGGTGAACTTTCGGCGCCCGACGGCCTGGGCATAATCGAGGAATTAAAGCATCTTGTCCAAACCACCGAACCGCCCGTCAAGGTGACGGTCCCCGGCCCGCATACGCTCGCGGGGCGTCTGGTGCCCGATGGAAAAATCTACAAATCGCGCGAAGACGTCGCCCGGGCGCTCTCGGGAATCGTGCGCGCGGAACTCGCGACACTCCAAGACCTCGGCCCGGAAATTATCCAAATGGATGAGCCCTCCATCGCCTGCTACAAGGAAAATCTCGAGAGCTTTGTCGAAATCTTCAACGCCACGGCGGCGGGCCTGAGGGTGAAGATCGCCGTCCACCTCTGTTTCGGAAATTACCGCGCCCGCCCCATCGGACTGCGGACGTATGCGCCGCTCTTCCCGAAACTTTTTGAGCTCAAAACCCAGCAGTTCGTTTTGGAATTTGCGAACCGCGAGATGGCGGAAGCGGACCTATGGGCGCGCTTCCCGAATGACCGCGAGCTCGCCGCGGGCGTCGTGGATGTGAAGAACCATTTCGTCGAGCCGGTCGAGGTGCTCGCGGATCGCATCCGCCTGATGCTCAAGCCGAAGGGAGCGTAATCGAAGGGCGGGATGCCCTGCGTGCGAGAAAGGATAATCGGTTGACGACGAAACCGAGGTGCTCGAAGAACTTATTGCCTATCGGACTCTGTTTGGTTTCTGTTGGTTGGATAGGCGGCAGGACGATGTTAGCAACGGGACAGGGAGGAAAGGGTTTGTTTCGAGCTTCGAAGACCGCGAAAGCGCCCGAGTTCCAAGGCAACCTGGGCGACTGGAAAGGCGCAGGGCGTGTGCGCTTTGCTGGCCGGCCCCTGGGCGGGCATCCGCGCCACGCCACAGTTTACGCGCTCTGGGATTCGGCGAACCTCTATCTCGCCTTCGACGTTCATAGCTCCAAACTCCAGGCTGTGGTCCGCGAGCACGACGGCGACAAGCTCTGGGAAGACGACGGCGTGGAGTTCCTCGTTGACCCCGGCCTCCACCGCACCAAGTCGAGCACCCTGTCGGAGACCCTGAGCGCAGCCGAAGGGAGCGCAGCCGAAGGGCAGTTTCACCCAGACGATTTCTCCTACCACATCAACATCCTGAACTCCGTGTACGACGACCGGGGAACACCCTCGGGCGCGCCCGACCCAAAATGGACCGGAACGGCGCGCCACGCGGTGAAAATCCTTGACGACTACCACTACATCGTCGAAGTCGCCCTGCCCTGGAGTGAAATCGGCCTCGCGCCCGAAGTCGGGACGCGCATCGGAATAGATTTCTGCGTTAATGGGAAAGACCCCGCGACCGGCGAGTATGATTATTTCGACTGGTGCGGCTTGAAAGTCTTCCACGACCCGTCCGGCTTTGGAGATCTGATCCTCTCCGGGCCGCGCGATCATTGAGCGACGGCCTCGATGCGCTAGCCCCTTCCCGTCATTCCCGCGAAGGCGGGAATCCAGGCCATGGGAAAAAACATGGGTCCCCGCT
Source organism: Acidobacteriota bacterium (assembly GCA_003225365.1). GTDB lineage: Bacteria > Acidobacteriota > Terriglobia > UBA7540 > UBA7540 > Gp13-AA74. The sequence continues at coordinate 4,736 of QHZN01000258.1, forward strand.
TTCGCGGGGACGACGGTGGTTGCACGAGCTCGGGCTTTCACATGCCTGCGACCGACGATTTGCGCTCGCGCCCCTTGTTTTGTTATAAATCGAAAACCAAATATGAACAAAAAAGGCAAAAGGCGGTTGCCCAAAACCTTTAGAGAATCCGAGGTCCGCTCGCTATTTGAGTATTTCGAATCCAAGCTGGACTTGGTGCTGGAGCACATAGCGGCGATGGGTAAAAAGTTAGACGATTTCACTGAAGATATTCATGCGGGCCGGTGCGAACTTAGGGGTCTGCGCTTCTGATCCGTGCCTTGCCCAGCGCAGAGCTGGGACTATCCCGCGGCTGTGGAACCTTCATCTCCTAGGGAAGGGCCGGCTCCCGTCCTGGAGTTCATTTCTTCTTCTTGACGTCTGCCTTGCCTTCAGGCCCTAAGCCCTTTCCCTTATCGTCAGCCGTCGGCTCTTCGGGCTTCGGTTCGGGGGCCTTCGCCTCTCCGACCGTGACGATTTGGCCCGTTACAGGCTCAACCATCAGGAGGTCGCCGACCGGGCGATTGAAATAATAGTCGGGAAGTCCAACTGCTCCCCGCGGGTAGATGGATCGGACCGTCGGGGCAAAGAACACCTCTGGAACGTTTCTCTTACCCTGATCACGAACGAGGGCCAAGATCTCCTCCAAGATTTCGCGTTGGTCCCGTCGCGGTGCCTCTGGAACCTCCGCCGACTGGATTTCACGCAGGGCCGACTCAAGCTCTGGCCACCACCTCTCAAATGTCTTGTCCAGTTGCTCGTCGGGCAAGGCAATGTCCCCGAGCGCTTTGTTCAGCGTGGACATGAGTCGGCGCGTATCCAGCTTGCTGGATTCAGTCGCCTGGAATTGGACGAGAGGGCCTGTCAAGTCGGTAGGGGTAAGACCAACCAAGTAAGGAGACACAAAGGTCTTTTCGAGAGTCTTGGAAAGCGCACCCGCCTCAAAATTTAACCATGGTGCGTCGACATTGTCGGCGGTCACGCATAAGATTCCCGCCTTTGTCTTCGAAAGCTCGACCGCGACATCCGAACCCCATCGGGCACCTTTTTCAATGTCCTCAGCCGACATCCATGGCTCGACCGCCTGCAGCACGGTCGGGAGCCAATCACGGAGGGCTGCAGCTACCCGTTTGCTCAGACTCCCGGACCAGCTTATGAATACCTTCATCCCTGACCTCCAATGCCCGTGGAACGCTGCCTATATCCTACCACGCGGAAACCTGCCCCGAGGAGGGGCCCCTCGGCGGCCCTCTGCATCTCAAGTCGGAAATTCGCAAGCGTAACCATTATGTGTCAGGCCGATTGACTGCGCTACCTCCCATGTGTGTCATTTCCGCCCTTCGACTTCGCTCAGGGCCGTGAGCAAAGTCGAACGGCGTAGGCGGAAATCCAAGGCAGGGGTGCGTGGGTTCCTGATTTTCCGGGAGCGACAGATGGCAGAGACGACGAGGGTTACCAGCTCGCAGAGCCGCGCTCTGCGCCAGTCGAGGGTGGGGCTTTACTTTTTTTGGCTCGGTTTAGTGTTGGCCGAATTGCTGGCGAGCTTCTCGTACATCTGCCAGCGGGTGCGGACATCGTGCTCGGCTTCTTCCAGGAGCGTGCGCGTCGTCACGGTGCCGGCCTTCAAGAGCTTCGCGTAGCGGTTCTCTTTCGCGAGGAGGTCTCGGGGCGGAATGGAGGGAGGCAATGAGTCGAGCGGCTCCGCGTTAGCGCGAGGGGGGACTCGCCCTTCGGGTCAAACCACTTCAGGGGCAGACGGAAGAGATTTCTGCTCTTCGGCCAGCCGCTTCTCCAGTTCCCCGATGGTCTGGTTGAGCCAATCGAGCAGCGCCTGCTCGGCATCCTCACGTTTCCCGGCTTGCTCGAGAGAATAAACCGTCTCCTTCAGGTCGTTGAGCGGAATGAAATGGCAGGGGATTTCCTGCGCGCGGTGCTCGGCGGGGACGAAATCCCATAGCAGACACTCGCGGCAGGGAATCCGGGCCACCTCTTCGCCCAGGTTCAGGCAAATGACCGAGTCACGGAAGAAGCGGTTTTCCTTCCACGGCGACCGCACCGACCGGCCATATCCGCCGTCTTGGAGAATGCTCTTCTCAATCTTCAGCATTTCAATAACGTCTTGCAAATTCGCGTGCATTGGGGACTCCTTCTGCAAGGGGATAAGTTCTTCACCCCGGCGCGCATTCGATCGGGCGAGCGGCTATTTACGAATGGAAACGTGGGCCAAGACTCCACGTTTATCCCGGTGTGCGCCGCCCGCGCCTTCCGAGTTCGAAAGACTCCAAAGCGGTGCTCTGTTCCCTCACCGCCCTACCCTCTACCTTCACAGTTTCTCGTAGAGTGTTTACGGGAGCAGTGACAGAGGTCAAGTCTGAGTGTGACAGTCATCACACCCGCTCGTCGCGTCCTGGTTGGTGGGGAGAAGCCAGGAATACGACCCCTGGGGCGGGGCTGAGCCTTCCAGCAGTGGCGCGATATGATGACAGCAGAAAACTCGATCCCGAGACAGCCGAGCGTGGTCTGTCTAACAAGACCGCATGGGAAGCCCGCGGTCAGCAGCTTCGGGACACTTGTTAAGTCAAACGGGCCTCTGTCACGAACCGCTGAATCCAGCCAAAGAAAAAACTGCGCTGGAATGCCTTGAGGGGTGTATTGTGTCTGCCTGTTGGGAGCCAGAACGGAAAGTTCGGCCTAAAAACTTCCGAGATAAGGAGTGCACCATGAAAAACGCGTGCCGTAAGGCGGTGATGATGCTTCTCGTGAGCCTTGCAGCTTCGGGAGCACTTTTCGCGCAGTCGGACCTCGGCACCATCTCCGGATACGTCAAAGACCCATCGGGCGCCATGGTTCCAAACGCCAAAGTTTCCATTAAAAACAAGACCGGCGTTGAACGCCAAGCCGCCACCAACGAATCCGGCTATTACGCCATTACTAACATCCCGCCCGGCTTTTATACGATGACGGTTGAGGCCGCCGGTTTTCAGAAATACCAATCCACCGAGAATAAGCTCGACCCGAGCTCACAACTGGCTATTGATGCGACGCTGGCGGTGGGCGCCACAACGCAAATGGTGGAAGTTACAGCGGCGGTTGCGACGCTACAAACGGAGGCGGCCACAGTACAAAAACTGGTCACGCGCCAGCAAATTGATTCACTCGAGCTGAACGGCCGCAACCCGATCTTTATGGCCAACCTGGTGCCCGGCACTCGGGGCGGCACGCTGGCGAACCTGAACTTCAATTTCAGCCAGGGCCCGAACAACATCAACGGCGCGCGCACGCCGGAGAGTCTGATCACTTACGACGGCGCTCCGGCGGTTCGCACGCGGTCGAACGGCACCAGCCTCGGCGCCGCGGACGTGGACTCGACGCAGGAAATTCAGATCCTCACCGCGGATTACGCCGCGGAATACGGCCGCTCTTCGGGGGGCCAGATCCGTGTGACCTCCAAAAGCGGCACCGAGACATTCCACGGCGAGGCGTACGAATACGTCCGAAATACTTCTTTGAACGCCAACACCTGGCAGCGCAATTCGAACCCTGCAAGCGGCTTGGCGGCCACCAATTTCACGGCACCCGATCACTTCAACCAGTTCGGCTACAACATCGGCGGGCCTTTTTACATCCCCAACCACTTCAATACCAACAAGGACAAGGTTTTCTGGTACTGGGGACAGGAATGGGTGCGGCGCGTCTTCACGGATCAAAGTTCGCAGACCGTTCCGACCCTCAAGATGCGCGCCGGAGACTTCAGCGAACTTCTGGATCCTGCCAACATCTTCTACAAGAAGACTGTGGTGATCAATGACCCCAACACCGGCCTGCCCTTTACGGGGAATATCATCCCCGCACCCGGCACCACCCCGGGACAGACGCCTGCCAGCGCCAACGGGCTAGGGATCTTGAACGAGTGGCCTGCGCCCAATCTCACGACACCTATCAACGGCAATCAAAACTGGTTTTTGTCGGCCCCGCACCCGCAGAGGCAGCGCAAGGACACGATTGCCGTGGATGTGAACCTGACCGAAAAGCAGCGCATCCGGTTCCGCCGAGTGTACTTCACTTTCTTCGAGTATCAGCCTCTCGACGGCGGCACCAACGAAACGCCCAAGTTTTTCGACCGCCCCAATTATACCTACTCGACTGACTACACTTGGACGATCAACCCCACCATGGTCAACGAGCTTCTGCTGACTTACAGCCAAGATGTCGTCCACATCCCGGTGAATGCGGCAGGCTTCCTGGACCGCACCAAGGGGGCAGCGCAGTGTTCCGGTTGCTTTGGCACCAATTACAATTACCTTTTTTCCGCAAACGAAAAGCTCATCCCGACCCGCATCCCGACGGTCAACATGTCCCCCTTTTCGGGGTTGAGCGGCGGGCCGTATCCGTCACATTCCGCGGGCCCCATCGTTGACCTCTCCGACAGCCTGACTTGGGTCAGGGGAAATCACACCATCAAGTTCGGCGGCCTGTATGAGTACTCCGGCGAGAACGACAACGACGAGATCAACGTCCAGGCTTGTCCGACTTGCACGAACAACCAGAACGGCCAATTCCTGTTCACCGATAGCCGATCCGGCAACCCGACGACCGGCGCTGCAGCCGCCAACGCAGCCTTGGGCCTTTACGACACCTACTCAGAACTCGGTCACCGCGCCTACACAATCTTCCGAGGCAGCATGTGGGAGGGGTTCGCGCAAGATGGCTGGGCTGCCTCACAAAAGCTGCACATCGACTACGGTGTCCGTTACTCTGTCATTGTTCCCTACCACGCAAATTGGGGAAACATGATCGTCTTCGATCCAAGGTTTTATGATTCCAGCCAAGCCGTGACGATAGATCCTGCGACCGGTCTCATCACCGGCTCGCCGACGACAAATCAGCTCTACAATGGCATGGTTATTCCGGGCAGCGGATTTCCCTCTTCCGCCACAGGCCGGGTTCCGGAGGCCACCTCGGGTTTGTACAAGGACCTGTTCCGCGGCGTTTCCAACCACTACTCGGATATCCAGTATGGCGACATCCAGCCGCGGCTGGGCGTCGCATATCAGCTTAACGACAAGACCGTGGTGCGCGCGGGCGCGGGCCGCTTTGTTACCCGCTTGGGTGTGAGCGACTCGGTCTTCCTGGGCGGAAATCCCCCCTTCCAGCCGAACGTCAGCTTGTCCTTTGGCTCGGTGGACAACCTTGGGGCTGCTGGCGCTAATGCCATCCCGCTGGTCGTGACGACTCAGAGCCAAGCGTTTAAGAACCCGGAAGCGTGGGCCATGAATGCCACGGTCGAGCGCCAAATGCCCTGGAATTCGTTCTTCAGTGCGGGCTATGTGGGCCGGCGCGGTCTGCACCTGCAGCGCGAGGCGGACATCAACCAACCGACCACGGATGTTGTAGCGGCGAATCCAGGCGTTAATCTCAACGCCCTGCGGCCGTATAAAGGCTTCAGCTCAATCCGGGAGACGGATAACGTGGCCAGCTCCTGGTACCACTCGTTCCAGTTGGCCTGGACCCGCCGCTTGACGGGCGGGCTCGCGTTTGGCGTGTCTTATACTTTTTCGCACAGCCACGATGACGGCTCCAATCAGCGCGACGTCGTCCCGGACACCTACGACGCGCACATGTTATGGGGGCCGTCCGAGTTCGACGTCCACCACATCCTTGTTCTCAATTACCTCTACCAGCTTCCGTTCTACCGTGGCCAGCAATCGGGTTTCGCGGCCAGGACGTTCGGTGGATGGCAGATCAGCGGCATCACGCAGTTCCAGACCGGCACCCCTTGCGGCGTTGCCGGGGCTTCGGACTACGCCGGGGTCGGCTTGGACTCGAACTTCGGGTGCGGCACGAATGGTCAATACTGGGTGATGAGCGGCACGCCCAAGATCATCGGCACTTTTGGCAAGAACGGCCAATGGTTCGACACGTCTGTCTTTTCCAAACCGACCGCCGGGACGTTCAACACGCAGCGCGTGCGCAACATCATTTACCAGCCTGGATTCCAAAACTGGAACCTCGGCTTGTTCAAGATAATCCCGGTCAGCGAGCAAGTCCGGTTTCAGTTCCGCGCCGAAGCGTTTAACGTCTGGAACCATCCCAATTGGGGTGGCGCTAGCGGCGGCGGCGTGCAATTCAATCCGACAAGCTCGACCTTCGGAAAAGTCACCACCAAGGGAGGCGGCCCGGGAAGCGGTGGCGAGCGCAATATCCAGCTCTCGCTTAAACTCGAGTTCTGACCGGGCAGGCATCACGGTCAGTGATAGAGTATCGCGTTGATGTAGGTTCGCAGACCGAGAGCGAGCCCGCCGCGTAAACGCGCCCGAGAAACAGGCGATGAACTTCCGGAAGCTCACTGCGCGGCTGGAGATCATTGAAGAGCGGATGGAAAGGGTCAAACGGGGCGAGGACGGGCGAAGTTCGTTGCGGAGAAAAGCGCCAGGAGGCGGAGGCTCTCAAACGACCTCCCTCCCCTTCCTCAAAGACATAGGCTCGCTGGTCTCCATCAATTAGTCCCTCCAGTCAGCGACAGCCCCGAAGCGTAGGACGTTAATACGGGACTGGTGTAGTACTGCGAATTGAGCGTGTACGATGTGGGAGCCGGGTAATTTGTTGCTCCGCCGTCGGCGGAGGGCTCGATCATCCTGCGTTTGTACGAACTTCAGGGGATGAAGGCCGAAACGCCGGTTACTTTCCCGGGCCAGCAGCAAGGTTTCATTGAAACCGATTTACTCGAGCAAGATTCGCAGCCTGAAAGCCCGCCGGATCTGCGCGTGAACTCCTACGAAATCAAGACGCTCCAACTGCGAGTCGGAAGGCAAGCGCCGCTGTAAGCTCTCCGCCGTTTGCAATTTCTGGATACGGGTCTTCGAGGTCGCAGAGGGACGGCGAAAATGAGTCGCGGATGACGCGGGGTCCGAGTTTTTGAAGAATGCAATGGTTCATCGTCGCATGGATTGCCCTTTCGACTGTACTGAATCTCCTCGACCGGCAATGTTTGTACATCCTCATAAGAGGCTTTGATTCTCGGTTAGCGATGTCGTTTAAGTAAGGGTCGTTCAAGCAATCCTGTTGTTGAAGCAATCTGCGGCAGCAAGCAGTCAGCTAGAAAGCTGTGCGGCACGACTTGTAAGGCGCGAAGGTCCCCACCTCGGATGCTTCGACGACGCGTGCCCTTGACCTCACGCCTGCACCGGCCCGAACTTACCGGCTGCAGAGTTAAAGTCACAACAGTCCTCGCATTGTCAACTCATTCAGGGCCCAAAGCGGGGCTGTAAGACGAAGTAAATCGTTCAACAAGAATTGGTGCGGAGGGCCGGAATCGAACCGGCACGGGCCTTGCGGCCCAAGGGATTTTAAGTCCCTTGCGTCTACCAATTCCGCCACCCCCGCGCTTCCGGCATTATACGTTTACGCTGATACAAACAGTAGGCGGTTGTCGAACCGGGGCTGCCGGGGTCGCATCACGGTTCTCGCCGCCGGCGTGGCGCTGACAGGTCGATCTGATGCCTTGGGGAGTGAATTGGATGGAGGCGCGAGAGTTGGCGCTGTCGCGGCAGCGCCAACCTCTCACCGCTTACGCAGGTTTAGCGCCCTCCACCGTTTGGGTGGCGCTCGGTTCGATCTTTTGTTGTCGCGTGAACAGTGATGGATTGCGGCCGCGCCGCCAGGCTTCGGCCCTGCGATGCCGCAGCATGTGGGCTAGTCCGTTCAGGCGGCGTGGCGTTTCTAACAATTGGACTCGTTCCACTAGACGCGGAAGTTCGAGACCCAGGATTGGGGCGGTCTAGCGAAAAGTGGGACAAACCATTATTTCGAGGGGGTTCGTGTTTATCGTCTTTTTTATTGGGCTTCTCCTTGGCTGGCTTCTCCGGCCTGGGCGCAGGCCGATTCGCCTCGCGAGATGCCGGCCCCCTTTGTGGTGCTGACGATTCCATCCTGGTTGGCCTCTCGGGCTTGTTTCCGGGCCTTCCCCTCTCGGGAGTAACCGGGTTCGCTGAAGTTACGGGTTTCTCTGATTCCCTCGGATTCGAGCGGGAGAACGGCCGGAACTTCCCGGCCGGCTGCTCGGGTTTATTCCCGGGCCTTCCTCTCTCCGGAGTAACCGGGTTCGCTGATGTTACTGGTTTCTCTGATTCACTCGGATTCGAGCGGGAAAACGGTCGGAACTTGCCGGCTGGCTGCGGCTGCGCCTCCTGCTTGCTGGGTGGGGAACCAGCTCTGCTGGCTCGCACCACGCCTGGGCCTCTCATGGCCCCGGGCTGGGGGGTTGCGGCGACCGGCGGCCGACCGTGATTTCGGGAGGCGAATTGCGTCGGGTCGGCACGTGCAACCTCCACGTGCTTCCTCTGCTCAGGTGTCGGCGGCTCGCGTCGCCCATGGG
>QHZN01000391.1 GCA_003225365.1 Acidobacteriota bacterium
AAGCTCACCGAACAGGTCAGTTCATTTGAATCAAAGCTCGACGCAGCACGAAAGAAGAAGGAACGCGCGATCTCGCGCGCGCAGCTTACGAAGTCCGGCTTCGTGTATGTGATCTCGAACGTGGGCTCATTCGGCGGTTGTGTCTACAAGATCGGCATGACCCGGCGATTGGAGCCGATGGAGCGTGTCTTCGAACTTGGTGGCGCATCCGTTCCTTTCCCGTTCGACCTCCATGCGATGTTGTATTCCGACAACGCACCCGAGCTCGAAAATGCTCTACACCAACTCTTCGAACAACGGCGGCTCAACCTCGTAAACGCAAGGAGAGAGTTCTACCGAGACGTCGAGCTTGAAGAGATCGAGACTTTTGTCAGAAGCAGAGGGCTAAGCGCCCAGTTCTTAAGAGAACCCGAGGCTAGAGAGTACCGAGAAACGCTCGCGAAACGAGAGCAGCAGCTTTCAAAGATGGCTCCGAAAGAATCGGAGAAGTTCTCGGACAACCTCTTCCCCGTGGCGGCCAGTCAAGCATAGACTATGTCTTTTTGGCGGCAGCCACTCCTGGACGGCAGTCGCAGACATCAAAAAGCCACAGACCTGCAAAGACCAGGTCTGCGCTACCAGGAAAGGATTGGATTCCTTTTTCCTTGACAACGCCGGTAGGCTAGGCTAGAGAGTAGAGAAATCCACGGGCGGTTTTTTCGGGGAAAACAAAGCCAATAGGTCATTTGGAATCAACAAGTTAACTCAAAAACCCTCGTAAAACGAACCCAATTTGACCCCCTTTTTGACACCGAAACTGCCTCCAAAGCGACGCCAAACCCAAAACGAAGCCATTTGAAGCCCATCGGGCTTGCCAGCGCCCCTTTCGGGTCACTCGACTCCTGCGACGTAGCTTGATCGCTCGAAACACGACGGATGGAAGCCGTAACAAAGACTTAACCGCTTGTGATCCCGCCCTAGCGCCGTCTTCGTGCTAACCTATCGCTGCAAGATGCCGTTTGAATCTCGCGGTAAAGTTCTCCGAGGGCAGGCCAGCGGACGTGAGCGTCCTTGCTGCGGTCGATATCGGTTCCAACTCCGTGCGCCTCAAAGTGGCGCGCATCGTCCACCATCGCCTCAAGACGGTGCATGAAGACCGGTTTGTCACACGGTTGGGTGAATCCGTGTTCCGGGACGGCGCGCTTTCGCCGGAGGCGATGGACGCTACCATCAAAGTGCTGCGCCGGTTTCATCGTGTGGTCCGGAGTTATGGCTCCGGCCGGGTGCGAGTTGTGGGCACCAGCGCGCTCAGGGAGGCGAGCAACTCGGCGGCTTTTCTTGCCTGGGTGCAATCCGCCATCGGTTGGAAGGTGGAAACTATTTCGGGCCTGGAAGAGGGCCGGCTTATTCACCTCGGCCTCTTGGCCAACTCTCGCCTCAGCGCCTCCGATGTTCTCCTGATTGACCTTGGTGGCGATAGCGACTTCGGGAACGGCCGCCGCGCTCGCCGGCGCCCAGCATGCCGTCGAGCCTTCGAGGCGGGGCGCGGTCGCTCGGGCGGCGGTCTGGCGGCTGGCGGAAGAGCTGTCCAAGCTGGATGCCGTCGGCCGGTCGAAATGGCCCGGCATCGGGCCGCGCCGGGCCGAAATTATCGTCGCCGGGGCCTACGTCTTTGCGGAATTAATGGAGCGCTCGAAGCTGCCCAGCTTCCGTTACTCGCCGCTCGGCCTGCGCGACGGGATGCTGGCGCAGATGCTGGCGGACCACGATCGAGCCGCTCGGTCGCGCCGTCAGGTCGAGGCCGAGCGGGAGGATGCCGTGCTCGCCATGTGCAGGCGATATGAGGTGGACACCGCGGCAGCGGACAACGTGCGGCGGCTTGCCCTCCAGCTCTTTCGTGATCTCCGCCCAGTCCACGGGTTGCCGGCGGAGTACGAGGCCTGCCTCTCGGCGGCGGCCATGCTGCACGACGTGGGACGCTTCGTGAACCGCAGCGGACGCCACCGGCACACTCATTACCTGATCTCGAATTCAGAGCTCTTCGGGTTTACCCCTGAGCAGCGCCAGGTCATCGCCGCCCTCGCGCGCTATCTCGGGCGTTCGCGTCCCAGCCCTTCCGACGCTCCGGTCGCGGGTCTCGGCCGCGAGCATCAGGAACTCGTTCCCAAGGCCGTGGTGCTGCTGCGGCTGGCAAAAGCCATGAACCACGGAAACGCAGGAAACATCACTCGCGTAGCCGGAGCGGTGAGCCGGAAGAAGGTGTTACTAAAGCTCGCGAGCAAGCGCAACCGGGATCTCGAGATTTGGATGCTCCAAAAGGAGCGGCCTTACTTCCGCGAAGTCTTCGGGCGAGAGCTCGTTGTGGCCCCCGATTAGCCCCGCACTGCGTTTTCCCCACGGCCGGATGTCTGCTCGCAGATTGTCTGGTGTCGTATAATAGTCAACGTATTCGTTGGTTTCAACCGCCAGAGGTTTCCTTGAGCGCGCGGGATCTAAGAGGGTCCAGAATGAAAACGAAAAAGTTCACCTATTGGCAGGAAGGCGACTATTATCTAGGCTTTCTCAACGACTACCCCGATTATCAGACCCAGGGGATGTCCAAGGAAGAATTGGTTAAGAATCTCAAAGACCTGCTCGCCGACCTCGAATCAGGTGAAATCCCTTACATTCGGAAAGTTGAAGAGTTTGGTCTTGGCCGATTGAAAAGATCATTCCAGCGCCACGAAGATTACGCATACTGGTGAAGGCACGTCAGACACCTTGTCGCTCGGCGCGAGGCGGCCGGTCCGGGCATCGATCCGGAAAACGACCAGGTTGTCCGAGTCCTGATTGGCCACGAGCAGGTACGAGCCAGCCGGATCGATGGCGAAGCTGCGCGGCGTCTTGCCCTCGGTCGGGACATGCTCGACCGGCGTGAGCGTCCCCATTTTGTCGTCGATCGCAAACACAGCGATGCTGTCGTGCCCGCGGTTCGAGCCGTAGAGAAACTTGCCGCTCGGGTGCACCTCGATCTCGGCAGTGTCGCTCGCGCCCGCGAAATCCTTGGGGAGCGTCGAGACCGTCTGGAACTCGCGCAGGCTTCCGCGCATCGCGTCATAGGAAAAGGCGGTGATGGTCGAACCCATTTCGTTGATCGTGTACACAAAGCGGCCGCCGGGATGAAAGGCAAAATGGCGCGGCCCCGCGCCGGGCTTGACCGTGGCGAAAGGGGGATCGTTCGGCTTGAGCGACCCTTGGGCCGGGTCAAAGTGGTAGACGAGCAGCCGGTCAAGCCCCAGGTCTGCCGCGAGGACAAAGCGGTTGTCAGGCGACGGCGCAATCGAGTGCGCGTGCGGCCCTTCCTGACGTTCGGGATTCACGCTCGAGCCGTGGTGCTGGACGAAGGCTGAGGCTTCGCCCAGACGGCCATCCGCGAGGACCGGGAACACCGCGACGCTGCCCCCGGTGTAGTTCGCTGCCATGACGAACTTTCCCGCCTTGTCGAGCGACACGTGGCAGGGCTCCCGGCCGCGCGAGGATACC
>QHZN01000259.1 GCA_003225365.1 Acidobacteriota bacterium
GTGCCTGCAACTTTTGACGTCGCGAACTACCCGGAAGGGGAGACGGACACCCATGATTAAAGGCTTGGAGAGAGTGCTTGAAAACACGGGCAACCCTGGGCTGAGCGAATTGCGGCTGATGCTCGAGGAACTGCTGGGCGGGAACGGGGCAGAAAGCCGTCTGATCGAGGAGCAGATGTTGCGCTCCCAAGCCCACAGCGCGCGTGTTTACCGCTTGCGCTTTGCGATCAACGGCCGAGTCAGCTCGATGATCGTGAAGCTTGTGAAGCCCCAGAATATGCGACGCAGCGAGCTGGCGGCGAAACACTGGCTGCCGGCGGTCGGCTTGGGCGACCACGGCCCTGGATTGCTGGCGAGTGTTACCGACCGGAGCGGCGACTGCGTCTGGCAGGTCTACGAGGACTTTGGTGACAATGAGCTCAATTGCCGCCAACCTGATCCTGATCGCGTCAAGGCGGCCATCCAATTGGTGGTCCAGGTTCACACACGATTTGCGGGAAATCCCTTGCTGGGAGAAATCCGGATGTACGGGAGAGAGCTGGGCATCCACTTCTATGAATCGACCGTGCGCGACGCCATCCTGGCGCTCGAAGCCTGCCGACCGCCGGAGCAACAGCGTCCCTTGTACGAGCGCCTGCGGCAGCGACTTTACAAAGTGCGAGATGAGTTCCCGGCGCGCGCCCAGGCGTTCGAGGAGTGGGGCGGGCCCGAAACCCTCCTGCACGGGGACCTGTGGACCACCAACGTCTTCGTGATCCCCACCTCGAACGGGCTACATGCGCGCCTGATTGATTGGGACCTCTCGGGGGTGGGGCCGGCCAGCTACGATGTGTCCACATTTCTGCTGCGGTTTGCGCCCTGCCATCGGGCCTGGATACTGGATGCCTGGACCGAGGAGGTGGCACGGGCCGGCTGGCGCATGCCACCCCAGCAAGAATTGAACTTTATGTTTGAGACTCAGGAGTTGGCCCGTTACTCCAATCGCGTGATCTGGCCGGCGATCGGGCTCATCGAGGATCACGCCCCATGGGGCTGGGAGGAACTGGTGATGGTCGACCAATGGTTTGAGGACCTGAAGCCGGTGCTCGCGCTCGAACCCGAAAAGTCGGCCACCAGCTTGGCATAACCATGCCTACTTTAGACGGCCACAAACTGGCGATTCTAAGTTTCCACAAAATCGGTGAGCCTCCTCCCGGCGGGTGGACCACCTGGTTCTATATCCCGGAAGAGACCTTCATTCGCCAGTTAACCTATCTCGAGGCGAATGGCTGGCAGGTGATCGACCAATCTCGTTTCCTGAAAGGTCTGGAAGACCCTGAGAGCCTGCCGCGCCGCTCCTCGCTGCTTACATTCGACGACGGTTATCGTTCGATGCGAACGGTCGCACTACCTTTGCTGAAGCGGTTTGGGTTTCCCTCCATTCTTTTTGTGCCCACGAACTACATCGGAGGGCGCGACACGTTTGGCTCCGGAAGAAACCCGAGCGAACCTATTTGCGATTGGGATGACTTGAAGGTGCTGGAGAGTGAGGGCGTTTCGATCCAATCTCACGGGGCGTCACATCGGCATTTTTCGGAGATGAATCTGGAGGAGCAAAAAGCGGAACTGCTGCATTCCCAAGCCGCGCTGGAAGACGGGCTTGGTCACCCTGTTGAGATCTTTGCGTTTCCTTATGGCGACGACGGAGCGAACCCAGAAGCGCTGAGGAAAGAGTTGGAGCAGGCCGGCTACCGGGCAGCTTGCTTATACCGGGGCGGGCCCATTTCCTTTCCCCTGGCCAACCCCTTTCGGTTGCCCCGCCTCGCCATGGGGCCCGATACCGACTTGGAGGCCGCCCTTGAGAGAGGGGAATTCATCCCACTTCCCTCCTCCTTGAGCTGTACGTCCACGGCCGATACCCACGGAGTGCCCAGCGCATCCGTGAATTGCTCGCCGGTTCCAAAGGACTCCGAGACGGTCGCGCGAGCGCTCGAACCCGGGGATCCGACTGCGAGGTTAACCCAGCCATGACGACAGTTGTTCTTTCAGCTTTTAACGTCGCTAGTTATCCCGAAGGGGGCGGACACTTCTGGGAATATATGCAATTTGCCCAGGGACTGCGCCAGCTCGGATGCGATGTCTATTGGCTGGAAAGCCTCCGACCCCACCACAAATCCGTGCCAGACGCGAAAAAAGTGGCCGAGTTCGCCAGACGAATGGAGCATTATGGCTTGGGAGGGAGGTTCATCCTTTACGAGGACAAGCCAACCGAGGACGGCAGCGTTGCCCGCCAATACATCGGCATGACGGAGGCGGAGGCCGAAGCAGTCTTCCGTCGCGCCGATCTTCTAGTGAATTTCCATTACGGTATCGACCCGGCCACGCTGTCTCTCTTTCGCCGCACCGCCTTGGTGGACTTTGACCCCGGCCTACTACAAACCTGGATCAGCACCGGGCAAATCACCGTGCCGCAGCACGACGTATATTTGACGACCGGGGAAACCGTAGGGACGCCGGGCGCCCGGATCCCGGACTGCGGCCTTTCCTGGCGCCACATCCGACCGCTGGTCTCCTTGGAGCACTGGCGGGCAACGCCCAGCCAGGATTGCCAGTCGTTTACGACGGTTTCCTCGTGGTGGACTTACGACTGGGTCAGAGACGAAAAGGGAAACCTCTATGACAACAACAAGCGAGTGACATTCCTCCAGTTCCTGGAACTGCCGCATTTCACCAATCAGGCGCTCGAGCTGGCGCTGTGCTTTGGCAACAGCGCGCAAGACGTCCAAGACCGCCAGCTTCTCGAAAGCCACGGCTGGCGCGTTCGTCATGCGCATGAGGTCACCAGGACGCCCGAAACGTACCAGGCATATATTCAGCAGTCGCGAGGCGAGTTCAGTTGCGCCAAGCCCTCCTGCATGAAGTTCCAGGGGGCCTGGGTCAGCGTGCGGACGCTGTGCTATTTGGCCAGCGGCAAGCCGGTGGTCGTTCAACATACCGGGCCCAGTTCATATCTCCCGAATGGACTGGGGATGTTCCGATTCTCCACTATGGAGGAAGCGGTCGGTGCACTCGAGACAATCAATAGTGATTACGAGCGGCATTGCCGGGCGGCGCGCGAGATCGCCGAGGCGTACTTCGACGCGAAACAAGTTGCTTCGAGAATCCTAGACCAGGCGCTCAGCCATGAACCACAGACGACAAACGCCAAGCTGGGCACTCGAGAGAACATGCCCGTGAATTTGGCCTCTGAATAGCGGTTTGAGGAAAATCTTGGGAGACGCTCTCGAATTTTAGCCATCTGAGTATCGAACGACTCTCTCTCGGCTGCGGTTGAGGTCCCAAGGAGGCGGTGAATGGTTTCGAGTTGGAAAGTGGTCGCTTCGGCTTTCTTCCTCCTGGCATTAAAGCCAAGTGGCGTCGCGCGCGCGGTTGATTATTACGTGAGCCACCGCGGCAATGATTCGAACCCGGGAACCGCCAAGAGGCCGTGGCGATCGCTGTCGAGAGTCAACGCGGCAACACTGCGGCCCGGGGATCGCGTGTTGTTGGAGGGCGGCCACACATTTGATGGGAACCTGGTCTTCGATGAGCGTTCGAGCGCCAACCCCCAACAACCCATCACGATTGGTTCTTTCCGAAAAGGACGAGCGGTGATCCATGCCGGACTGGGGACTGGGATTCTGGTCCGTAACCTCGGCGGTGTGGTAATTCGAGACTTGATTGTGGCCGGCGACGATGCTTCGAAGAATCAAGGGTTCGGCATCGAAGTTCTCAATGAGCGTGGCACCGCCAGGCTTGACTTCATTCGCATCGACAATGTGGACGTTTCCCGCTTCCGCTGGTCGGGAATCTATGTCGGCGGGGTGCCGACTCTTCTTCGGGCATTCAGTCCCCTGCCGGGAAGCCGTTATGGTTTTCGGGATGTCCAAATCTCTCATTCCGCCGCTTACGACAACTTGTACTGCGGGATCTTCGTCAGCGGCCCCTGGAGCAAAGTTCCGGGGGGATATGCGAACAAAGATGTCACGGTCCGGGATTGCGTGGTCCACGATACCCGCGGCGATCCGCTTTACATTCACCACAGCGGCGATGGGATCCTGCTCGACGACACCGACGGCGGGCTGATTGACCATTGTACCTCCTATCATAATGGCGGCGTGAAAGGCGGCCGCAAGGACGGACCTGTGGGCATCTGGGCCGATGCTTCGAACCGGATCACGATCCAATATTGCGAATCCTATGCGAACCGCTCCGCAGGTGACACGGACGGAGGCGGGTTTGATTTGGACGGCGGGGTCTCAAATTCTGTTATGCAATACAACTACAGCCACGACAACGACGGCATTGGATTTCTGGTTTGGAACTACAAATACGCAGTTCACCCTCTTGCTGACAATGTGGTCCGCTACAACATTACTGAAAACGACGGACGAAAACATTTTTGCGGCTCCGGCGAAGTCAAGACAAACACGGGAAAGGTAACCCACTCCAACCTCTTCAACTGCGGCAGTATCGAAGTAGGAACCCATCACGGCGAACCGGCCCAAAACATCGAAGTCTACAACAACACCGTGCTCGCAACCAAGAGCGGAGATCGAATTCCGACCGGCATTTGGGTGGGCGGAGGACCTGACAACGTGGGTATCACTATTCGTAACAACCTGGTGATGACGGATGGCGAGGGACCGCTCGTGGTAGCCGAGAAGGGCCAAACCGGCGTCTTGTTCCAGGGAAATGCGTATTGGACACAGGGTCAAAGTTTCCTGGTGTCATACGGAGGGACTGAATACCACGATCTTGCCACCTGGCGCGCCGAGACTGGCCAAGAAACCCTCAACGGTAAAGAGGTGGGCATGTTTGTCGATCCCCACCTGAGCCGGATGGGATTGGGTGAAACCCTTGTTAGCCTCGCGCGTCTATCCTCCTTGCGCAGCTACCATCTTCTGCCCGGTTCGCCTCTCATCGATGCCGGGCTGGACCTACATGAAAAGTTCGGCATTGACGGCGGCAGTCAAGATCTTTGGGGGACGCCGATTCCACAAGGAGGAGCCTTTGACATCGGCGCATTCGAAGCACCAGCCCGCGATGTCAAGACGACCGCTCGTTCCAGGGAAGCACCATGAGAAGTCCCGATGCACGACCAAAGCGGATCCGAATGCCGGCGGTGGTCCGGAGCCTATGGGTGTCTTCGCGTCGAGAAGCAAGCCATCGGAACCGGGCGCGGCCACGAGGTGGGCGGCTGCGTTGGATGGCGCTAGGGCTGTCAGTCCTGGGTGTGCAAAGCGTGGGATTGGGTCTCTCGCCCCAAGCCGCCTCCCGGGCTTCGACACCGGTCCGAACCATGGGTTCGGTCACGGAAATCACTGCGGGTTCAATGACACTGCGCACCGACGCCGGCCCGAACATGGTTGTCCTGCTCTCGGAAGGGGTCACGGTCCTGCGCGTTCCGCCGGGCGCCACAGATTTGAAAGCGGCCACGAAGATCGCGCCTGGCGACATCGCAGTCGGCGACCGCGTCCTTGCTCGTGGCCGTCATTCCGATGACCAAAATTCAATAATCGCCTCGTCCCTCATCGTCATGGGCGGTGCCGACCTCACCAAGGCACGCGAAACGGAACGTCGTGAGTGGCGAGAGCACGGCATCGCGGGGCTTGTGAAGGCGGTCGATCGCGCGACGGAGGAAATCACGATCTCAGTTCCCAACCTTTCGACCATACCGGGAAACCAGAGCCATCCTGTCACCATTAAGGTGGCCGCGAAAACAATGCTGCTTCGTTACGCGCCGGATACGGTGAAGTTCAGTGACGCCAAACCGGGCACCTTCGACCAGATTAAACTCGGAGACCAGGTGCGCGCGCTGGGGTCAAAAAGCGAGGATGGCACCGAATTCGCCGCCGAGAAGCTGGTTTCCGGAACGTTCCGCAATATCGGGGCAACCGCAGTCTCTGTGGACCTCCAGGCCGGCACGATCACTCTGAAAGACCTGGCGACCGGGCAGCAAGTGTTGGTCCGGACGAACGCCGACACACGAATGCACAGGCTTCCGCCCTCCATGGCGCAAAGGCTGGCGAAATTAAATGCCCCTGGGGCGCCGAGCAAGGCGGGGTCGGTAAGTTCGGAGAGTGGCTCGCCCAGCGGCACGCCGGGTGCGGCGGGCGAAGCCAAAGGAGACGGGGCTGGCGGAGACATCCAGCAGATGCTCGAACACACACCGCCCTTGACGCTCAGCGAATTGAAACCCAGTGAGCCGCTGATTGTGGTCAGCACCGAAGGGTCCAAGCCGTCAGAAGTCACTGCAATTATGGTGCTTGCCGGTGTGGAGCCGATTCTAGCCGCCCAACCCAAGGGAAGCAAGGAAATGGTCCTCAAGCAATGGAGCCTAGGAATGGGTGGCGCGGGCGAAAGCGGGGAGGGGCCTTAGCCGCCGTCTCATGTGTCCCTGCTTATATTCGCAGCCCAAGCATGCCCTAAGCGAAGGGAGGGCGGTGCTCTGTGAGGCGAAGGCGCTCGTGAGGGAATCCGGCATGAAAGACGAGGAATTTTCGGAGGTCGGGAGAATGTTAAGGAAGTACCTGTTACGCGCACTGGGAGGAATTCCGGTGTTGATTCTCTTTTCATCGGTAGCCTTCGCCCAATTGCGCGAAAGCGCTCTGCGCGGTCAAATTACGGACCCCTCGGGAGCGGCGATTCCTGCCGCTACAGTGACGCTGACAGACTCCAATGGCGCGACAAAACAAGTGCAGACGAATGAGCAGGGGCAGTACGTATTCCAGAGCCTGCCGGCCGGCACCTATACGGAGCGAGTTGAGGCGAAGGGTTTCGTGGATTTCGAAAAGCCCGGGGTCGTGCTGGAACCGGGCAAACCTCAAATCGTGGACGCCCAGCTCCAGGTGGCGATGGAAAAGCAGGAAGTCACCGTAAACGATACCACCACTCGCTTGAGCCTCTCCCCGGAAAACAACGCCTCCGCGGTCGTGGTCAAGGGAAAAGATCTCGAGGCGTTTTCGGATGATCCGGAGGATTTGCAGGCGGAGTTGCAGGCGCTGGCAGGGCCGGCGGCCGGGCCGAATGGAGGGCAAATTTACATAGACGGCTTCACCGGCGGGCAGCTCCCCCCGAAGTCCGACATCCTCGAGGTCCGCGCCAATCAGAACCCCTTCTCGGCGGAATACGACAAGCTGGGCTACGGGCGCATCGAAATCACCACCAGACCCGGTAGCTCGAAGTTCCATGGCGCCCTCTTCGCCGACGGCAGCGATTCGACTTTCAATTCGCGCAATCCCTTCGTGGCGAACCAGCCTCCGTACCATATGGGGTACGCCGAGGCCAGCGTCGGCGGCCCGCTAGGCAAGAAGGCTTCTTTCTTCCTTTACGGCTTCCGGCGGGACATGCAGAACACGTCCATCGTCAACGCCATCGTCCTCGATCCGACTCTTGCCCAGGTTCCATTCCGCCAAGCGAAGCTCGAGCCGCAAAATCGGACGTATCTTGGACCGCGAGGCGATTTTCAGTTAAGTTCGAACAACGTCATGTCCGTTGGCTACCAGTTCTGGCAACAAAGCAAGTACAACCTCGGCATCGGAGAGTTTGCTCTCCCTTCGCAGGGCTACAACACCCGCCGTACGGAGCATGTAATTGAGGTCAGCGATACGCAGATGATAAGTTTGAGGACTGTCAACCAAACAAAGTTCCAATACAAATACGGTACCGAAGACGATACTTCGGGCACTTCGCTGCCGGCAGTGGTCGTGTTGGGGGCCTTCTCCGGCGGTGGCAACAGCCTTGGGCGGAATTTGGATACCCAGAACAACTACGAACTGCAGAATTTGACTTCGATAGCCTTCGGCAAGCACGCGTTGGTTTTTGGTGGCCGCCTGCGGGATGGAAACGAGACCAACAACGCGACCAAGGGCTACAACGGCACGTTTACGTTCGCCGGCACGTCGACGCTTACTGCGATCGCCCAGTACCAAGCCGCTCAGCAAACCCTCCAGGCATGTGCAGGGCAGACCCCCTGCCAGACGAGTGCAAGTCAGTTTTCGATTACGGCCGGGAATCCCATTGCGAAACTGAATCTCCTCGACCTGGGGCTTTATGCCGAAGACCAGTGGCGGGCGCGTCCCAATTTTTCACTCAGCCTGGGTCTGCGGTTCGAAACTCAAAATTACATCCAAGACCGCGCCGACTTTGCACCGCGCGTGGGGCTGGCCTGGGGCCTTGGGGGCGGCCGGAATCCCCGCACTGTCTTGCGCGCCGGAGTGGGGGTTTTCTACGACCGTTTTCAGGCAGCCGAGGTGCTCCAGGCGGAGCGGCTGAACGGCTCGAACGAGCAGGCGTTCGTGGTGTTCTCGCCATGCTTTTTTCCCAACATTCCTCCCGTGAGCGCGCTCCGCACACTCACCTGCGGCCGGGCAGCTCCCACCCGATATCAGATTGATCGGGCTTTGCGCGCGCCTTACACGATCCAGGAAGCCGTGGGAGTGGAGCAGCAGATCGCGCCGCATATTACTGCCTCCGTCACCTATGTCAATTCACATGGAGTCCATCAACTTCTGACGCGTAACATCAACACGCCGGTGCCAGGGACATTCGATCCCACCGACCCGACGAGCGGCCTCCGCCCGTTCGGTGATGCGGGGAACATTTTCCAATACGAATCCGACGGCCTGTTCAATCAGAACCAGATCATCACCAACTTCAACATGCGCATGGGTCGAAAGGTCTCGGTCTTTGGCTACTACACACTCAGCTTCGCGGATAGCAACACAGGCGGCCCCAACAGTTTTCCGATGAATCCCTACGACCTCCGCGCGGACTACGGCCGGGCGGCCTTCGATATTCGCCACCGGCTCTTCGTGGGAGGTTCCTTTGGCTTGCCCTACGGATTCAACCTCAGTCCGCTCGCCATTGCCAATTCCGGCGCCCCGTTTAACATCATCTTGGGGCAGGA
>QHZN01000395.1 GCA_003225365.1 Acidobacteriota bacterium
TTCTTCTATCGAAAGTCAATACGGACAGCTTTGCGGCCTCAAGAGGTAAGACCGCTAGCAGAGGTTTCCTCGTGTCGTCTGCGAGCCAATCCAGCGTTCGTGAATCAGTGAGCCGGAGCGGCCCGAAACGCACGACATCAGTCGGGCGGGATTGCGACCCGTCCCGGCCGGTCGAGGGACCTGCCTGCGCAGGCAGCCATTGCCATCCAACAGGTGCTCTTTGCCAAATAACCAACTCCCCTCAAAAAATTTTTCTTCCGGGGTGTAAAAATTTCCCTAACCGGCCTGTTTCCAAAATTTGGAAGTGACTGATTTTACGGCACTTCGAATTTGACTTCTGGAATGGATTGCTTATTGCAAGGGGGTGAGGGCTTGATCAAGGCCAGGGTGTATTTCCGGGGACTTGAAAGGCCCAAACAGCTCGAGCTTGAGGAGGAGTTTCTATGTTGAAGAAGCTTTCACTTGCTGTGCTGACCGCAGAAGCCTTCGCGGTGCTGACTTTCGCAGACGCTCAGACGTTTACCGGAATCGTCAGCGACGACCACTGTGGCGCAAAACACTCGGCCGCTAACGACGAAGCTGCAACTTGTGTGGCCAAGTGCGTTCAAGGCGGGGCGAAGTATGTCCTGGTTTCCAGCGGCAAAATCTATCAACTTGACGCGCAAGACAAGTTCAAGGACTTTGCTGGGAAATCTGTGACAGTCAAAGGTACATTGAACGAGGGTACCATTACCGTCGAATCGGTTGGAGAAGCGCCGGCGCAATAAGTCCGGCTTGACGGCTGCGGCGGAGGGCTGCTAGGCCCTCCGCCCCTACTTCCCGAAAGAGAACGAGCAAAGCCCGCGACTCCAGCCTCGCACCGGCCGAGGGAGAGTTTGCCCGCAGGTGGGGTGTGCGCAACTGGCGGAGGGGTGGTTCCTAGGAGCTTCCTTGACCCATCGTGCTCACACTGAACACTTGCCCTCTCGTCGGCGCGGCGACCAGACTTAAAGTCAAACTCTAAAATCCCACTCCACTTCTAAAATCGGACTTCACCTTCAGACATCGCTTTAAATTTGAGAGTCACCATATTTCGCACGTTTGGTCATCGGGCCGGACCATCGCATCGCCATGCTTGCAATCGAAGGCTTTGGCGAAGGCGGGCATGTTGGAGGGCGCCGCGATCGCCCGGAAGCGGTCGAGCGCGTGGGGGTTCAAGTTGACCATGAGTCGCTCGAACTCGGGGCGGTCGTTCGCGGCCCAGACCCTCGCCCAGGAGAGGAAAAGCCGCTGCTCGGGAGTGAAACCGTCAATCGAGCCGGGGCGCGATTTGCCTTCCAGGGATTTCTCGAAGGCCTTGTAAGCGATCGTCAGCCCGCCCAGGTCGGCGATGCTTTCCCCAAGCACCAGCTTGCCATTCTCATGGATGTCGCCCTCGACGACGTAGCCGTCGAATTGCTTTTCGACGCAAGCGGCGCGTTGGTTGAAGTTCTTCAAATCTTCCGGCGTCCACCAGTTCTTGAGGTTCCCCTGGGCGTCGAATTTGCGCCCTTCGTCGTCGAAGCCGTGGGTCATTTCATGGCCAATGACCGCGCCGATGCCGCCATAATTCAACGCATCGTCGGCCTGGGCGTTAAAGAAGGGCGGCTGGAGGATGCCGGCGGGGAAAACGATTTCGTTTTTTTCCGCGTTGTAGTAGGCGTTGACGGTGGGCGGCGTCATCCCCCATTCCGTGCGGTCCACCGGCTTGCCAATCTTTTTCAGGTCGCGGTTGAACTCGAACTGGTCGCCACGCAGGGCGTTCAGGACGTAGGGCCCGCGGTCCACCTTGAAGGCGGAATAGTCCCGCCACTTATCCGGGTAGCCGATCTTGGGCGTGAAGGCGTCGAGCTTGGCGAGAGCCGCCTTGCGCGTCTCCGGGCCCATCCAGGGAAGGGTCGAAAGGTCGTCGTGCAGCGCGGCAATCAGGTTGTGGACCATCTGGTCTGCGCGCGCCTTGGCTTCGGGAGGGAAGTATTGCTCGACGTAAATCTTGCCCAGCGCAAACCCCAACTGCCGGTCCGTAGCCGCCACGCAACGCTTCCAGCGCGGCAAAATTTCCTTGGTCCCCTGAAGCGTTCGGCCTTTGAACTCAAAGTTCTCTTGAACGAATTTCGAGGAGAGGCTCGGGGCCGCGTCGTCCACCAGATGCCAGCGCAGATAGGTTTTCCAATCGTCGAGCGGGACGGACGCCAGCTCACGGTTGACCTCCGCCAAGAAATCGGGCTGCCCCACGTCCACCGTGGAAATTTCCGGGAAGCCGACTTCGTGGAAAAATCGCTCCCAGGAAAAGTTTGGGGTAAGCGCCTGAAGCTTGGCGAGGTCCATTTTATTACTTTTCGCGCAGGGTTTTCGATTTCTCATCGGTCTTGGTGTAGTAATCGCGGTCAGGCATGCCGAGACCCGCCTGTGTCGCTCCCCCGATCACCTGCGTGCTGTTTTTCTTGTCCTGGATTGAGTGGAAACGGAACAGGGCGTTTACGCCTTGGGTGTGGAGGCGCGCAACTTCGTCCTCCAGGCTCGGGATGTCGTGGACCGCTTCGATGCGTTTGAACTCGGGCTCGAGCGGCCGGGCGCCTTCCGCCTCGACCTGACTTTCATCCATGCAGCTCACGTAAAAGTCGCCGATCTTTTGTTCCTCGCTGCCTCCGGGCGCATGGGCGCTTGCCCCCATTGGACCGGGGCGAGTCGCCGATTCCAGGATTTTTCTCAGGTTCTCCTGGTTTCGGTTCTGAAGCTCGTTGAAGGTGCCCCAACTCGGGTACGCTGGCGGGATCGGATTCTTGGCCAGCCACCCTCCGTCGGCGAAATGATAGAAGTCCACGCAGGCGTTCGCGCCGCGGTCCAAGTCGGCGAGCTCCAAACCGGACGACGCGCCCGGCCCCGCTTCGGCCGACATCGCCAAGGTAAGGCCACAAAGCAAAAGCCCCATGAGAATGGTTTTCTCGAATCGCATTTAAAGTTCTCCTTGAAGTAGCGGCGCCCTTCAGGGCGGCACTTGATGTATCCGCGGTCCCGCGCCTGCGGGACCGACACTATAGATTCGAAGCCTTGCCCGGCTGAAGCCGGCCTCTACCCGTCGGCTGACGGGCGCCCCCGCGATTTTCGGCCCTGATAGGGTAGCAAACGAAGCGGCGGGTGGGTAGTTGTTTGCGCGCGCGTAGCGGGGTATTCTAGCTTGATCCTCCAGGGTTCAACAGTTCCTGATTTGTGGACCGCATTATCGGTGACGTGCATTTCGGCAAGAAATGGAAACACTACGTTCGGAACGCACAGCAATATCTGAAGCGGCACGGTGAAATTGAATTCGACGGAGAGCGCTGGCATCTGACCCAAGGG
>QHZN01000260.1 GCA_003225365.1 Acidobacteriota bacterium
TAGAGATGTGCGTGCGGTAGCTCGCTCGGAAGCTCGTGAATCGTTCGTATTGACATCTAGCGGAAGATTATACCCTGGCAAGCCACACTCCCGGCGGTTGAACAGGTATTCCTCTGCGTATCCGCACTTTCGATGTGGAGGACTCAGCGGGGGGTTTTCTTCGGTCGGCGAGCGGGGACCCCGCGCAGCATGCCCTCGATGCTGATGTCCTCATCAATCTCAGGCCAACGGATGCCCTCGCCGTCACCGATAATCTCCCAGTTCGCCCGCTGCTCGGGTGCGGCTTCCATCAGCCGCCAAGACCAAGCGAGCGGCACGCTGATAGTCCGCCCATCGACGAGGTCGGCGACGATCGCCTCGTCAGTCACCCGTACGTTTTTGACGCGAGGTTCGGCTCTAATCGCAATGCTCATGCCACGCCTCTCTAATCCTGCGGAGGTTCGACTCGATCAGTTCGCGAACCCGATTTAGTTCGTGCGGCATGAACCCTGTGTTTTTCGCGAGCTCGACGGGTTCGAGCCAGAACTTACAATTCATCCTCTCGCGTTGAACATGTACGTGCATCAGCTCGTTACAGTCGAAGCTATAGAAAAATAGCCGGTAAGGCCCCGGAATGTCCTTGACGGTCGGCATCGCCGCGAGGGGTTCAAGCTAAATCGTCGTGAGAATCTTCTCCCCTTGCCGCGACCCGGGGCGCCAATCCCGGGCTCAAGCCCCCGATATCAGTGTACACCTGAGACTCCTATCAGGCTGATGAAAAACCCGCCGAAATGTCATGCTGAGCCCCTTCGCTCTACTCAGGGCAGGCTCTTCGCTTGTCATTCTGAGCGCAGCGAAGAATCCCTTTCATTCCACACTCAGGGTAGACTCCGCGAAGCATCTCGCACTGCCTTAAAATCAACAACATAGATTCTTCGCTTCGCTCAGAATGACAACGTAAGACAATTTTTCATCAACCTCCTATATGGCGCCGCATTTCCTTGGCCGACGGCTGAAAAAATCTATCCGTTGGGGCTTAATGGCACCGGTATGGGCAACACGGCGAACTCTTGTGGCGACAGCCCGCCAAAGAGGGAGCGCGGGGGCTCCTGCGCGGCAGATGCCCCAATGAGCCCCGCGAAGAGCTGCTTGAAATTGTTTACTAAAAATGGTATAGATTTGGCAGCATAGAGAAGGATCGGGCTTCAACAATGCGGCGGGAGGACTCCAGGACAAACACAAAAAGTGCAAAACGAAGCCAATAAGTGCCTTAGAATCAACAAAATATTTGTTGGGTCTGACGATTTTCGGTTCAGACAGGGGAGTGGACGGGATAATAAAAGCGAGGCGACTTAGCACAGGAGCCTTTTACGCTGGGCTTGCGCCAGTGCCTGCTAATGCTAATATAAGCGGCTAGAAAGGACGTCTCCATGCCCGAACAAACCGCCACCGAGCGCAGTAAAGCGATTGACTTGGCAGTGAGCCAGATTGAGAAGCGGTTCTACAAGGGCGCGATCATGCGCCTGGGGACCAAGGATCCGCTGGTGCCGGTGGAGGTGATTCCAACCGGGGCCATTTCATTCGACGCGGCGCTCGGTGTGGGGGGCTTTCCGCGCGGCCGCGTGGTGGAAGTGTTTGGCCCCGAAGCGAGCGGGAAGACCACCATTGCCCTGCACGTCGTAGCCGAAGCGCAAAAGCGTGGCGGCATGGCGGCCTATGTGGATGCCGAGCACGCTCTCGACGCCGCATACGCCAGGAGGCTCGGCGTGGACACGGACAACCTGCTGGTCTCGCAGCCCGACTACGGCGAGCAGGCCCTGGAAATTGTGGGGACCCTGGTGGGTTCGAATGCTGTGGACGTGTTGGTGGTGGACTCGGTCGCAGCGCTCGTCCCCAAGGCCGAGCTCGACGGCGACATGGGCGACTCGCTGCCCGGTCTGCAAGCCCGGCTGATGTCCCAGGCGATGCGCAAGCTTACCGCCATCATCGCGAAGTCCAAGACTTGCCTTATCTTCATCAACCAGATCCGGGAAAAAATCGGCGTGATGTTTGGGAACCCCGAAACCACGACCGGCGGTCGGGCGCTGAAATTCTACTCCTCGGTGCGCGTGGACATCCGGCGCATCGCGGCTATCAAAGACGGCGACCGCGTCATCGGCGCCCGGACCAAAGTCAAGATTGTCAAAAACAAAATTGCCGCTCCCTTTCGCGAGGCGGAATTTGATATCTTATACGGAGAGGGGATCTCGAAGGAGGGCGACCTGATTGACGTGGCCGCCGAGCGGGGCATCCTCGAAAAGAGCGGGACTTGGTTCTCGTTTGGCGGCGAGCGCATCGGCCAGGGTCGTGAAAACGCCCGACAATTCCTTCGCGACAATCTGGACGTTCGCAAAAAGTTGGAAGTCGCGGCCCGAAAGGCACTCAATTTGTCAGTTCCGGCCGAAGCGGCGGAAGCCGTCGCCTCCGCCAAGGCCAAGAAGTAGCTTATCCGCCCGGCAAGGTGAAATTCAGAGGGAACCCGCGCTCCATGAGCCAGCGCCAGGGCCTGCTTGCCCTGCGACCTCGCCGTTCGACAAGCTCACGGCCCTGAGCGAAGTCGAAGGGCTCAACGCCACGAGCGGTGAGTCGTAGGGTGCGGGCAGGCGTGCGAGGGCGGGGAATATACGCAAAGGGAGGTTGGGACCCACTTGGCGCTCAAAAAACTTCTTCCCCTCGTTGCCACGCTGGTTTTGTTCTCAGGCGGGAGCTTGGGAGCCGGTCAGCAGGTCCATACCGCGCGGAAACACGCCCCCACGAAGAAATCCGCGGCAAGAGCGCATCGGAAGGCGCAGTTGCGGACTGCCAGTCCGCACCGGACGCGCCGTCGACGCCGGTATAATCCGTGGAGGGTGAGTTCGTTCGACAACCCCGCCGCCGACGATGATCCCACCGGCGAGGACCCGTTGGTCCGCGCCGCCGCCCTCGAAGGTCTGGGGCGGTGGAACGGCGCCGTCATGGTCGTGGATCCAACCACCGGGCGCATCCTCACGGTCGTTAACCAGAAGCAGGCACTTTCTCGGGCTTTCACGCCCTGCTCGACCTTCAAGCCCATCGTGGCTTTCGGCGCCTTGAAAGAGGGCCTGATTACCTCCGACACATTTCTCCGGGTCGCCCGGCACTCCCAAATCAACTTGACGGAAGCCTTGGCTCACTCGAACAATATCTTCTTCGCCAAAGTCGGCGAAATGCTCGGGTTCGACCGCGTATACGCGTATGCGCACGAATTCGGCCTGGGTGAAAAGGCGGGATGGAATATTCCGGAAGAGGAGGCGGGTCATTTCCCGACCGACCAGCCGGGCGGGCCCATTGGTTATCTAACGAGCTACGGGCAAAATATCAGCGCCACCATGCTGCAAATGGCGGCAGTGGCTTCGGCGTTCGCGAATGGCGGGACGCTATACTATCTCCAATACCCGCGCACGCCCGAGGCCGCAGCTGAGTTTCAGCCCAAAGTCCGGCGGAAACTCGAAGGGTTCGAAGAATACTTTCCTTACCTCAAGCAAGGCTTGGCGGCGGCGGTGATTTATGGCACGGCGCGGCAGGCTTACGACCCCGCGGAGCAGATCTTCGGAAAAACCGGCACGTGCAGCGAAGACGGGGCTCGGCTGGGGTGGTTCGTCTCCTACGCGGACGAGGAAAAACCGCGTTACGTCGTGGTCGTGCTGCTGCGCGGCGGCCGCCCCACAAACGGGCCTCATTCCGCGGAAATTGCCGGGCGCATTTATCGCGACCTGCGGCTGCGAACCCAAAACGCCATGCGGGCCGTGCCTGCCTTGCCCTTGGCTTCAGCCCTCTCGACACACTGACTCAAAGGCCTCGAGGGGGGATCCGGTTTCACGGTGTAAACGTGAACCATGCTCCCCGAGAAGTGGCTAGCCATGGCACGGGTCTGTGTGCCTTGGGCTATTGAGGCTTTCAAATTAGCGGACCCACGACAAATTCCTGACCCGAATTTGCCTCGGCCGGGAGGAGTACCAAACGCATGGATGGCGGTCAGAAATTGAAGGCTCAGCATCTCCGCGCGTTGCGCGGTGAACTCGAACGAGCGAAAGCAGACCTTGCCCGGTGGGAATCTTTGGGGGAACGCTTTGGCAAGACCTCAAGTCCGAAGTGGCGCAACACGAAAACCTTGCGGGAAGGGGTGATAAGGAATCTGGAAGGTATGATTGAACAGGCTGAAAGGATGTAGGGTGTCACTAGTCCCCTTGTTTGCTGGCGGAGGCCCTTGAACCTGACCGGGTGGCCGTCAATGAAGGCGCGATGAGATTTTGCCCCTGGCGAGCTTCAACCCTTCAACTCACACCGAGCATGGGCGAGAATCCTGTTTAAGATCCCAGAGCGCCGTGCGACTTCAAATCCGCCCTCCCAGGGCTCGCTTTAGGACCGCGTTGCTTCGTGATTCCCCGCGTGCAAGCCGCATTCCTTCTTGGTCGCGTCTTCCCACCACCAACGGCCTGCGCGTTCATGCTCCCCCGGCAAAATGGCCCGTGTGCAGGGCTCGCAGCCAATGGAAACAAATCCGCGTTCGTGGAGGGGGTTGTAGGGGACCTGGTTTAGCCGGATGTAATCCCAGACCTGTGCGGAAGTCCAGTTGGCGAGCGGGTTGAACTTGACGAGCTCGCGGCCCGGAAGCGAGAACGTCGGGTCAAGCTGGACCACCGGCACCGCGGCGCGTGTCCCCGGGCTCTGGTCGCGCCGCTGGCCCGTTACCCAGGCGCCGAGCGTCGCCAGTGCCCGCTTCAACGGCTCGACCTTACGGATATCGCAGCACTCCTTGTGGCCGTCGCGATAGAAAGAGAAGAGGCCCTTCTCGCGCACCAGCTTTTCGACTGCTTCCGGCCGGGGAAAGTATACTTCGATGGGAATTCCGTAGCGCTCTCGAACCTTCTCGAGGAACTGGTGGGTTTCCGCGTGGAGCCGGCCCGTGTCGAGCGTGAAGACACGGAACCGCCTCCCGATTTTCGACGCCATATCAACGAGGGCCACGTCTTCTGCGCCGCTGAAGCTCAGAGCGACGTTCGGGGAATAAACCTCGAACGCCAGCTTCAAAATCTCCTGCGGATGTTTTGCCGCGCACGCTTCCGCGAGCTCGGTGATATCGGTGGTTTCGAGAGGCATCGTCTAGACCTGCCTATTCTGTGGAAATTGCTCCGGGGCGGCTACCTGATGAGCAACTGCGCCCCAAGAGAGAAATAGAGAGCACTGAAAGCCCAGGTGAAATACCGTTCCGGAATACGGCGGGTCAAGCGGCTTCCCAGCACGACCCCGGGCACCTCGCCGGCCGCGACCAGGAAGAAAAGCTTGGGGTCAATGTGCCCCATGGCGAAGTGGAGTGATCCCGCAAGCGCCGTCGTGACCAAGCCGAAAAGAATGTCGGTCCCCACCAGGCTTGCGAGCGGCAGGGGAACCAGCACCAGCAGAGCGATCATCATCAGGCTTCCGCTGCCCACCGAAGTCATTGCAACCAGGAATCCGACGACCGCGCCCGCCGCGCCCAGCTTCAGCCGGTTCGTGTGCCTGCTCGGGTGCGCATCATCCCTTCGACGGGGCTCTGGGCCTTCGGCGGCGGAAATGCGGAGCTGTCGTTTGCGCAAGAAGGGGAGAAACAACGACACTCCGAACAAGGTCACTCCCAGGAGAATTCGCAAGAGGCGGTCCAGGTGGTAGGGCGACATTCGCACTTCAAACGTGTGGAGCACGAGGATTCCGGCGAGCGTTCCCGGCAGGCTCCCGCCGAGAAGCCATGCGGCGAGTTTCCAATTGACCTGCCCCAGTTTCCG
The DNA here is from genome assembly GCA_003225365.1 of Acidobacteriota bacterium. Classification (GTDB taxonomy): domain Bacteria; phylum Acidobacteriota; class Terriglobia; order UBA7540; family UBA7540; genus Gp13-AA74. The sequence continues at coordinate 5,799 of QHZN01000260.1, forward strand.
GTGCTCCCAAACTCCCACCAGCTTGGCCGCCGCGCCGCTTAGGAGGTCGGTCCCGATCACGGTTGCGGCACCGAAGGGCGTCACCAGCAACAACAACGGGGTCAAGACTGCGCCGGCCCCCGTCCCCGTGAGGCCAATCAGAACTCCGGCCAGGAATGCGATGAGTATGACCAGCATCAGGCCTCCTGTGGTTCGAACGCTTGCTGCAAAATGGCCGCGACTTCCGGCCGGGTGAATTCGCGGGGCAACTGGCCTCCCTCTCGGAGGAGGTTGCGCACCTGGGTGCCGCTCAGGATGATTCTGGAATCCTTGTCGTGCCCGCACGTTTTGGGAGAGGCAATGCCCTCGCAAGCGCGACAATAGAATGTATGCTCGAAGAAAAGCGGTGTGATGCCGAGTTCGGCGGCATCGAATTCCTCGAAGATTTTCTGCGCGTCGTAGGGGCCGTAATAGCCGCCGACCCCGGCGTGGTCGCGCCCGACGATGAAATGCGTGCAGCCGAAATTCTTCCGGACCAGCGCATGGAAGATGGCCTCGCGCGGCCCGGCATAGCGCATCGAGGCGGGATTGAGCGCCAACACCACCCGATCCTTCGGATAGTAGTTTTCGAGCAGCGCTTCGTAGCAGCGCAACCGGACTTCGAGGCTCACGTCGTCAGATTTCGTCTCCCCGGCGATGGGGTGGAGCAGCAGCCCATCCACGGTTTCGAGCGCTGTCTTCTGGATGTACTCGTGCGCGCGATGCACGGGGTTGCGCGTCTGGAAGCCCACCACGGTTTTCCAGCCGCGCTCCTCGAAAATCCTCCGCGTGTCCGCCGGTTCCAGACGATATTCGGAGAAGCGGCCGGAGGGCCGGTGGAAAAGCTCGATGGGCCCGCCAAGATAAACTTCGCCCCGCGAATATACGTATTGCACTCCGGGATGGGCCGCCTCAGTGGTTTTGAAAATGTGTCGGGCTTCTTCTTGGCGGTCCCAGCGGAAAATATCTTCGATGGTGAGGACGCCCAGACGCCGGCCCTCGCCATCGGCCAGAGCGGCACGCGAGCCCTGCGAGAGCATGGCGGCCCGGTCGCTCGAGACCGCCAGCGTGACCGGAAGGGTCCACGGCAATCCGTTCGCCAACCGCTTCTCGCGAACCACCGCTTCGAAATCAGCGCCCGTCATAAAGCCTTCGAGGGGGCTGAACGCGCCGATAGCCAGCATCTCGAGATCGGACATTTCAAAGGCGTCCAGCGGGACGGCGGGAAGGCGCGCGGCTTCGGCTTCGAGCTCTACTGCCTTCTCGCCCGTGGCGAGCCGGTTGACGAGTTTTCCTCCATGCGGTCGGATCACGTCGGTCTTCCTTCCGTTCAGATTGTTGGCGCTCGGCCTGGGCTATTAATCGGGCCCAAAAACAAAAACGCCCGCGACGGCTTTTACCGTCAGCGGGCGTCTCGTGTGATGAATTTTTCTTCGACTGATTACAGGCTGTTCATCTCGACGAGGACGGCGGCGCTGACGGACGCACAACAACAACACATCCGCGCGACGCCCCTGCTTTCGACCGAGATGGATACCTTAACCATCGCTATCAGAACGCATAGTCTAGTCCACTCCCCCGCCCCCTGTCAAGAAAAATGATTTTGAGATCGCCCGGCCGGTTTCTCGGACTTTTCAGGAGCGCTCCCGCAAATGCCTCTGTTGCAGCAGGATATGGATTGCCAAGCTCAGTGGAACGAGCGTAAAAACGAAAAGAACGAAAGGTCCAAATAGTATA
>QHZN01000389.1 GCA_003225365.1 Acidobacteriota bacterium
AGCCCGGCACATTCATGAACGGACATAGGGTGCAGTCAGGTGAGCCTGTGGGTACCACATCCGAGGCGAGTTCTAATTGGAATGACGCGTCGGTCAACTGTCCCGCAACCGGGAAACTCGTCGGCAAGCCATAGGAATTGCCATCGGCATTCGTGGCGGGAATTGGGAATCTTGGCCCGGTGTTTACCGTAATGTCGTCGTAGCTCTGGTTCTGCCAGTTGTATCCCCAAGTGATTGTGTGTTGACTGCCGAGGAAGTGGAAGGTCTTCGAGGTATCGCCGAAAATACCCTTACTGTTGGAGTCGTATGGCTCGTTAAAGCCGAGACCTTGAGCGTTGAATGAGCCCGTTTGGCAATCGTTTGGAGATGGACAAAGGCCCGCGGATTGTGTCGTGTCAAACACCTGGTAGATGTCTTGCGCCGTCTCCTTGAAGTGGTTCCAGGCCCAGGTGAACCCGGCATCCACCAGCCAGGTTGAGCTCAGCGTGCCGTTGTAGCGCGTCGCCCAGTTCCGAGTGCCGTAGTCCCATTTCGAGAACGATGTGGTGTTGCCCGTGTTCAACGTCCGCCACGGCACATGGTTTGTCCAATTGGGGTCACCGAATACTGACGATTCGACCATGTGCTTGTCGTTGAGCTTGAAGGTCAGCTTTCCCGCGTAATCATACGAGTTCGTCCGCCGATCCGCCTCACCCTTAAGTATATTAAACAGCCCGGAGCCCACCACAGGAGCTTCGTAGTCTTGAGCAAAGCTGGGGTTGAAGGTACCAAAGTAGAAGAGATGGTTCTTCAGACCGGGCACGTAGCCGCCCAATTCGAAGTCAGCTTCGTAAGTGCTGTCGCTCAAATGACGGCCGAGCTTGTTCAGCGGATTGAAGTCATCCGCATTAAGGGGCGTCGTTTGCCATGCGCGCGGATGGAAGTAAGCGCCGATCTGTCCATGCGTTTCGGTTCCGCCCGACTTGGTCACAATTTGCACGATTCCACCGCTGGCGTGGCCATATTGCGCCTCAAAGCCACCGGACTTTACCTGAACCTCTTTTACGAAGGAAAGGTTGATGCCCGAACCGAGAGCGCCGTACTCACGGGACCACACTCCCAGACCGCCGAAGGCCGGGTCGTTAATCGAGACGCCATCGGCCACGTAAAGGTTCTCCAAACCGGACGAGCCCGAAATGGAGGGGTTGGCACTCCCTGTGCCAAGCCCCGAAACAGCGCCCGGGCTCAGGTAAAACAGGCTCGATACGTTCCTTTGCACCGGAATGTTCTGGTAGAAGGTGTCTGCGAAATCCGCGTTGAGCGAAGACGAGGAAGTGTCCACGGTCAGGTTCGCGGCACTGACCTCAACGACCTGCGTTACTTCACCAGTCTGGAGGTCTACTTCGATGCTCGTAGTTTTATTGATCAGGACCTCGACACCCTTTACTTCCGAGGCCCTAAATCCCTGCTTTTGCACCTGGGCCCTGGCCGAGAACGAGCAGAGCCCACACAATTCGAGCACCAAAATGATCGCCAGCCACTTATTCTTCATAAGCTCGAACTCCTTTCACTGCTTCACAAATATGAGAGTTTGAGATTACTTGCAAACGGAACTTGGATGCCAACGGGAAGCTCCCCCTGCTCCCCGTAAATCGGACAAATCCTCTCACAAGCTCTGCATAAAACCTACCAAAGTTTAAGAGAAATCATACAAAGCTAAGATGTTTAGATTGAGAAATATACAAACTGTGTAGAAAGAACTAGGCCCTGTCTAGACATGCCTTCGTACTGATTCTTGGAGGATTATGCAAGAATCTGGATTTTGAGGACCGATTGAGGAACCAGCATTGGGCAAGACCTCAAACGGTCAATGCTTCATCGAGTCGGTGGCCAAGAACGATTTACCTTTCTGAGTTAGCTCTGCCGCCTTCCGGGCATTCCCGACTTCAATGTAGTATTGCGCCAAAGCCAGATAGAGGGGACCCTCCTCAGGGCGCGATGGCAGGGCATTCTCGATAACAGAGATGGCTTGTGGGGTGCTTCCTCTCTTCTCCAGACTTGTCGCAATGCGGAGGAGTGTCCCGGAGTCCGTCCCTTCCGTTACCCCGGCGTCGGAATAGAGACTAACTACGGCAGCATAGTCTTTCTTTGAGAAGTACGCGTCCACCAGCCTTGCCCGCGCAGCATCGTTGGAGTGATCGAGCTGTAGCGCGCGACGGAACCAAAGGCGCGCCTCCTCCAACTGCCCGAGCGCCCAATAGCAGAGACCCCGTTGCTGGTCGAGGACCCCCTTCTCCGCATCTCGAGCGATACCCGGCTCGAGCACGTCCCAAGCCTCCGGCAAGAAAGGACCGTCCAGAATCCTAAAGCTCATCGTTCCGAATCCTCCCTGTTTGGTCTCAGGGTTGTTCACCGAAACGGTCAACACATAATTGCCGCTGGATTGCTGCTCGAGCGACAGTTTCTTTCCGGTCACCAGCGAACCCACGGCATCAAATTGATCCATCCCAAGTTCATCTCTAAGTTTGGTGGCGCTGCCGGATGCAGCTGGCCTGCCGAAGGCATACTCCACTTCCAGTTTCTTCCCTACATTTTCGCGCGGGTCCCTTGGAGGCGCCCAAATCTGATATACGACTTGGAGGTTGGTGCCCGGGCCCATCGTCGGGTTGCCATTCGGCGTCGGAGTGAACTTCACGCCCCCCACGGTGAAAGGCATCAGATCGGCGAGGCCGGGATCCGCGTTTTCCGCCGACAGAAATGGCAGCACACTTGGCACAACGAGTCCATCCTTCACGGGCGCCGGAACTACTACTTCGCGTGCAGCGTGATAGGCCGTTTTCTTGGACCAATCCGTGAACTGAAAATCGAGGCGGTACTTGCCGGGCGGCAGGGGCAATGCTCCTTCGTAGCCAAACACTTTGTCCTTGATCGTATCGAAGCGTTTCTTGGTGAAGGAATCCGTAACAGATTTTTGCTGCGTAAAAATGAGCTTGTTGTCCGCCCCAAAAACGCGCACGCGGACCTCGACGGAGTACCGATAATTTCCGCCGTTTTCCTCGGTTAGGCTCAAATCGCTGGGGCTGTGCAAATGCAGCGCATAGTCGAGCCTGGTCAATCCACGAGAATCGCGCGCCGGAAACGTGACAATGTCAAGATTGCGGCCTTCAAGAAGAAGCCGCGAAGTGACATTCTCTCGCATTGTTCTTCGTCGGTTAATCTCATCGCGGTTGGACGGCAAATTGGCGAGATTCTTGATGTTGTTCAGGAGGATGTCAGATTCTAATCCTACGATTCTCGTGGTCTCATCCACGGGCTCGTCAGGCAAGAGACTCAACGAAACCCGCGCCACTTCCGCCCCAGCGGAGTCTCGGATCATCCTCAGCGCGGCCAGACGCGAATTGATGGCCTCGACGCCCGTAACCAGCTTGTCGGGGCCGTCGGTATATGGACTATAGAAGCGGTAATCTCCGCTGCCCTCGCGCTGGTAAAACATGACGTAAAAAAAAGGCGGCAGAGAGGGGTTCGTGTTGCCGTAAAACCAGATCTCGATGGGATAAAGATTGGCTGAATTCCGGAATACCTCCTTCTGCTGAGGGGGGCCAAGTGTGACGTAGGTGCGCCCACGGTCCGTGCGCCAACCTTCCGTACCGGAGCCAATGCCGAATCGCGCACCGGCAAAAGCGATACGCTGGTAGATTTCTTCCTTGTAACTGTTCGTTGGAGCACCAAGTGTGGGATTCCTGATTTCCCAGAAATTCTCAATGAAT
>QHZN01000093.1 GCA_003225365.1 Acidobacteriota bacterium
CGGCGGGATTGGACGATGTGCCGAGCTGGATACGCACCGGCTGCAGGCGATTGTTGTAGTCGTAGGTCTCCTGCACCTGCGTGCAGCCCGCGCCGGCGCTGGTCATCATTCAGCCCCAGCCGCGTGTTTCCGAGTTGCTCGCGCCGTACGCGGTTTTCTTCCTGCCGGTAGTTGATCACGTCGCGCAGGTGTGGGTTCAAGCAGTCGGCGAGCCAAATCAGCAGCAGCCGAAACGGATCCAGTGGGATACGCATCGTGACAGCGTAGCATCCCGGAGTGGACTATGAAATGCGGCAGATCCGGGCAGAACCGATTCTCTAACCTCTCGCGTTTTCAGTCGCATCCAGTATTTGGACACTACGGGATCAAAAAACCCAGGGCCGCCCAACGACGCCTAGAATTTCAACTTGAGGCCGAACTGGATATCGCGCGGAGTTCCCGCCTGCGACTCGATCAGACCGAAATCACCGGTGTCCGTTGTTGAGGCGGGGACGCCAAAGTTGGGATGATTAAACAAGTTGAATAACTCCGCTCGAAATTCAAGTGAAAAGCGCTCGCTGATCTGATTTTGCTTAATGAAAGAAATGTCCCACCGGTTGGTGCCTGGACCGAATAAGATATTGCGGCCGGAGTTGCCGAAGCGGGGTGTCCCATTCGCCAGGCTTATTCCGAGGGCATCGGTGGTGAAACAACTCGTCTTAAACCATTGTTCGACAGTTCGAGGACCCGCACCGTTGCATGTCCGGTCCGGCCGCGGAGAAGCGGAACCACTGTTAGAGAAATCGTCAGCTGAGTACACCGTATAAGGGAGACCACTCCCGAAGGTGAGAATTCCGGCGAATTCCCATCCGCCTGTCAGAGCGTTGACCAAGCCTTTGCGGTTGAGGAACTGGCGCCCGCTTCCGAAAGGTAATTGCCAGATGGGGCTAATCACCAGTTGCTGAGGCACGTCGATGTCGCCGACAGAGTAGTCTCCCAGAGGATGGTTGGCATCTTGTAAAAGCGTGACTTCGGATGAATCGCCTCCGTTAAACTCCATCTCCTTAGCATAGGTATAAGACAGAAGCATCGAAAAGCCCCGGGAGAAGTTTCTAGTCAGTCTAGCCGTCAGGGCGTTATACCTCGAGATGCCGTCATATCCGTTATATGTGTAAGGACCGAAATCTGGCCAGACCCGCCGTGGACCAATATCACCCAGTCCAGGCTTTGCCTGATTTCCTGGAGAATAGTAGGTGCTGAGGTGGACGCCTCGATTGCCTATATACCCGACCTCCAGCGCCCAATCCTGCGCAAACTGCGAATCCACGACAAAACTCCACTGGTACACTGTGGGGGTGAAGTAGAAAGGCAACGCCTGAAGCTGTCCCCCGATCGAGCGGAGCGGCGCTCCTGCACCGGCAGCAGCGGCAACAAACATCGTCGTGGTGGTGGTTGGAGCGCCGTTGGTCAACGGCGGAGCCTCCCCGAAAGGCGGACTGTAGATGAGCGTCTGCGAGGAAACAGGATTATTGTTATTGTAGGCGACAAGCTGGTTGGTTTCAGGCAAATCATAGAATATGCCCGCCCCCGCGTGGATTACGAGTTTATTGGAATGTATGGGCCGCCATGAAATGCCCAACCGCGGCGCAAAGCTGGTCCAGCCGCCGCCGAAGCTAACCTGTCGGCGCTTTCCTCCTGTCAGGCCATATTGCTTCCTTTGGGCCGAGCTCATCACTAGGCACTGTCCTGTCGCTGAGATGTAATACAGATCGGAGCAAAGGGCGTCGTTGGCAGCGTCGGGGAGTCCCGTAAGTAGAAGAGCATCTCCGGGCGCATAACTGTTGCTCAGCGGAAAGATCGTCGCAATTTTATCATGTTTGTCGTAAGGCTGCTTCCGGTACTCCCACCTCAGGCCAAGCTCCAGGCTCAAACTATCGCTCGCCCGGAAATTATCCTGGCCAAATACACTGAACCATCCTCCCCCAATATATTGGCTGCTGAACGCGTTCCGCATATACTCTCCGTAGGACGTAGAACCCAGCTCCAAGTCAGCCAAGTCGGAAATTGCCCCAACGTCTGGGATTTCATCTGCCAGCGAAGAGTACTGCCCGTTGAATTGGATATCTCCGTTCAGCTCGGCGGGGTCTTGGTATCCGAGGAGCTGATAAAAGTTCAGGTCAGCCCCGGTGACAATTGTGTGCCGGCCGTGAATTTTGGTGAGGCTCCCTTCGTACTTTTCGAGCATGTCCGGGAGGATGTCCGGGTTAAAGCTGCCGTCCCCCACCTGGGCAAAGTTGCTAAATTCGACACGAGGAACTATCTCCGTTTCAGGCGTAGGAGCGCTGACACCTACTATCCCATAGCCGGCCAGGGTGCCTGGTGGGTGCGGGCACTCTGCGCATTCTCTGTCTTGAAAACCCCTCGCAATCCCCACTCTCGCTTCGCTGAGCAGTGTGGGCGAGAAGGTATGAGTCCAGCCCAACACGGCGTTCTGACCCCGGTAGTGTTGAAAGTTATTGAAAGGATCAAAATCTCCGGGAAAGAATATGTTTGAATTGCCGAACAGATAATGAAAGAAAAATTGATCTTTCGGAGAAAGGGTTTCGTCAACGCGCACCACGACGGTGTCGTCCTGCTCGCGATAAGGTTTCCGGTTGATGAAATTAACGATGCCGGGCGCATTCGGCGCCGGGAAACCCGGTAAAACCCTCTGTGCAAAAGGATCGATGTTGACAATCATATTCCCGGGGATGGGCTGCCCCGCGAGCACTGTAGAGCCCGCCAAGTCGCTGCCGGGGGGGCATGTGAGCTGAAATTCACTCGCAGGTTCGAACAATTGTCCCGAATCAAAGTTAAGGTTTGCCGGCCCACCCCCGCCGCAAAGATTGACCGTTTGTCCGGTGAGGAAGGAACTGAAATCCCCCGCCTTTTCATCCGCAGTAGGTACGACCGAGGTCCCGGTCTGGCCTTGAGCCAGTCGCAATCCTTCATAGCTTCCAAAAATGAAGGTCTTATCCTTCCGAATCGGGCCACCCACGGCAAAGCCAAATTGGTTCCGGATAAATTCCGGCCGCGCCGAGCCCGGAATTTCCGCTCCGGTAGAAGGATTGACGTCGTTGAGGGCAAAAAAGTTGCGCGCGTCGAGCTTTTGGTTCCGTAAGTAGTCCCAGGTGGAGCCGTGAAGCCGGTTCGTGCCAGAGGGGGTAACCATGTTCATCACCGAGCCGGCGGTGATGCCATATGCAGCGTCGTAAACGTTGTTCTGGATTTTGAATTCCTCCACCATCTCCGGAGCGAGATCTAAAGCAAATCCTCCGTTGTTGAGCGCTCGGTTGAGCATTCCGTCGATCAAAACCAGATTGCTGGCCGAGGTGCTGCCCACCGCACTGAAGCTGGTCTGGTTGAAGCCGGAACCGTTACCATTAGCCGAAGTTAGTGAGTTCCCCGAAGTATTTACTATGCCTGGAACCAGAAGGGCCAGCTCACTGGTACGGCGCGCGTTGAGCGGGAGGTCGACAGTTTCCCGCTCGCCAATAAGCGTGCCAATGCTGGCGCTGCTCGTGTTGACGAGTGGTGGTCCCCCTTTAACCTCGACGGTTTGCCTAACCTGCCCCACTCGCAGCACTACATCCATCGTGGCCTTTTGGTACACGCTCAGGGTGATGCCGGAAATCACCGTAGTGTTGAAGCCGCTTTTCTGTGCTGAAAGAGTGTAGGTGGCCGGGGTAAGTGACGGGAAAATGTAATTGCCCAACCCATCGGAGATCGTCGTCGCAACAGCCCCGGTACTCTCGTTCTTAACCGTCAGCGTCACCTCGGGCATGACAGCGCCACTGGCGTCTCTGACCGTCCCGGCAAAAGTCGCATTCACTTGTTGCCCTGCGCAAGGGAGGACCAGAGCCAGTAATACCAGCGCAGTGAGACATAATTCGGTGCGGTTTAGGGGTAGCTTGTATCCCATAGCTCTTTCTCCTTCTGGCTTAAAAGCCGTTTCAAAACCGGGTGTAATAGGTTAATTTGCCGCTAGTTGTCTTTTCCTGGGAGGGGGAAGAGCGACAGGGGGAAGGCGGATGCGGCGGTACGGCCGCTTGCCGACCGGGGCACAGCGGGAGAAAATCAGGCCCTTGCTCCCCCGACCACCACGCCAGCGGCGCGGGGACTCCCCCCCCGGTTCCGAACCGCGAGGTGCTGAAAAGTCCCGATGAACTGTATCGGGATGGATTCTGCGCAGTGGAGCACGCTGGCAGGACTTGCCCAGGGAGTTCCTCTCTCCGTCCACTTGCTGGCGGCGGCTGTGCGACCGGGAAGTGCGGGGCGTCTGGCTGCGCATGTGGCGAACATTTCTGGCGGAGCTAAACGAGCGATAGCACTTGAAGTTGAGCGAGTCGTTTTTGGACGCGAGTTTTGCGCCGGCCCCAAAAGGGGGGCCGCCGTCGGCAAAAGCAAGCGGGGCAAGGTGACGAAGTGGATGGTTGTGGTCGACGACGGCGGAGTTTCTTTGAGAGCACGCCTTTACTCTGCCTCTCCGGCCGAGATTCGGCTGGCGGAAGAAACGTGCGCCACCACTCGCGGCAGGCGTCCCTGGCAAAACCCCCCGCGGGTGATCGCCGGCAAGGGGTATGACAGCAATGCGGTGCGCGAACGGTTGCGGCGTCGCGGGATCACCCTGTTTGCCCCGCACCGTTCCAGCCAGTACTGGACGCCGCCTCAAGATGGTCGCGTGCTGCGGCACTACCACCGGCGCTGGATCGTCGAACTCAGCATCGCTTGGCTCGGCAACTTCCCACAACTGGTCGTGCACCATGGCCGCTTGATTACCATCCACCAGGCGCTTGTTCATGCCACCTGTCCCCTCATTGTGTGGCAGAGGGTTATGGAATAGCTCTTAAGTAAGAAGGCCGATCATAGGCGTGGAGCTTAGAAAGTCAAGGCGGATTTAGGCGCTTAAGCAGTTGTTGTTCATCCTAGTGAACACTTTCCGTGGTAGCTGAGCCGTGCCAAATGCGGTAGAGAAATTTTGCGGTTTATGGGCGTATGAAGAACCAGGTGGAATCCGTCCCGCATCGTCAAAAATACAATAGGAACCGGAACGGATTATCACGCGGATTCCGGGTGCCGTTCGTGTCAGAACTATTTTGTGGTGAAATCGGCCCATTGACTGAGAGGGTTTGGAGTTTTCAGCCCGGTCGAGACGCTTCGAAAATGTCTTGCGAAGCATCTCAGATCCTCACTGTTATAGCTGCCGGAGATAGCGGATCAGAAAGATCAGGCGTTACTTGAAAGAATGCGGCGGCGTCTTTTCCTCCTCAATTTACGCGCAACCCAAACTGGCAGAAATGGCATCGGCAGCTTGCTTGACCTTTTTGCCCAACTCCGATACTCGCTCCATCGGAATCTGGGTCACGGTCCCCGCAACGCTCAGAGCAGCTACAACCTCCCGCCCGTTATCGAAGATAGGAGCGCCAAGGCAACGTAGCCCAATTTCATCTTCCTCATCATCAAATGCATAGCCTGATTTCCTTACCAGAACAAGTTCTTTCTTAAGCGCCCCGATTGAGGCAATACTCCGGTCGTTGTGTTTGGTCAAAGTCTTTGCGGTAATTTGCCGATCAAATGACTCCTCCGGAATAAAAGCAATGAGTGCTTTCCCAACCCCAGTGCAGTTGACATCCAACCGCCGGCCAATCCATGTAGCCAACTTTACCATTCCCGGCGACTCAATCTTATCAATGATCACTGCTTCGCCGCGCTCCAGAACTGCGAGATGAACAGTGAGCCTGGTCTCTTGCGCCACCTTCTGTAAGAACGGTCTTGCCACTTGTCGCAGATCCAGGTTTTCCAAGGCGCTTCGACTAAGACTAACGAGCTTCAGCCCAAAACAATACCGTCCGGTCTGAATGTTCTTTTGCAAATAACCATTCTTCTCGAGGGTTGAAACCAACAAGTATACGGAACTTTTTGGAAGGTCGAGGGTTCGGCTTATATCGGATAGCGAAAGGCCCCTTTGAGAATGGGCCAAAAGCTCAAAAATTCGGACTGCCCGGTCGACCGAAGGCGCACCGCAACCGCGTAAGCTGGCCATCCAATCCTCAGAAAATGTTCACTCCATTGAACAGTGGACCCTCAACTTACCAATTGCGCCTTGACAGGTCAAGTTGTGAGATGTAAGAGAGGACGGCGCCCGCGAATTGCTCCATTGAGTAATTTGGCAGCCGAAAGGGCGCTGGTTGTCGTATGCTGTGCAGAAGGGTTTTTCTTGAAATTTCGCCCTCAGGTCTGTTTCTTATTCATTCATGGGTTTTACCGGTCCGGAGGCAACTAAATCTTGGCGTGACCGAGGGATTGTGATGGATTCTCAAAGGGCCGTCATATCCGATGCGAGGGCAACGATGACTTCAACAGCAGCTAGCAGCTCGGGATATCGCTGGGCTGCGAAGGTGGCTGCCGGGAGGCACCAAGTGCATTTCGCTATGGAAGGGTTCTCCACCCAAGGCATGGCACAAGTCCGGGCACTTCCTACCCGAATGATCAGAGTCGACGCTAACTTGGAATCGAGGTGGGCGCGGAACGTCGTGGAAGCCACGGCACAGCGCGTGCAATCCGCGTAAAGACTCTCAATAGGGCTCGTTCGAAAACTCGAGCAAGTCAAACTCCGGCGCTAATAGCATTTGTTCGCATTTTGCTTTGGGAGGTCCACCATTAGAAGGCACTGCGAGGTACGACCCGTAAAACTCATATCCCTTCTGATCCTATTCCCGCTGCTTTTCCCCACCAGAGGGTGGGGCCAGGAAAAGGGGCCGTCGTTTCCTCGGAAACCTTACCGGGTCCTGCTCGTCGTGGAAAGGTGGAGCGACCCGAGCAGCATTCTGGTGGATCATGAAAAGGACGATTTTCAGCCGGTTGCGGCGCTGCTCAAAGCCTGGTCCGTGCCTTTTGACATCTTACGTCTGGACGAACAGCACCTCGACGCTTCGTATCTTTTTGACCGCTCTGGAGACATCCGATACGGCGCATTGATTTGGCTTGCAGACCTCCCATCGTACAAGGACCAGAACACAGTGTCCCTCGAAGAGGCGGTGCATGGCGGGACGGGTCTGCTGGTCGCCAAATCCCGGTTTCTGGATCCTGGCCTGGAAAAGTTACTGGGGGCCAAATTTAGGGACGTATACACAGCGACCGATCCTCTGCGCATTACCCAGGCACATTTCATCACCCGGCGGCTGACAGCCGAGGGAATGAGTACGCTCATGACCAGTTGGGATTTCACCACGCGGTCCTGGATGGTGCCGCAAGGGGCACAAGTTCTAATCGATCAGGCTGGTCATCCGGTCGTATCTGTAAATCAGATTGCGGATGACACTTCAGCAATATGGGTAGGCGTTCCAGACGTCGCGTTGCTTCGCGACTCTTCATATTGGAGGGAAATTTTCTTTCGTTCACTTGTTTGGAGCTTGGGGTACCTGGTTCAGCCCAATGTGGACTATTCCCATGCAATCGAGATCGAGATGGACGACTGGGGGACAGCCGACAAAGGTTTTCTGTCCTACTGGCATTACCTAGAACCAAGCGAGGAGACCTTGCGCGAGCATCTGATTGCTCCCCTGGAAAAGCACCATGCCATCGTCGCCGCCAACATCATTACCGGATACGTTGGCAGGGAGTCGAAACGAATCGTGTCCCCTTGGACCCGGAAATTCATCGACCCATGGGGGCTGCACCAGGATTATGCCTCGACCCGAAGAGGTCTTTTGGATGCTGTTGCCGCTGGAGTCCTCCAAATTGAGAGCCACGGTTGGACCCACATGGCCCCGAATCTTGAGTCCCCGCCCGGACCATGGTGGGCGGCGGACTTGAAGGGGGAAGCCTCCGCGGACGGCTGGTACTCAGAATTTGCGGACCATCGGCGCGGTACGGAAGTTCCCGCGATCGTCCAACTGTTCCACATGGAGCAAGGGCTCGAGGATATAGAAAATGATTTCGGCCAGCGACCTCTCGAGCTAAGACCCGGTAATGGCGGTTGGTCGAAGTCGGAATCTAACAACACCGGCCGTTTGGCAGCGCGAGTGGGTTTCGGGCTTTTCCATGCCGAACCCGATTTCTACTATTATCTGGATCGCCGGCTGGTGTTGGATATGACCGGCATCTCACCGCATTTTACGAGTGGTTACGACCGCCTGGACGCCTTGCATTCCCAGTTGCAGCCTCAGCATCCGGATGGGCCTGTCATGTTAGTTTTTCACGATCGGGATATTGCTCTTCGGCCGGATTTTGTTGAAAGTCTTTTTAACGCGCTGCCCACAGGGTACGAGACCATAAGTGCAAATCACTACATCGGGATCCTCCACACCCGAATCGGTTCTTCGGCAACGGACACCGGATGGCAATTGACCTTTGACTATGAAGATCCCTATTGCGCATTTTTCGAGAAGCATCCTTCCTCCTGGTGGTTGTGGCTTGCGGACCCGCTGCGCGAAAAGCTTGGAAGCCTTCGCAATTTCCGTTTGAGCACTGATCAGGAATCGGCGACCACGGAGCGAGCTGTAGATTTGTCTCGCCAGCCATTTGTGATCCGTATTCCGGCAGGGCTGGGTAAACATGTCTGGAAGCTGAATGCGCCAGGTTAGAGCATTGATCGGCGACCGCCTAGGGGGGCGGATTAGACCCGTCATTAGCTGAATTCAGGTTCGCAAGGATTTACAGATGGGCATTCACGCGCCTGACTTGGGATGCTTTCATGCGTGGACGCATGAGAATGTGTCAAATAGATTCGCAGTGCGAATCCATGTACCGCAGACGTGCGGAACCCTATAGTCGGGAGATGGAGGCCGGGATATGGCGACGAACGTTTCAGACTCAGATCTTGAGAATGGCGTTGCGATCCCAACCGTCAACAAGCCAATGCCAAGCGAAGCTGCGCTCCTTGCTCCAACGAAGGAGCGGCTGGTTTCGCTGGACACGTTTCGCGGCTTCATTATGCTATGGCTTGCCGGAGGGGCTGAGGTCATGCGGTCGCTCCACGCAGTTGGAAACAACTACATCCTAAACCTGCTCGTATACGAATTTGATCATACCCCGTGGCAGGGCTTGCGCTTTTACGATTGTATATGGCCGTCCTTTATGTTGATGGTCGGAATCTCGATCCCGTTCGCGGTTGCGAGGCGCTCGAAGACTCAAAGCGAGACTCAGATGACGTGGCACGCCGTGAAGCGCGCGACGGTTCTTTTTTTGCTTGGGTCCATACGCGAATCTCTCTCTCTGGGTCACCCGTATCTCATTGAATTGAGCAGCGCGTTACAGCCGATTGCGATTGCTTATCTAGCGGCTTTCCTGCTTGCCAAGAAGTCCGTGCGCATTCAGGTTGCAGTGGCGTCGCTGATCTTGATTGGTAACGCCCTCCTATTGGCATTCGTGCCTGCTCCCGGAATTCGCGCAGGGACTTATGAGCTAAACCACAACTTGGTGAACTATGTCGACTTGCTCTTTCTTCGCCAGCATTGGCAGGTGTGGCCCTATGCGCCAGAGGGTTGGGGCACCATTCTTTCAACGATCCCTACGGTTTCTACTACAATCCTCGGCCTGATTATTGGTGAATTGCTGATGAGCTCACGATCGAAAAAGAGGAAGGTCAGCATCATCGCGGCAACGGGAGTTGCGTGCGTGACAGTGGGATGGATTCTAAGCCCATTCATTCCTGTGGTCATGAAGATGTGGACGACTTCCTATGGAGTGATGACGGCTGGTTGGGCCTGCATCATATTTGCTTCCCTTTTCTGGTTCATCGACGTTCGGGGCCACAAGAAATGGGCAATGCCCGTTGTAGTAATTGGAATGAACGCCATTTTCATCTACCTGTTTATGAGTATCATTCCTATTCGCAAAATCGTCGGAGTCTTTGCTGATCCTATTGCGGGGAAACTCGGCTCATTCGGAGAGCTTTTTTCGGCCCTTTCGGTCCTCCTGGTTGCCTGGCTTTTACTTTTCTGGATGTACAGAAGGAAAATCTTCATCAGCGCGTGAATCCTCGCTTTTCTGCAATATCGCGTAGCAGGCAAAACCGGAATTATGAGCAGAGAACTCGACAAGTGGATCGTTCCGTGCGCGGCTATGCTATGGCCAGTTACCGGTCTTGCCAGTGACCTGCCCCCGTTCCATGGTCCAATCATAATGTGAGTTCCGGGGTCGTCGTTTTAGTTAAAATGGTGGTCGCCCCCAGATCCAGCAACGATTGCAAATGTATCTGGCTTGCGCGAACATGAACCGCCATTGAGGAAAGGAAGCGCCTCTGGACCGGCCATCGAGAGAACCGTTGCTCCAGGTTCGTGGTCTGACGGTTCGTTACCGGCCGGAGGGCAGGGCGGAAGTTGCGGCCGTAAACCAAGTTGATTTCAGCATCGCTTCGGGTGAGGCCGTAGGGCTGCTCGGCGAATCGGGGTGCGGAAAAACCACTCTCGCTCTATCGTTGCTCCGCCTTCTCCCAGCAACCGCCTGCGAAGTCCGCGGTTCCATCTTCTTTGGCAAAACTGAACTTTTGGGACTCGGCGAGAGCGAGCTTCGGCGACTCCGTGGCGCAAAGATCTCGATGATATTTCAGGAGCCCGAAATTTCATTGAACCCGGTGATGCGCGTGGGAGAACAAATTGCAGAAGTGATCCGTGCCCATCACCCCAAGGGCAGGCAGCAATGCCTTGATGAGGTAAGGGCATTACTGGATCAACTTGGTTTCTCCGATGCCCATCGGATCTTCAATGCTTATCCACATCAACTCAGCGGCGGGCAACGGCAGCGCGCGGTGATTGCGCAGGCCATTGTCTGCAAACCTTCCCTCGTGATTGCAGATGAACCGACCACAGCGCTCGATCCCACTGTCCAATCGGAAATCCTGGCTTTATTCAACGACCTGAAAGCTCGCTTTCAGACCGCCTTCCTGTTCATTAGCCACAGTCCGGCGATCTTGGCGAAAGTGGTGGACCGCATCCTGGTCATGTACGCAGGGCGAATCGTTGAGGAAGCCGAAACGACGCAAATTCTCCGGCACCCCTTGCATCCTTACACGGTCGGTTTGCTGCGGTGCGTTTTTGAATTGGGAGACGAAGGCGCTTTCCGGCCACGCAGAGTTCTTCCGTCAATTCCTGGTAACCCACCTGGGCCAACCGATTTGATCCACGGTTGCCCTTTCGAACCGCGATGTCCGGAGCGGATGGAGGATTGCACCGCGCGAGAACCGAGAGAAGTCAAGCTGGAAGATTCGCGAGGGGTTCGCTGTTTCAAATATGGTGGCTGACATCAAACTTCAGACGGAGGAGCCGCTGGTGCGCGTCCGCGGCCTAAGCAAACGGTACGCGCAGGGCCACTGGTTTGCGCGCAAGAAGTACTTGATTGAGGCGCTTTCGGGCGTGGAGTTTTCGATTCGCCCTCGTTCCACGCTCGCCGTAGTGGGCGAATCCGGCGCCGGAAAGTCCACTCTGGCACGTTGCCTGGCGCGGTTGGAGGAGCCGAGCTCAGGAGAAATCTGGTACGAAGGGAAAAGTCTCCTTGATCTACCGAGCAAGGACAGGCTTTGGGTGCGGCGCCAAATTCAGCTTGTCTTTCAGGACCCCACATCGGCCTTAAATCCACGCCTCAGTGCCGTTGAGATCGTTGCGGAGCCGCTGGTGATTCATGGGGAAGGCTCGAAGGTAGACCGGCGCGAGCGAGCTTTAACGGCGATGGAACAAACAGGATTGTCGCCACAGTGGGGAGACAAATCTCCTTTGGAATTCAGCGGCGGCCAGCGCCAAAGGTTGGCGCTCGCGCGAGCTCTGGTTCTCGGGCCAAAGTTCCTTATCTTGGACGAGGCCCTCGCCGGACTGGACCTTTCCATCCAAGCGCAAATGGTAAACCTGCTGCTGGACATCCAGGCAACTCAGGCCCTCACTTATCTTTACATTTCTCACGACCTGGCACTGGTGAGCAACATCGCCGACGAAGTTGCCGTCATGCGGGAAGGGACAATTATCGAGCGGTGCCGAACATCCGAGTTGTTTAACAACCCGCGGCATCTTTACACTCAGCAATTGATTGCCTCAATTCCCAGACTAGGATCGCACGCGTGAGGTTCGCCCCACGCGGGCTGCTAAAATGCGTTATTTTTTCCGCCGATTGATTCATACCATGTTTCTCCTTCTCGGAGTTTCAGTGCTTTCTTTTTTGTTTGTCGCGCTTGCCCCGGGTGACTATTTCGAAGAGATGAGGCTGAATCCCCAGATTTCGCAGGCGACCGTCGCCGCGATGCGGTCGAAGTACGGGCTCGATCAGCCTCTCCCCAAAAGATATTTCCGCTGGATGCAGTCGGTTCTGCGCGGGGAGCTTGGCTTTTCTTTTTCCTATGACACGCCCGTCCGACCGTTGCTTGTAGCGAGAGCGAAAAACACGCTGCTCTTGACCGCAACCGCCGCCTTGCTGTCATGGCTTGTTGCAATTCCCTTGGGCGTGTGGAGCTCGTCCCGCAAGGCCAAATGGCTGGACCGCGTCTTAACTTTGGGAACCACGACACTTTTGGCTATTCCGGATCTGATGCTCGCTCTAGTACTGCTTTTGATTGCGCTCCGCACGGGCTGGTTCCCGACCGGCGGACTACATGACATTCGCTTTTCCCGACTGAACGCATGGGGCAAGGTCGAGGACACCGTCGCCCACATATTTCTCCCGGTAATGTGTCTCGTCCTGGGCTCCCTTCCAATCTTGTTTCGACACATCCGAAGCGCTTTGGTCGAAGTCTTGGATTCACCTTTTATTCGATCGGCGCGAGGTCACGGCATCCCTGAAGGGCGGGTGTTGTTCCTTTATGCGCTCCCAGCGGCGGCCAATCCGCTTATTTCTCTCTTTGGATTCTCAGTGGGGACCCTCTTGAGCGCTTCATTGCTCGTAGAGGTCCTTATGAGCTGGCCTGGAATCGGGCCACTGCTCGTAGAGGCGATTCTGGCGCGCGATATCTATCTTGTAATCGGCGCTGTCATGTTCTCCACACTGTTTCTTGTGGGGGGAAATCTCTTGGCGGATTTGCTTCTGTATCTTGCCGATCCCCGAATCCGAATGGAGTAGTCTTTGATCCGAGATCACAAACTTTGGTTGATCCTGGCTGTCCTTGCTTCCGCGCATCTGATTGTGCTCTGGGCGCACTTCTTTGCTCCTTACGACTTTGCCAGCCAAGAGCGAGCAATTCCGTTTGCGCCCCCTAGCCGTCTTCATTTCGTCGATCCTGAGGGACACTTTCACATGCGGCCTTTCGTTTATCTTTGGGAGCCGCGACCTGGAACAGAAACCCTCGGCGCCTACGTCGAGGATCATAGCCAGGCTTTTCCGCTGCGCTTCTTCGTCCGTGGAGCGCGATACAAGATCGCGGGGATATTTGATTCGTCTTGGCATTTGTTCGGGGTCGAAGAACCGGCGCGCATATATCTGGCGGGAAGCGACGATTATGGACGGGACCAGTTCTCCCGGCTACTTTACGGGGGGCAGATCTCTCTGTTTTCTGGCCTGATGGCAGCAGGAGTTTCACTCGCCCTGGGCCTAGTCTTGGGAGCCCTTGCGGGGTTTTACGGAGGCTTAGTTGACGATGTCGTCATGCGTTGTGCGGAGCTTTTCCTGGCTTTACCGTGGCTTTACCTGTTATTTGCCGTGAGAGCTTTCCTCCCCCTGCACATTCCACCGACCCAGGCTTTCCTAATGCTGGTTCTGGTTATTGGAATGGTCGGGTGGGCGCGGCCGGCGCGTTTGATTCGCGGCGTCCTTCTAAGCGCGAAAGAACGCAATTATGTTCTTGCCGCTCGTGGTTTCGGGGCTTCTGATTTTTACCTTTTGCGCCGTCACGTGCTGCCGGAGGCTTATGGCCTCTTGTTAACTCAGGCGGCGCTTCTGGCACCGCAGTATATCCTGGCGGAGGTCACTTTGTCGTTTCTCGGCTTAGGCGTCGGCGAGCCGGTGCCCAGTTGGGGCAACATGCTGGCAAGCCTGCAAAAGTACTATGTCTTAACATCCTATTGGTGGATGTTTGTTCCGGGACTTGCGTTGGTCTCCGTGTTTCTGCTTTACTATCAGCTATGTAAAGTCCTCCAGGAGCAGGTGAAGCTTGTACGCTTCTGAGTCCCGCAAAGCTTCTGAGACCAAGTCGGACCGACCGAATTTCAAGACCGCGATTGCAATCGCGATGTTTGCGATCATCGCGGCCGGCTTGCCAAGGGTATCCGCCGCTCAAGGCCCCCAGCCTCTTCATGCGGGCGAAGAAGTTCTGGTCACAAGCGGCGAGCCCGGCCGCTTTGGAGGCAAGTTAGTTGCATCGCTTCGCTCCGAGCCCAAGACTCTCAATCCCATCACCGCTACGGATATTTCTTCACTCCAGGTCATCGGCTTGATGGCGGCAGACCTCATTCATATCAATCGCTACACACAGCGGACGGAGCCGGCCCTTGCCAAATCGTGGAAAGTCTCGCGGGATGGGAAAATTTATACGTTGCAACTTCGGCGGGGCTTGCGATTTTCCGATGGTTCGCCTTTTAATGCCGACGACGTCCTTTTTTCTTTCCAGGTTTTTTTGGATCCCAAGGTTCACTCCGCGCAGCTCGACCTGTTGACGGTTGGCGGAAAACCGATAACCGTTCGCAAGATTGACGACTACCAGGTCCGATTTGATTTAGCGGAGGCCGACGCCGCAGCTGAGCGCCTATTTGATAGCGTCGCCGTCGTCCCGCGCCATCTTCTGCAAGGGTCGTACCAAAATGGGAAGATCGCCGAGACTTGGGGCCTAGCGACTTCGCCGCAACAGATCGCAGGCTTGGGCCCGTTTCGGATCCAGGAGTATGTCCCCGGCCAGCGAATCACTCTCGAGCGGAATCCTTACTACTGGAAGGCGGACCGGCAATATAGGCGGCTTCCTTATTTCGACGAGATAACTTTCCTGTTTGTTCCGAGCGAGGATGCCGAGGTTATTCGGTTTCAAGCCGGCGATGTCGACGTTATCAGCCGGCTTAGCGCGGAGAACTTTTCAGCTCTTAATAACTATCAGCGGGCGCGGGGCTATAATCTTTTCGATTTAGGACCGGGGCTTCAGTACGAATTCCTTTTTTTCAATCTCAACGATATCCCGTCAAAACAGACTGAAGAGATGGCTCACAAACAGGAATGGTTCCGGCAGGTCAACTTCCGACAGGCCATCTCGGCGGCGATCGACCGGGAAGGCATTGTCCGCCTCGTTTATCAAGGGCGAGCAGCGCCGCTCTGGGACCAAGTGACGCCCGGAAACAAGCTCTGGTTTAATTCCGCCGTTCCTAGGCCTCCGAGGTCATTGGAAAAGGCGCGGGAATTACTCCGTAGGGCGGGCTTCTCCTGGAAAAGCGATGGGGCGCTGGCCGACTCCAGGGGCCACACCGTGGAATTCACGATTGTGGCGGGGGCGGGAAATGCCCAGCGCGCGAAGATCGCGACGATCATCCAAGACGATTTAAGTCAGCTCGGAATGCGAGTTCAGATCGTGCCGCTCGAGTTTGGAGCGTTGATGAACCGTGCTTTTGAAACGTACGATTACGAGGCGTGTGTTCTGGGACTGTTGGGCAGCGACGCCGATCCAAATCCGGAAAGGAACGTGTGGCTCTTGGACGGCGGCATGCACCTCTGGAAGCTGCATCGAACCACGCCGCCGACGCCCTGGGAAGCGGAAATCGATCTTCTCATGCGTCAGCAGCTCACTACTCTCAACTACGAGGCCAGAAAGCGGCTGTACGATCGAGTCCAGCAATTGGTTGCGGAAAATCTTCCTCTCATTTGCCTTGTGAGTCCTCATGTCCTGGTTGGAGCAAAGACAAGTCTAGGGAATTTTCGGCCCGCCAAACTGAATGACTATACACTTTGGAATGCAGAGGAGCTCTTTTTCCGCCAGGAGGAATCCGCCAAGACCCGATGATCAGGGCGCGGACAAAAGCACCCGAATCCACCGGACGCCAGTGGCCGAATGCCCGGTTAGTCCAAGAATGCTTAAAAGGCAATGACACCGGATGGCACCTCCTCGTTGACAAGTACAAGAACCTCATCTATTCGATCCCTCTGAAATACGGTCTTTCTCAGGAGGATGCCGCCGATATTTTTCAAGCGGTATGTCTCGAGCTGCTTTCGGAACTCCCTCGATTGCGCGAGCCGGAGGCTCTACCCGCATGGCTGCTCCGAGTTACTTACCACAAGTGCTACCACTGGAAACGGGACCAAATGCGCTACGTCTCTCAAGAGCCGTCGGTAGCGGGGGAAGAAGCCGCAGAGGGACAAGGCGAAGCTCCGCAGGAGATCTTGAGCCAGGTGGAGCGCGAGCAAGCCTTGCGTGATGCCCTGACGGAGCTCACGCCTCGGTGCCGCCAGCTTGTCCAAATGCTCTTTTTCGAGGTCCCGGCGCTCCCTTATCGTGAAGTCGCAGGGCGGTTGGGGATTCGAACGGGCTCCGTCGGCTTCATTCGTGGACGATGCCTCGGGCGGCTGAGGAAGCGCCTTGAAAAGGCAGGGTTTGTGTGAGCTTGGACACAGGGAAAGATTCTCTGACAAAAGAGCTTTTCGCGGAACTTTCCAAGCTCACGGACGAGGTGTGCCGGAAAGAGTTTCTCTCCACCCATCCTGAACTGATTTATGCCGACGTGGTGACGCAGCTCGATGAAGCAGTGAGTGTGCAATTGAGAGTGAATTTACAGGGAGCTCTCGCGCTCGCAGAGGCTGCCGTTCAAATCGCAACCCAAATCGGAAACAAAAAAGCTCAGGCCCATGGCCTCCGGGCAAAAGGCAATACTCTTTGGTTCATTGGGGACAGCAAGTCTTCGGTTGAATTACTTGAACAATCCATTCGACTGTTCCAGGAGGAGAATGCGGACTTGGAGGTAGGGCGCACATTCAGCGCGACGATTCAGCCGCTCATCCTGCTGGGAGACTATGAGCGCGGCTATCGAGCTGCGGATCGGGCAAGAGAGATCTTCAAGGGCCGCGGAGAAGCCCTGCGATTGGCGCGCCTGGAGATCAATGTTGGAAACATTTTCTACCGTCAAGACCGTTTTGCCGAGGCGCTCGCCTGCTACGAGCGCGCGCTGGAGAGCCTGCTGCCCGACAAGGACCTCGAAGGAGTTGCAGCTTCCCTGCATAACATCGCGGTTTGCCTCATCAGTCTTAATGATTTCCACAGAGCTCTTGCCACTTACGAGCGCGCACGCGCCTTTTGCCAGGAACACGATATGCCGCTCGCCGTTGCGCAAGCGGACTACAACATCGCTTATTTGTTCTATCTCCGGGGAGAATACAACCGGGGCATCGAAATGTTGCGGGCCACTCGCGAGATCTGCGAAAAAGTGGGCGATCCCTACCATCACGCCCTCTGTGACCTCGACCTCTCTGAAATCTACCTGGAATTGAACCTCAGTGAAGAAGCAGCCGAGACCGCCCAACGGGCATTTGCGCAATTCCAGCAGCTCAAAATGGGCTATGAGAGCGCCAAATCGCTTGCCAACTTCGCCATTGCGCTCGGCCAGGAGGATAAGGCGCTCCGCGCGCTGGAATGCTTTGCTCAGGCCCGGACTATGTTTCTTCGGGAAAAGAACCACGTCTGGCCGCACCTGATCAACCTTTATCAGGCCCTGATGCTTTACAACCAAGGCCGACTTTTTGAAGCGCGGCGCCTCTGCCTGAATGCTCTTGAATTCTTTCAAACTTCGGCGTTCGAGACTAAAGCGGTTCTCTGTCACCTGCTGCTGGCACGCTTGGCTTTGCGCGCGGAAGGACTTGAAGAGGCGCGTCGCGAGTGCCAGCAAGCCCTCGACCCATTAGCTCAGGTTGAGTCCAATGTCCTCAAATACCAGGCCAACCTTCTGATGGGACAGATCGAGGAGGCGGCGCGGAACGTCGAGGCAGCATACGATTACTATCGTGCGGCTCAAGGATCGCTCGAAGCCCTCCGGAGCAGTCTTCGACGCGAAGAGTTGAAGATTGCGTTCATGAAGAATCGGCTGGAAGTGTACGAAAGCCTCGTGAACCTGTGCATGAGCCGCGACTCGAGCGCCGCCTCATTGGAAGAGGCTTTTGGGTACATGGAACAGGCAAAATCTCGCGTGCTCCGCGACCTGATCTTTCGCCGCGGGCATCCCCTTGTCGCCCCTGAACCTGCCCAGAGTGACTTGGCTCGACGAATCCGAGAGCTCCGGGAAGAATTGAATTGGTATTACCATCGTATCGAATTGGAACAGCTCCGACAGGGAGACGAGAGGCCCAAGCATATTGAAGATCTTCAAGCCCAAGCGAGAGCACGCGAAAAGGAATTCTTGCGCGCACTGCGGGAGATCCCTTCTGCGGAATCGGACTATCCCGGATTCGAAAGTCCCGATGTAATGAGTTTAGATTCAATTCGCTCGGCCCTGGGTCCCGACGCCATCGTCGTGGAATATTTTCGAATTCGAGACCGCATTGTTGCCGCTCTGATAAAAACCGGGAGCCTGGAAATCATTCCGCTCACGCTCAACTCCCGAGTCAACAACCTGCTGCGCAAGCTCCAGTTTCAGCTCTCCAAGTTCCGCCTCGGTCCGAACTATGTCCAAACTTTCGGGAAAGCACTCTTAGAGGCAACTCGGAGTCATCTCAAAGATCTCTACCAGGAACTGATTGCACCGATGCGCCCTCGCCTCGATCGGCGTCATTTGGTCATTGTGCCGCACGAGGAACTGCATTACCTGCCCTTTCAAGCGCTATTTGACGGAGCAAAGTATTTGGTTGATTCGTTCACTGTCTCCTACGCCCCCAGCGCCGCCATCTATGCCCTGTGTCACCAGAAACCAGCCAACCATTCCGGACCTTCTTTAATTCTCGGCATCCACGATCCTCACACGCCCCACATTCTGGATGAAGTCCAGACCGTCGCCACCATGCTTCCCCAGCCGCAGCTATTCCTTGGCGCAGACGCAACCGAGCAACTGTTGAGAGAAAAAGGCGTGCAAAGCCGCTTCATTCATATCGCCACGCATGGCCATTTTCGAAAAGACAACCCCATGTTTTCAGGGATTCGATTGGGCGGCTCGTACCTGAGCCTCTATGATCTCTATTCACTTAAATTGCCCGCGGAATTGATAACGCTGAGCGGCTGCGCCACGGGATTGAATGTGGTCGCGGCGGGAGATGAATTGCTAGGGCTGGTTCGCGGGTTGCTCTATGCAGGCGCCCAATCTTTGCTTCTTACCTTGTGGGATGTCCAGGACAAGAGCACGGCCGAATTCATGAAATCCTTCTATTGCGGCTTCCGGGAACGCGCCGATAAGGCCCTGGCGCTGCAAGCCTCAATGATCGAATTGCGTGAACGCTATCCGCATCCTTACTTTTGGGCTCCATTCGCCCTGATAGGCAAATTCCTGCCATCCTAAATCGGTCAAAAAAAATTTAGCACCTCCCTATATTTTTTGCGATGAAAGTTACCCTTCTTAAGTGGGGAAGGGAAAGGGTGCCAAGCCGTGGCAGAGGCGAACCTCAGAAGAAAAAGGGAATGAATATGAAACACTTCGCTTTGGAAGACTGGGCCGATTTTGCCCGCCAAGTGATTGACACTGAACGAAAAGCAGCTATGCAGCGGCACTTGGATGAGGGTTGCGAAGATTGCAGGAAGGCTATGCTGATGTGGCGCAATGTTTCGGAAATCTCCTTGAGGGAAGTTGCCTATCATCCTCCCGAGAGCGCGATCCGCGTTGCGAAAGCACATTACGCTGCGTACAGCCTCCACAAACAGCCTTCCTCGGCCACCAAGGTCGCGCGATTGATTTTTGATACCTCCGGCCAAGCTGTTCCTTTGGGCATCCGCGCTTCGGGGATAGTCCCTCGGCAGCTCCTCTACGAGGCTGGGAAAATGCTCGTGGACCTCCGTTTGGACCTTGAAGGCCAACCCGGCCGGATTTCCATGATGGGCCAAATTCTGGATTCTTCCAGGTCTGAGCGTGGCGCCTTCGATATCTCGATAGCAATCCTTCGAGGGAATGAGACGTTGGCGCTGACCACCACCGACCAGTACGGAGAATTCCACGTGGAGTTTAAGGAAGGGGATCACCCGTCTTTCAGGCTCGTAATCGGCGGGGACTACACCCTGGTCGTACCAATGCAAGATATTGAAACAAAGCAAGATATACAGTCAGAGCCAGAAGGCGGGCGCTGACATCTGTCCACGAGTTTCCAGGTCATTCGAGCTTCGAAAGCACAAAAGTACTGATACACCCGTACTATCGACTCGGGGGCCGGAAAAGGTCAAAGTTGTCATGAAAGCTCAGCACTGTACACAGATTGGCGCTCCCGAACAGCAGCCAAATCATATTGGAAAGAGAAAAATATGGGCGCCCTAATGCCCTGCACCACAAAAGGGGGAGTCATGAAGCGCAACATCCTGTTCCTCGGGTTCCTGTTTCTCGTGCTCTCAGTCAAGCCTGCCGCGGCCGTGACCAACGGAGTTATTGTGCGTGATACAGGAGGCCTGCTTTCCCTCAAGAGCACCTGCGTTTTGTTGGGTTGCAACGTCTTGTACGGCTTGGACGGCGCGCAGGGTCAGGTATTCTTGGTCACCCAGAAACAAAGTCTTCTTGGCACTGTTCTAAGCCTCACCCAATTCATCGCGGAACTCCTCCTTCAGCCCGGCGTGACAAATGCTGAGCCAGACCAAATACTCAAGGTTATGCAGTCTTCGGGCCTGACGGCTCCCAACGGGCTATGGGACAACACGCCCGTCAAATACTACGGCGCGACCGTCTGGGACGGCTATGTGCACCAGCCGGCTGCTTATATCGTCCGGCTTCCGGACGAGCAGAGCATTTACAGAAAAGTAACAGGTTCGGGAACTGTCGCAGTGATTGATACCGGCATCGACCCGACCCATCCGGTTTTCGCAGGCGTGCTCGTCAGCGGCTACGATTTCACTCGCAACACGGCGGGCGGCTCAGAGCTGAGCGATGTGAATCAGTCCACAATGTCT
This sequence comes from Acidobacteriota bacterium, assembly GCA_003225365.1. Lineage (GTDB taxonomy): Bacteria > Acidobacteriota > Terriglobia > UBA7540 > UBA7540 > Gp13-AA74. The sequence goes on from QHZN01000093.1 coordinate 20,969, forward strand.
GTCGTTAATAATGCCTATCCGGCGCAAGTTAATCAGTCCACGATGGCGGTCGTGAACCAGACTGCCGCCACCACGTTCCAAAGCTCGCAATACGCGGCGTTTGGCCACGGGACCATGACCTCCGGCATCATCCACCTTGTTGCGCCAACCGCCAAGATCATGCCACTCAAAGCGTTCCAATCGACCGGGTTCGGAAATCTCTCTGACATCCTGCGGGCGATCTACTACGCCGTTCAGAATAAAGCCAACGTCATCAACATGAGCTTTGACCTCCCGACCTATTCCCAGGCGATGAATCAGTCGGTCACTTACTCGAACCGTGCGGGAGTCATCTGCGTGGCCTCAGCAGGAAACGATGGCAAGGATGAGTTGGTTTATCCCGCAGCCTTTACGAGTATCGTGATGGGTGTGGCTTCGACCAACAACCAGGATCAGCGCTCCTCTTTCTCGAACTATGGCCAGGACCTGGTTTGGGTTGCTGCCCCCGGGGAAGGAATCATCAGCCCCTACCCTTACGGGACCTATGCAGCAGGCTGGGGAACCTCCTTTAGCGCACCGTTTGTCTCCGGCGGTGCGGCTTTGATCTTCAGCGCAGTGTCACCCGCCAACCAGTCCGTGGCTGCGCAGGCGCTGGCGCATGCGAAATACATCAACTCCTCATTAAACAAGGGCCGCATCGACTTGTATCAGGCGGTCTCTTCGGTAAAATAGCGAGGACATTATGATGACAGCGGAATTAGCAGACGGAGTTGGCGTGGCGTGGGCCCCGGTCGCGCTGCGTGTGAAGGAGCTGGAAGAGCAACTGTCGTCTATGCGCGACTCCCTAATCTGCGCCTTCAACCAGCTCCTGGATCTGAAGGACCTCAACACCGGATACCACAGTACCAGGCTTGCCGAATGGGCCGTGCGCGTCGCTCAAGAGCTCGGCATGGAAGAAAGCGTCCTCAAGGATGTTGAAGTTGCCGCGCTGCTCCATGACATCGGGAAGATCGGAGTTCCCGACGCGATCCTGAGAAAGCCGAGTCGTCTTACCGTAGAAGAGTACGCGCTCATGAAGAAGCACCCCGAATACGGCTGGGCGGTGGCTCGGCTCTTTCCGGGTCTCGAGAGAACAAGTTTCTACATATTGCATCACCACGAGGGCTACGATGGCTCCGGCTATCCGGGGGGACTGCAGAGAGATGAGATCCCAATTGGGGCGCGCATCGTTTCGGTGATCGATGCCTTTGACGCCATGGTCTCGTCCCGGCCCTACCGGCAGGGCTTGCCGTTCGAAGAGGCCATGCGCCGCTTGGTCGAGGCCAGCGACACTCAGTTTGATCCTGTTGTGGTCCAATGCTTTGTGTGCATCGCCCAAACAGAGATGCCGGCTGTTTTCGAGGCAACAGGCACTTCGACCACGGTCGTCCTCTGACAAGGTAATGCAGGATTCCTCCAGGGCAGTGCGGAAGGGCGATGCATTACCTTTCCCTTTCGAGCTTTCCCGATCCTCATATTCCCCCTTGGTTAGAGCCTTCTCTTTGGACATTCTGTTTGATTGAGTGTTGTCCTTGGCTACTGAACCGCCGGTAGGCATTACGCATTAAGTGTGGAAACTTCTGGTAAGGCATGTTATCATGCCGGCGATTTGCATGAGCAACCTGCGGCCCGGCAAGAAAACCGAAGGCAGCGAGAACAAGGCTCGGCGTGCGGAGCGCTTCCCTACCCGGCTGCCGATTCATTACCGCAAGCGTGACCAGCCTGACTGGTACGAAGCGAAGACAGAAAATATCAGCCGCACCGGCGTGTTATTCAGAGGCGAACATCTTCTGGAAGTCGACACCCCAGTCGAAATGAGAGTTCAGACGATCTGGCTGCCAACGCTCGAGCCTGCTGGCGCGGTTGATTTCATCTGGCGCGGTTCTGTCGTGAGGACAGCTCTCCTCACAACAAAGGACACTCGTCCTGCCTTAGCCTCGACAATTTCTCATTGCAGACTTGTGCCTGGAAAGACTGTGCTCGCGGTGTGAGGAAATGGGGTAGCACTTGATTTCGCGTTGTCGTCTGCCAAAACTCCACGGGCTTGAAATCCATTGATAATTCAGTCGGGTCCCTCCACTTTGGTTCGCCAAAATCTCAAGCCGCGACGAAACCTGGGGCAATTCATCCTCGTGTTGTCCGCAATGATTCCGTACGCCACGATTCACACCTTCAAGTGACGACGATGTCCGGGTTGTGCGATCCCTTCGTTGGTGCCGAATCTCGATTCCCTCTCCAACGCGCTGCTGACCATATTCGATCTACTGCTTGGTGCTCTGAGGTTCATCCGGCTCAGCCTGCGGCAGCGGGCTCCTATTCGCGTCCGACAAGTTCCTGATATACACTTTGTGATACAATCTCCTGATTTGTTAATCTCTAGGTAAAATTAACGTCTACTTAGTGACGATACCCTATTGACTAAGTTCTTAATGAAGTTGATTCTCGGCGGGTAAGCGAGAGTCTCCCATCGTCGCAACGGAGGACGACATGCCATCGCGCCACTGGGTTTTTCCACTTGTGTCTCTTCTCACCTTTCCCGTCATCGCTATAGCGCAGACGACCACGAGCGGCACGGCGCCGCGGGATGCGACGGCGCTCGCGCTGGCGCAGGCATCGCTCAAGGCGCTTGCGGGCACGACCACCATCACGGACCTCACCTTGAGCGGGTCGGCCACCTACACGGCGGGCGGGGACGAGGAGACGGGCGCGGTGACGCTTCTTGCCAGCGGCAATCTGCTCTCACGCGTCACGCTCAGCCTCACCGACGGCCAGCGCACCGAAATCCGCAACGGGGCCGCAGGCGACTGGATCGGCGCGGACGCCGTCGAGCACTCGATGGCCTTGCACAACTGCTGGCCCGACGCCGCGTGGTTCTATCCCGGCCTGAGTTTCCAGGCCTTGAGCGCCGACCCCGGCCTCGGGCTCGCTTACGTCGGCCCTGAGACGAAGAACGGCCTTTCGGTCCAGCACCTGCG
>QHZN01000094.1 GCA_003225365.1 Acidobacteriota bacterium
CCGCACATGAACGTGGGGACGATCGGGCACATTGACCACGGGAAGACGACGTTGACGGCGGCGATCACGAAGGTGCTGGCGAAGGCGAATCCGAAGGTGAAGTTTCGGCCCTTCGACTCGATTGACAACGCGCCGGAGGAGAAGGCGCGGGGGATCACGATCGCCATCGCGCACGTGGAGTACGAGACCAAGAACCGGCACTACGCGCACGTGGACTGTCCGGGGCACGCCGACTACATCAAGAACATGATCACGGGGGCGGCGCAGATGGACGGGGCGATCTTGGTCGTGGCGGCGACCGACGGGCCGATGCCGCAGACGCGCGAGCACGTGCTGTTGGCGCGGCAGGTGAACGTGCCCTACATCGTGGTGTACCTGAACAAGTGCGACGCGGTGGAAGACCCGGAGCTTTTGGAGTTGGTGGAGGTGGAGGTGCGGGACCTGTTGAACAAGTACCAGTTTCCGGGAGACCAGGTGCCGGTGATCCGGGGGTCGGCGCTGAAGGCGCTGGAAGGGGAGGCGCAGGGGGAGAAGTCGATTTACGAGCTGATGGAGGCGGTGGACAGCTACATTCCGCTGCCGGAGCGGCAAATTGACAAGCCGTTTCAGATGCCGGTGGAAGATATTTTTTCGATTTCGGGGCGGGGGACGGTGGTGACGGGGCGAGTGGAGCGGGGGCGGGTGAAGGTGCAGGAGGAAGTGGAGATCGTGGGGCTGAGGCCGGAGCCGTTCAAGCGGGTGGTGACGGGGGTGGAGATGTTCAAGAAGCTTTTGGACGAAGGGCAGGCGGGGGACAACATCGGAGTGCTGCTGCGGGGGACGGAGAAGGACGACGTGGAGCGGGGGATGGTGCTGGCCAAGCCCGGCTCGATCAAGCCGCACACCAAGTTCAAGGCGGAGACCTACGTGCTGACGAAGGAAGAAGGGGGGCGGCACACGCCGTTCTTCGCGGGCTACCGGCCGCAGTTTTACTTTCGCACCACGGACGTGACGGGGGTGGCGCAGCTCGCGGCGGGCACCGAGATGGTGATGCCGGGGGATAACGTGGCGCTGGAGATCGAGCTGATTACGCCCATCGCCATGGAGAAAGGGTTGAGGTTCGCCATCCGCGAAGGCGGCCACACGGTGGGCGCCGGCTCAGTCACCGAAATCCTGAAATAAAGCGCTGGGCGGCGAGCCCACCGTGGCCGGCAAACTCGCCCGCCCCAAGCTGAACGCTGAGGGCTGAAAGCTTAAAGGTGATGCTGCATCAAAAAATCAGAATCCGGCTGAAGGGATACGATCATCGGACCCTCGACCAGTCCGCCGCGGAGATCGTTTCGACGGCCAAGCGCACGGGCGCGCAGGTGGCCGGGCCGATTCCGCTTCCGACGATCAAGAACAAGTACTGCGTGCTGCGCTCGCCGCATTCGGACAAGAAGTCGCGGGAGCAGTTTGAAATCCGGACGCACAAGCGCCTGGTGGACATCCTCGAGCCCACGCCGCAGACGGTCGAGGCGCTCACGAAATTGGATCTGCCCTCGGGCGTGGATATCGAGATTAAGGCGTTCGGGAAGGAGCACGCCAAGTAGGGGGGGCAGCCGCCCTTTTTTAATAGGGGCCGATGGATCTATATCTCTTCATCGACAACTCGAATTTATTCATCGAGATGAGAAGGGTCGCTCAATTAGTCTTTAATTACGACGACAAGTCGCTCAAACGCGTTAGGGTGGATTTTGGGAGGCTTCTGGACTACATCAAGAAGGATAGAGAGTTGAAGGCGGCTATGCTGGTGGGGTCGGTCCCTCCACCCAACGACTCCCTGTGGGCTCGGCTCAAGCAACTCGGAATCGAGCCTAAGATTTACGAACGAAATCCTTTCACCGACCGGGAGCGAGAGGTCGATCAGGAGCTCGTCAACTGCATTCGGGATGTGATGGAGGAAAACGTCCCTCCGGGTGTACTAGCCTTGGTCTCTGGTGACGGCGGGTATGTGACGACTCTGGAGCGGTCTGTCAAGCGCGGCTGGACTGTTGAAACGTATTTCTGGCGGCAAGCGGCGGCTTCACTCAAACAGCTTGCTGGGGCCATGTTCTTCAACCTTAATCCGGACTTCGAGAGAATCACGTTCAAGGAAACGCCAAGGGAGGCAGGAGTAGGATAGCTGTGATAGAGAAGGTGAAAATCAAATCGATCGATAGCGAGCGGATTGAGAAAGACGATTCCTTTCCGAACGCCTACGCGTTTTATATCGAGCTCGATACCGCACCTCACGCAGTTTGGGAAGAACTGTTCCTCCGGCGGTACGAGAGCGACTGGTTTAACCTCAAAAGAGAAATGACCATTCAGGGAAAGGAAATAAGGGTGGTAACGGCTCCCGGTGAAGAAGAACATCAAGTCGATTTCTACCGCAGGCTGGTGGAAGAGACCAATCGCGACGCGGAAGAATACAATCGCGACCTCGCCCAACAAAGCGAGCTCGCATCAAGGGTTGCGCAGAGCGAGTCGGCAGAAGCCCAGCGGATCAGGGAAAACCTTAAGAAGATCCATATCTAATGAAATGGTCAACGCGATATTAGGCAAAAAAGTCGGAATGACGCAAATCTTCGCCGACGACGGTGCGGTCGTCCCGGTGACGGTGCTCAAGGCCGGGCCCTGCGTGGTCATTCAGCGCAAGACCCGCGAGAAGGACGGCTACGAGGCAGCGCAATTGAGTCTGATCGAATTGCCGGGACCGAAGCGCAACACGCAGGGGATGGAAGGCCACTTCAAAAAGGCGGGCGCAAATCCCGCGCGCTTCCTGCGCGAAGTGCGCTTGGCAGCAGGAACGGAAGTCAAAATGGGCGACAAGGTGCTGGTGGACCAGTTCGCCGTAGACGATACCGTGGACGTCATCGGGACCTCGAAAGGGCGGGGGTTCGCGGGATTCCACAAGCGGCACCATTTCGGTGGCGGCGGCGCGGCACACGGGTCGATGTTTCACCGCGCGCCGGGCTCGATTGGTGCCTCCGCCTTCCCTTCGCGCGTCTTGCGCGGAATGCGCTCCGCCGGGCATATGGGAGTGGATCGGGTGACGGTGCGGAACCTGAAAGTCATTCAGGTGCTCGCGGATGAAAACGCGCTGATAGTCAGGGGCGCCGTGCCCGGGCCCGACGGCGGATACGTCATTGTGAGGAAGGCCAAGGCGGCGCGTAAAAGGGCGGTTGCGAAGCCGAAGGCGGAAAAGTAGCGGGCACTATGGCTAAAGTCGAAGTTAAGAATCTGGAAGGGCTGAAGGTCCGGGAGCTGGAGGTTTCCGACAAAGTACTCGCCGCCAAGCCCAACATGAGCTTGATGTGGGAGGCCACGAGGCAGTACCTGGCGAGTCAGCGGCGGGGCACGCACAAGACCAGATCTCGCGGGGAAGTCTCGGGGGGCGGCAAAAAGCCCTGGCGTCAGAAGGGCACGGGGCGCGCGCGTGCCGGTTCTATCCGAAGTTCGCTTTGGCGACACGGCTCGATCGCCCACGGCCCCATGCCCCGCGATTACTCTTATAAGCTCCCGAAGAATATGCTCTTGGGCGCACTGCGGTCGGCCCTAGCGGCGAGATATCAGGAGAGCCAAATGACAGTGGTGGACGAGCTCATCTTGGCCGAGCCGAAGACCAAGGCGTTCGTGGGCGCCCTCAAGAAGCTGGAAGTGGAGAAGTCGGTTCTGATCGTCAACGATGCGGAGAGCCGCAACCTGGAACTCGCTTCCCGGAACATTCCGGGCTGCGATCTGGTGCGCCATCACCAGATTCACCCCTATCAGGTGCTGAGCCACAGGCGGCTGGTGATTTCCGAAGGCGCGCTGAAGCGGCTGGAGGAGCGGCTGCGATGACGAAGAGCCCTTATCAAATTCTTCAAAAGCCCGTAATTACGGAGAAGGGAATCGATGTCAAGGAGCGCGCGCGGACGCTCTGCTTTCGCGTGGACAGGCACGCCACAAAATCCGAAATTCGGCGGGCCGTGCAAGCGGTCTTCAAAGTCAAAGTCGAGTCCGTGCACACGGCCGTCTTCCACGGCAAGATGCGGCGGCGCGGGCGGACGTTCGGCTTTCGCGCGGATTGGAAGAAAGCGTACGTGAAACTCCGGGCGGGCGAAAAAATGCCGGAATACGCCGAAACGGCATAGGATTCGGGCTTCACCGAGTCGGCGCGCGAACCGGATAGCGCAGGAAAAAGGTTATGGGGATCAAGACCTACAGGCCATACACGGAAACACGGCGGTTCCAGACCGGGCTGACATTCGAGGAAATTACCACCTCGACGCCGCACAAACCGCTGCTCGAGCCGAAGACGCGCATCTCCGGGCGCAACAACCGCGGGGAACTGACGATTTGGCATCGCGGCGGCGGGCACAAGCGCCACTACCGTGTGATTGATTTCAAACGCGACAAGGTCGGCATCTCCGGGCGCGTGGCGACAATCGAGTACGACCCCAACCGCTCGGCGTTCATTGCGCTCATCCATTATGAGGACGGCGAGAAGCGCTACATCCTACATCCCGCAGGCCTGAAAGTGGGGGACAAAATCTTGGCAGGGCCGGAAGCCGACATTGTGGTTGGGAACGCCCTGCCGCTCAAAAACATCCCGACCGGAACGATGATTCACAATATCGAGCTCAGGCCGGGCAAGGGCGGACAAATGGTCCGCAGCGCGGGCGGCGCGGCGCAATTGCTCGCCAAGGAAGGCGACTACGCGCAGGTGCGGCTTCCTTCGGGCGAAGTCCGGATGGTGCACGTCAACTGCGTCGCCTCCATCGGCCAAGTCGGCAATCTCGATCACGAGAATATTTCGATTGGCAAGGCCGGCCGGAAGCGCTGGATGGGAATCCGCCCCACGACGCGGGGGGTGGCGATGAATCCCGTGGATCATCCGCTCGGCGGTGGCGAAGGCAAGAGCTCCGGAGGCCGCAATCCGACCACGCCCTGGGGCCAACCGACGCGCGGCTACAAGACGCGCAACAACAAATCAACCGACCGCTTCATCATTAAGCGGCGCGAAAAGAAGTAGCGGGGAGGACGCTTTGGGGAGGTCGCTCAAGAAAGGGCCGTTCGTGGATGAGCATCTGATGAAAAAGATCGACTTGCTCAACCGGCGGTTCGAGAAGAAAGTCGTCAAGACGTGGTCGCGGCGCTCGACGATCGTGCCCGAAATGGTGGGCCACACCATCGCGGTGCATAACGGGAAGAAATTCATTCCGGTTTATGTGACGGAGAACATGGTTGGCCACAAGCTCGGAGAGTTCTCTCCCACCCGCACCTTCAAGGGTCACAGCGTCAAGATTGCGGCCGAGAGAGCGGCGGCTGCCGCCGCGGCGGCCGCTCCGGCCGCAGCTCCGGCGGGCGGCGCCGCAGCCCCGAAACCGGCGGCCCCGGCGGGAGGCGGAGCGCCCAGCGCCTAAGCGGTGGGTTTGGGAAGAGCCCATGAAAACGCGAGCCACGGTTAAATACCTCCGAATTTCGCCGCAGAAGGCGCGGCTGGTCGTGGACCTGATTCGCGGGAAGAAGGCCGGCGAAGCGCTGGGAATTCTCGGCTACGCGCGAGGCGAGGGCCGCGGCGGGATTCGCCGCCTGGGGCATACCAAGAAGCGCGCCGCAGAGCACGTGGCCAAAGTGCTGCTTTCCGCGATTTCGAACGCGGAGGAGAAGTCGGAGAACGTGGACGTGGACGAGTTGCAGGTGAAAGAAATCTACGTCAACGAGGGTCCGCGCGTGAAGCGGGTTCGCCCCGCCCCCATGGGCCGGGCGTACCGATACCAGCGGCGCATGAGCCACATCACGGTGGTGGTCGAGCAGGCGGGCGAATAGCCTACCCGCTAGGGGCTGGAGTTTCGAAAGGTCGGAAAAAGGTCAGGAGGCGCGGCGTGGGTCAGAAGGTTCATCCGTTCGGGTTCCGCCTGGGCTACAACAAGACGTGGAAATCCAGATGGTTCGCGAAGAAAGATTACGCGGAGATGCTCCACGAGGATTTGAAGCTGAAGAAACAGCTCAAGGAGCAACTGAAGAGCGCGGGCGTGGCCGGCATTGAAGTGGAGCGCCCTGGGAACAAGCTTAAAATTTCGATCCACACCGCGCGGCCGGGAATCATCATCGGGCGCAAAGGTTCGGAAATCGACCGTCTGCGGCAGGAGATCCAGCAGCGCACGGGGCGCGAAGTCCTGCCCATCAACATCCTGGAGGTCCACCGCCCGGAACTGAACGCGCAGTTGGTGGCGGAGTCGGTGGCCCTGCAGCTTGAAAAGCGAGTGGCGTTCCGCCGCGCCATGCGCAAGGCGGTGGACTCGGCGCTGCGCTTCGGGTGCAAGGGAATTAAGATCCGCTGCGGCGGCCGCCTGAACGGCGCGGAAATCGCGCGCTCGGAATGGTACCTCCAGGGCCGCTTGCCGCTGCACACTCTGCGCGCGGACATTGATTTCGGATTGGCCGAGGCTCGGACGACGTACGGCCTCATTGGCGTGAAGTGCTGGATTTACAACGGCGAAATCTACGAGCAGAAAAAGCGGCAGGAGAAGGTTGCGGAGCCGGAAGCCGTTCCGGCGGCGTAACTCGGGCGCGAGCGGAGAGCGAACCGGATGTTGATGCCAGGCAAGGTGAAATACCGGAAGCAGCATCGCGGCCGCCGGCGTGGCAAAGCCTGGCGCGGCTCGACGCTTTCCTTCGGCGATTACGGGCTGAAGGCGCTCGAGGCGGGGTGGGTGACCGGTCGCCAGATCGAAGCCAGCCGCGTCGCCATCATGCGCTTCATCAAACGAGGCGGAAAGCTTTGGATTCGCATCTTTCCGGACAAGCCGGTGACGAAGAAGCCCGCCGAGACCCGAATGGGGAAGGGCAAGGGGGCGCCGGAATTTTGGGTGGCGGTGGTGAAGCCCGGACGCGTTCTGTTCGAAATGGAGGGCGTGACTGAGGTGGAGGCGCGGGAGGCCTTGCGGCTGGCAAGCCACAAACTGCCCCTGCCGACGGCGTTTGTGGCGCGCGCGGTATGAAAAAGAAGTGGTCAGCTATCAGCTTTCAGTTTTCAGGTAGAGGCCGACCGGCGGTGGGGTGATTGGGTTTGATTGCTGATAGCTGAAAGCTGAGAACTGAAAGCGGGTTTATCGCATGAAGACGCGCATTCAAGCGGTGAAAGAGCTGAAAGAGCAGATGCGGGGGGCGACGCTCGACGAAGTCCGCGCCAAACAGCGCGAGCTTTCCGACCAGTTGTTTCGCCTGCGGTTCCAGTTTGCGGGCGGGCAAAGCGACACCCTGCGGAAGATCCGGGAATTGAGGCGCGACATCGCGCGCGTCGAGACGATCCTCGGCGAGCGGGAGGCGGGGAAGGCGTAGTCCGAAGGAGAGCGTGGAAATGGAGGTCCAAGCAGGGATGGCCGAAATTCGCCACCGGCGGCAGGAGAAAGTGGGCATTGTGACCAGCAACAAGATGCAGAAAACCGTGGTGGTGACGGTCACTCGGCAGACGACTCACCCGCTCTACAAGCGCGTCGTGCGGCGGTCGAAAAACTTCATGGCGCACGACGAGAAGGGCGACTGTCGCGTCGGCGACACGGTGCGGATCGAGGAAACGCGGCCGCTCTCCCGCCTCAAACGCTGGCGGGTAGTCGAGGTGGTTTCGCGCGCGGCCCAGGTCGCGCCGGTGCCGGAGAGTGCCGTATGATCGGGATGCGGACCATCCTTCAGGTGGCGGACAATTCCGGCGCCCGCCGCTTGGCCTGCATCCTGCCCGTCGGGGGGTCGCTCGGGCTACAGGCCGGCCTGGGTGACGTGGTGACGGCGTCGGTGAAAGAAGCGGCGCCCGACAGCCAGATTCCCAAGGGCAAAGTCGTCAAGTGCGTGATTGTGCGGATGCGAAAGGAGCACCGCCGGCGCGACGGCACTTACATCCGCTTCGATGAAAACGCCGCGGTGCTCATCAACGACACGGGGGAGCCGGTGGGGACGCGCGTTTTCGGCCCGGTGGCGCGCGAGCTGCGCGAGAAAAAGTTCCTGAAGATCGTTTCGCTGGCGCCCGAGGTGGTGTGATGGTGTCCCGGCTCGATATCAAGAAGAACGATACGGTCCAGGTAATGACGGGGCGAAGCCGGGGTACGGCAGAGCAGCCGACGCGCGGCCGGGTGCTCAAGGTTGAGCCGAAAAGGCGCGTTCTGTTCGTCGAAGGCGTGAACATGGTCAAGCGTCACGTCCGGCCGAACCCCGCCAAGCAGATTCGCGGCGGGATTCTCGAGAAAGAGGGCCCCATCCACGTCTCCAACGTGGCGCTGGTTTGCAGCGACTGCGGGCCCACTCGAATCCGGCACGCCGTCAAAGCGGAAGGGAAGAAAGTTCGCCTGTGCGCGAAGTGCGGGAAGGTCTTGGATTAAGGGGAATGGGAAAATCAGGATGGCTCCGAGGCTGAAAGAGAAGTACCAGAAGGAAGTCGTTCCGGCGCTCGTCAAGGAGTTCAACTACCGGAACCCAATGGCTGTTCCGCGCCTGCGCAAGATCGTGGTCAACATGGGCCTGGGCGAGGCCATCCAGAACGCCAAGCTGCTGGATTCGGCCACGGTTGAGCTCGGACAAATTACGGGCCAGAAGCCCGTGATCACGCGGGCGAAGAAATCCATCGCCAATTTCAAGTTGCGCAAGAACATGCCGATCGGCGCCATGGTCACGCTGCGCGGCGAGCGCATGTACGAGTTTTTCGACCGGCTGACGAGCGTCGCCCTGCCGCGCGTGCGCGATTTTCGAGGGCTCTCCTCGCGGTCGTTCGACGGGCGCGGCAACTACACAGTGGGGTTGCGCGATCAACTGGTATTTCCCGAAACGGATTACACTAAGGTGGATAAAATCAAGGGGATGAACATTTCGATCATAACAGACGCGCGAACGGATGCCGAGGCGCTGGCGCTGCTGAAGCACCTGGGCTTGCCGTTCCGATCGGAAGCGCCGCGCCGGAAGGGCGAAGAAGCGGCGGAGGGAACGGAAAAAACCGGCAAGGCGGGAGGCTAACGGGTGGCGCGCGCTTCACAGTTCGCGAAACTTCGCAGGAAACCGAAGTTCAAGATACGGCACCGCAACCGCTGCCTGATTTGCGGCCGGCCGAGGGGGTTTCTTCGTAAATTCAAGCTGTGCCGGCTCTGCTTCCGGCAACTGGCGTTGCGGGGCGACATCCCGGGGGTCATCAAATCGAGCTGGTAGTCGCCCGGGCATATTCGCACGTCCCTTGGCGGAAATTGATTGAAGGAGAAGAGATGGCTGCACTGACAGACCCCATCGCGGATATGCTGACGCGGATTCGAAACGGCATTGGCGCGCGGCACGTGCGCGTCGATATGCCCGCCTCCAGGCTGAAAGTCGAGGTGGCGCGGATTCTCAAGGAGGAGGGGTTCGTCAGCAATTACAAGGTCGCCGAGGAAGGGAAGGCTGAGGAAGGGAAGAAAAAAGTTCTTAAGGTTTTCCTTCGCTACGGGGAAGGTGGCAAGAGCCTGATTACCACGATCGAGCGCGTGTCGAAGCCTGGGCGCCGGGTTTATACGGGCGCTCGCGGAATTCCCAAGGTTATGGGGGGAATGGGCGTGAACATCCTGACCACGCCGCGCGGTGTGATGACGGGCAAGGCTGCGCGCAAGGCTGGCGTCGGCGGCGAGATCCTTTGCAGTATTTCCTGATCCCCATCTATCCCGGCGCATAGGCGGAGGGAGTGCGAGACAGGCGAGAGCCCGATGTCGAGAGTCGGAAATAAGCCGATTGAAGTCCCCGCGGGAGTCACCGTCACGACGGAACCCTCGGGGGTGACGGTCAAGGGCCCGAAAGGGGCCATGCGAATCGTTCTCCCCGAGGGCATTGTGCTCGAGAGGAAGGACGGCCGCCTCCTCGCGACGCGGGAGAGCGACCTCTTCCGCAGCCTTCACGGCATGGCGCGAAGTCTGGTGGCGAATGCGGTCCAAGGCGTCACCAAGGGTTTTGAAAAACACCTGGACATCGTCGGCGTCGGGTACCGGGCGGAAATCAAAGGCCGCGCGGCGGTTTTTACGCTTGGCTTTTCCCGTCCCATCGAATACCCAATACCGGAAGGGATTCAGATAGTGGTGGATAAGCTGACACACGTTGTTGTGAGCGGCGCGGACCGCCAGCAGGTAGGCCAGGTCGCGGCGGAAATTCGGGGCCTGCGCCCGCCTGATCCTTACAAAAACAAGGGAGTCCGCTACACCGGCGAGCGCTTGAAGAAGAAGGTCGGCAAGGCGGCGGCTGCGGCTGCGGGCGGGGCGGCCCCGGCCAAGGGGTAGCGGCGGCGGACTTTCGAGGAGCTTCACGTTGCTGAATATCGCTTCCAAGGATCGGGTTCGGCGGCGGGCCCATTACCGGCTCCGCAAGCGGGTGAAAGGGGCCGAGAAACGCCCCCGGCTGAACGTTTACCGCTCCTTGAACCATATTTATGGGCAAATCGTAGACGACCAGAGTGGGCGGACGCTGGTCTCGGCGTCTACGCTCGACAAGGAAGTCCGGAAGACGCTGAAGTCCGGTGGAAATGTGGAAGCCGCGAAGGTGGTCGGACGCATTCTTGCCGCGCGGGCCAAGGCCGCCGGCTTTACGCGCGTGGCTTTTGACCGCGGCGGGTACACCTACCATGGACGCGTCAAGGCGCTGGCCGAAGCTGCACGCGAAGGTGGGATGAAGTTCTGAGCGGCCACAGCGTTGTGGGTCGCGTGGGCACCCTGTCCTTCAGCCGACGGACGCACAGCCGGGACGCCCGAACAATAGGCGGGAACGGGGAGGAGCAATTTGGCAGGCAGGATTGATCCCAATTCGTTGCAGTTGAAAGACCAGGTGGTCTCGATTAATCGGGTCACCAAAGTGGTTAAGGGCGGCAAGAACCTGAGCTTTTCAGCCCTGGTCGTCGTCGGTGACGGCGCCGGGCACGTCGGTTACGGTTCGGGCAAAGCGCGCGAGGTCCCCATGGCGATCCGCAAGGGCATCGAGGCGGCCAAAAAGAGCGTGGTTCGTGTGAACGTGACTCCGAACTCCATTCCTCATCAGGTGCTCGGCCGGTTCGGCGCCGGACGGGTGCTCTTGAAGCCCGCCCCCGCGGGCACGGGGGTGATTGCGGGCGGCGCCGTGCGCGCGGTGGTTTCAGCCGCTGGCGTTCAAAACGTATTGACCAAGTCGCTCGGGACGACGAACCCGCACAATGTCGTTAAAGCTACTATGGACGCGCTGCTCAAGCTACGCACACCCGAAGAGGTGGCGGCGGAGAGAGGAAAAGCTCCCGAAGAACTCTAGGGTAGTATGGGCGTCTTGCCCATACTCTCGGAAGAGACCTGCGGCAAGCGGGCTGGCTTTCGGGGATCGAAGGCGAGCGGCGGCCACTAAGATGGCGGATCATTCGAAAAGGAAGATTTTCGTGAAGTGGGTGCGAAGCGGGATCGGCTTCCCGCGGCGGCAGAAGGAAATGGTCGCGAGCCTCGGCTTGGGGCGGCTCCACCAGGTCGTCGCCTGTCCCGACACTCCTCAGGTCAGAGGCTTGGTCCGAAGAATTCACCACTTGGTCGAAATCGTGGACGAACCGAAACCGGCCGCGTGGCTTTCCGTCCCTGAATACACAATTCTGCCCCAGGAAGTTGTCGAGAAACCGGCGCTTGAAGCTCCGGTGCCCAGCCTCGAAGAAAGCGCTGCGGGGGAGGCCCGAGGGGCCAAACCGGAGCCGGCTCCCGAAAAAGAGAAAAGCGAGGATGAAGCGGCCGCAGAGCCGGCGAGACTGAAAGCGGCAGCCAAGCCGGCGGCCACTAAGGATATGGCCAAAGCGGGAAAGGGCGAAGAAGGAAAGAAGACGCGGAAGGCCGAGGCTTCCAAGTCTCACCGCCCGGCGAAAAAAACCAGCAAGAAATAGGCGCCAATGGCGACACATGTCGGAACGCTTCGAGGACCGCGGGGCGCGCATCATCGCCCGAAACGCATCGGCCAGGGCATGGGTTCCGGGCACGGCAAGACCGCGACGCGCGGGTCGAAGGGGCAACGCTCGCGCGCGGGCTCACGCCTGCGGCCGGGTTTCGAGGGCGGCCAGATGCCTCTGCAGCGCCGCCTTCCCAAGCGCGGTTTCACCAATATCTTCAAGAAACACTTCGCGCTCGTGAACCTCTCGGACCTCGCGCGCTTCTCCGCCGAACAGACGATCACGCCCGAATTCCTCCTGCGGACGGGTGTGGTCAAGAAACTCGGCGACGGGCTAAAGGTCCTCGGCGACGGGGAGCTGAAAGTGGGCCTGGAAATACACGCCCATCGCTTCTCGAAGTCGGCGCTCGAGAAGATTCAGAAAGCGGGCGGCAAGGCTGAGGTCATCCGGGGATGATTGAATCGCTCAAGAGCCTGACGGAAATCCCGGACCTCCGAAGGCGAATCCTATTCACGCTCTTGTTGCTGGCCGTCTACCGCTTGGGTTCCTACATCCCGACGCCCGGCATCAACGCGGCGGTCTTCGAACAGTACTTCAACCAACTGGCAGGATCGCTGTTCGGACTGCTTTCGATGTTCTCGGGCGGGAGCCTGCGCCGCCTGACAGTTTTCGCCCTCGGCATCATGCCGTACATTACGGCGTCCATCATCCTGCAGTTGCTCACCGTAGTCTCGCCGCACTTGGAAAAGCTCAGCAAAGAAGGTGACTTGGGGCGGCGCAAGATCACCGAGTACACACGCTGGGTGACGGTGGGGCTGAGCGCTTTCCAGGCGTTTGGGATCTCCTACGCGCTGGAGGCGCAAACCCGGATGACGAACGGGCCGCCGCTGGTGACCAACCCCGGCCCGATGTTCATCTTCACGACCGTATTGACATTGACAACCGGCTCCATCTTCATCATGTGGTTGGGCGAACAGATCACCGCGCGCGGCATCGGCAACGGAATGTCGCTTTTGATTTTCACTGGAATTGTGGCCGGCCTGCCGAGAGCCATCGGCGACCTCTCGACGAAGGTCTTTGTCACGCGCACCATGAGCATGCTGGCGCTCCTGGTGCTGCTGGCCTTCATGCTGGCCGTCGTGGTCTTTATCGTGCTGGTCGAACGCGGCGAGCGGCGCGTCCCCATTCAGTACGCCAAACGCATTGTGGGCCGCAAGGTGATGGGAGGCGTCTCGACCCACCTGCCGCTCAAGGTCAATAGCGGCGGCGTGATGCCGATCATCTTCGCCGTCTCACTCCTCACCTTTCCGCAGACGCTCGGCATGTTCCACTGGGAGCAGAGCAATACCCTGGCCCTCCATAAGATTGGACAGTTCATGGTGTGGTTTGCCAAAACCTTTGCCTGGGGCGAGCCGCTCTACACCCTCTCTTACGTCATTATGATTTTGTTTTTTGCGCACTTTTATTTGTCCATCGTCTATAACCCAGATGAGGTCGCGGACAACGTTCGCAAGCAGGGGGGCTTCATCCCGGGCATCCGTCCGGGCAAGCGAACGGCGGATTTCCTGGACGACGTTTTAACCAAGATCACATGGGTGGGCGGTGTCTATTTGGCGATCGTGGCACTGATCCCCGAGATCATGCTCGCTGGGATGCGCGTCAACGATTTGCCGCGCTGGATGGGGGGAGACTGGTTCGAGGCGAACATGCCCTACGTGCTGCTGCACGGCCTGGGCGTCAACTTTTACTTCGGCGGGACTTCGCTCCTGATCGTGGTGGGGGTCGCGATGGATACGGTTCAGCAGGTGGAAGCCCAATTGATTATGCGCCATTACGAAGGGTTCTTGAAGAAAGGCCGAATACGGGGCCGGCGAGGCCCCTGAGGGATAAGGGCCGGGAGGGGTGATGAAGGCGCAGGCGCTGATTTTTCTCGGCGCTCCCGGAGCCGGCAAAGGGACGCAGGCGCGCGAGGTATCGAAGGCCTTCTCGATTCCTCAGATTTCCACCGGCGACATCCTTCGCGAGGCCGTGAAGAAACAGACGCCGTTGGGCCTGGCGGCGAAAGCCAAGATGGAGGCCGGAGACCTGATCCCGGACGAAGTCGTTTGCGGCATCGTTGAGGAGCGCATCGGCGAGTCCGACTGCCGGAAAGGTTTTATCCTGGACGGTTTTCCGCGCACCCTCGGTCAGGCGAAATTTGTGGATGAAATGCTCCAGAGGAAAGGGCGCGGGAGCCCGCTGGTCGTCAACCTACGCGTGGACGAGGGTATTCTGCTGAAGCGCCTGACCGGCCGGCGAACCTGTTCGGTTTGCGGAGAAATTTATAACGTGTATTTCAACCCTCCTCAGAAGGAGGGCGTCTGTGACAGAGACGGCGGGAAACTCCTTCAGCGCGCCGACGACAACGAAGCGACCATCCGGCAGCGACTGGCCGCCTACGAGAATGAGACCGCGCCGCTGATTGATTACTACCGATCGAGGAACCTGCTCCACGACGTGGACGGGACCCAAGGGCCGCAACCCCTCGCCCGGGAGCTGGTGGGGTTCTTGAGGACGGCATGAGTGCGGGCGGCAACGGCATCGTTTTAAAGGACGCGCGGGAAATCGAAAAGCTCCGCCGCAGCGCGCGCCTGGTTCGGGAGATCCTGGAAGAGGTGCGGGCGCGATTGCAGCCTGGCGTCCAGACCATCGAGCTCGAGCGGCATGTCGAGAAGAGACTCGAGCTGGCGGGGGCGAAGCCCGCGTTCAAAGGCTATCGAGGTTATCCTTGCTGCCTTTGCACCTCCGTCAACGAGGAGATCCTGCACGGGATCCCCTCTTCGCGGCGCCTTAAGGAAGGCGATATCGTTGGGCTCGACCTGGGCGTGGTGCTCGACAGCTATTACGGCGACTCGGCGCTGACGGCGCCGGTGGGAAAGATTTCCGGTGAGGCCGAAAGACTTCTCGGCGTTGCCAAAGAGGCCTTGGAGCTCGCCATCGGCGAGGCCCACCTCGGGAACCGCGTGGGAGATATCTCCGCGGCGGTCCAAGGCTTTGTCGAGAAAAATGGATTTTCCGTCGTGCGCGAGTTTGTGGGGCACGGCATTGGCCGCGCGCTCCACGAGGAACCGCAAGTCCCCAATTACGGCCGGCGGGGCCACGGGCCGCAACTCAAAGAAGGGATGGTGCTGGCTCTCGAAACGATGGTCACCGCGGGAGGGCCGGAACTGCGGATCATGCCCGACCATTGGACGGCGGTGACTGCCGACGGCTCGAACACGGCCCATTTCGAGCACATGGTGGCCATCACGCGGAACGGCCCGGACGTGCTGACTCGGGAATGGGACAAGGTTCGGGCCGGACACTGATTCAGGTCGAAGCGCCGATCTCGCAATCGGGCAGGCGCGAGGGGCTTGAAACTTAAGGCCGTCCCCTGCATATTAGTAAGGAGGGGAAACCCCCGTCTCACAGTATGGCTAAAGAAGAGGCGATTGAAGTTGTCGCGACGGTGATTGAGCCGCTGCCCAACGCCATGTTTCGCGTGGAGCTCGAGAACAAACACCGCGTGCTGGCTCATATTTCCGGAAAGATGCGGAGGAATTTCATCCGCATCCTGCCGGGGGACAAAGTCGCCGTCGAGCTCTCGCCTTATGACTTGACGCGCGGACGGATTGTTTACCGGTATAAATGAAGCGGCAAAGGGGCCGAGATGAAAGTTCGTTCGTCGGTGCGAAAGATTTGTCCGATGTGCAAGATTGTGAGACGAAGGGGCGTCGTCCGCGTCATCTGCAAGAACCCCAAGCACAAGCAGCGGCAGGGGTAGGCGCCGCCGGAGAGAGGTCTTTTATATGGCTCGAATCGCAGGCATTGATCTCCCGCGCACGAAGCGGGTGGAAATCGGCTTGACGCACATTTATGGCATTGGGCGCACACGCTCGATGTCCATATTGATGCGCGCCGGCGTGAGTCCCGACAAAGAAGTAAAGGACTTGACCGACGACGAAATTACGCACATCCGTCAGATTATCGAAGAGGAAGGCGCGGTGGAAGGCGACCTCCGGAAAGAGGTCGCAATGAACATAAAGCGCCTGATCGAGATCGGTTCCTACCGCGGCTACCGCCACCGGCGCAACCTGCCCGTGCGCGGCCAGAGAACGCATACGAACGCGCGCACGCGCAAGGGACCGCGCAAAGGAACCATCGCGAATAAGAAACGCTCGATGGCGAAGACCTAGCCGCCACGAGCGCGAGTCAAATCGATTGGGGGGATATGGCGAAAGCGGCTCCGAAGACCGGCAAGAAAAAGGTTTTTAAGAAGAAGGAAAAGCGGATCGTGCCCGTGGGTGTGGCACATATCCAGGCGACGTTCAACAACACCCTGGTGAGCATTACGGACACCGAAGGGCGGCTGGTCTGCTGGTCGAGCGCCGGGTCTTTGGGCTTCAAGGGCTCGCGCAAGGGCACGCCCTTTGCCGCCCAGCAGGCCGCGCACCGGGCCGCCGCGGCTGCGCGCGACCACGGCATGAGGACGGTGGAAGTCCGCGTGAAGGGCCCGGGCTCGGGCCGGGAATCGGCCATTCGAGCCCTGGCTTCGGCGGGGTTGGAAGTACGGACGATCAAGGATGTGACGCCGATTCCTCACAATGGCTGCCGCCCGCCCAAGCGGCGCAGGGTTTGAAGATAACAAATGCGGCCCACGCCGGCCCGGGGGTAAGGCGGCGTGGCTGCTCAAAGGGAGGATGGATTGGCTCGGTATCGTGATTCGGTCTGCCGGCTCTGCCGCCGCGAAGGCACCAAGCTTTTTCTGAAAGGCCACCGCTGCCTGACGGACAAGTGCGCCATCGAAAAGCGCAATTTCGCGCCCGGCCAGCACGGTAAATCGCGCCGGCCGAAATTGGTCGGCTACGGGCTTCAGCTTCGCGAAAAGCAGAAGGTGCGCCGCCTTTACGGCATACTGGAAGACCAGTTCCGCGCCTATTTTGAGAAAGCGGCGCGGATGAAGGGCGTCACCGGAGAAAACCTTCTCGCCATGCTCGAGCGCCGGCTGGACAATGTGGTTTACCGGCTGAGCATGGCGGTGTCGCGCGCCGAAGCTCGGCAACTCGTCCGCCACGGCCACATCCTGGTGGCAGGCCGCAAGGTGAACATCCCGTCGTATCAGGTCGCGCTCGGGCAGGAGATTGCCGTAAAGGAAAAGAGCCGGCAAATCGTCCCCATCTTGCGCGCGCTCGACCTTGCTGGGGGGCGTGCCGTGCCGCCGTGGCTCCAGCTGGACCGAGAAAACGCCAAGGGCCGCATGGTTTCGCTGCCGCGACGCGAAGACGTCAATTTCCCGATTCAGGAACAGATGATCGTCGAGCTTTATTCGAAATAGCACAAGAGTTTTCAGGACCGCTGCCCTGCGGCGGCCCAGGGAGGACTGGCGATGTGGAAAGGTTTTCAGAAGCCGAAGCGGCTGGTTCCGAACCTCGATTCGCTGACCGATAAGTACGGCCAGTTCACCGCGCAGCCGTTCGAGCGCGGGTTCGGCACCACCATCGGCAACGCTTTGCGGAGAGTGCTGCTATCCTCGATTGAGGGTGCGGCTATCACCGCCGTGAAGATTGAAGGCGTGCTTCACGAGTTTTCTTCGATCCCGGGGGTGGTCGAGGACGCCACGGACATCATCCTGAATTTGAAACAGATCCCGCTGAAGATGAACGTCGAAGAGCCGAAAACGCTCCACTTGCACGTGGACCGGCCGGGGGAAGTCACATCACGGATGATTCAGGAAGACCCCGACGTGGAAATCCTCGACAAGGACGTTTACCTCGCGACGGTCAGCGAGAGCGGGAGTCTCCAAATCGAGATGAGAGTCAAGATCGGGCGCGGTTACGTCTCAGCGGAGAAGAATTTCGACGAGGACTTACCCATCGGCTCCATTCCCTTGGACTCGGCCCACTCACCGATCCGCAAGGTGAATTACACCGTGGAGGCGGCTCGGCTCGGGCAGATGACCGACTACGACAAGCTGACGCTCGATGTTTGGACCAATGGCGCCGTCGCGCCGGCCGACGCGATCGGCCTCGCCGCCAAGCTGCTCAAAGACCACATGACGATCTTCATCAATTTCGAGGAGACGCCCGAAGTCGAGGAAATCATTGTCTCGAAGACGCCCGACTTGCGGAACGAGAACCTGGATCGCTCGGTCGAAGAGCTGGAGCTTTCCGTCCGCTCCTATAACTGCCTGAAGAACGCCAACATCACCACCATCCGGGAACTGGTACAGCGGACCGAGGCGGATATGCTTAAGACCAAAAACTTCGGGCGCAAGTCGCTGAACGAAATCAAGGAGATCCTCGCCTCCATGGGGTTGAGCCTGGGGATGAGGTTCGATGACAAGGGAGGAGCCCTCCCGCCCGCGCCCGAACCTCCCCCGGCCCAGCCTTAGATTGCCTCTCCGGTCGGGGTCGAAAGGATTTTGGGAATGCGCCATCGCAACTGGGGCCGTAAGCTCAGCCGAAAAACCGAACATCGCCGTGCGCTTCTGCGCAACCTGGTGACGTCGCTCCTGCTGAGCGACGGGCAAATCCGGACCACCGTTGCCAAAGCCAAGGCGGCGCGCCCGCTTGCCGAACGCGTGATCACCTGGGGGAAGCGCGGCGATGCGCACGCCCGGCGGCTGGCCGCGAGTTTTCTGCTGCCCGGATTTCGGAAGGTTGAAGGCAAGCGGCAGACGGTCCTAAGCCGGCTCTTCGACGACGTTGCCCCACGCTATTCGGACCGCAAGGGCGGCTACACGCGCATTGTCCACATCGGTTGCCGCAAAGGCGACGGCGCCGAGCTGGCGCTGCTTCAACTCGTCGATACCGATATAGTCCAGAAACGCGCGGAGAAGCTGGCCAAAAGAGCCGAACTCCGCCGCAAGCGCGCCGAAGAAGCGGAAGCTGAAGCGAAGAAAGAAGCCGAAAAGCTGCCGCCGGAAGAAGGGGAAAAGTCGTAGAGTTCGAGACTTCCGGCAAGCCCTCCACTCTCGCCCGACCGCCATCCCGCGCGGCGCGGGTTTTTTATGTTGGCTCGGCTGCTTCGGGGGCCGTCGGAGAACCCTCAGCAGGACGTTTTTTCCTTCCCAGCAAATAGATCAGCAGAATCGCAATCGCCGCTCCGAGGGTGTCAATCCCGCTGTCCACGAGCGACGAAGTCCGCCCCGGAACAAATAACTGATGAAACTCATCGCTGAGAGAGTATCCAACGGCGATGGACAAGCTCGTGAGCGCCACCCGGGGCCGCCAGACGAATTCCCCATCGGGCGAAAAAGAACTGTAAAGAAAAGCGCAGAAAATTGCGTATTCGGTCGTGTGCGCTCCTTTGCGCATGAGGATATGAAGAAGATTGAAGGTTTCCCCGGAAACGTGAACGTGGAGAAAGCGAAGAATTTCGTGCAGCAGCCACTCTGAAAAGCCAACGCCGAACGATTGGGTTGAGAGGTAATAGATCAGCCCGGCCCATCCCACCGTCATCAGCCAGGAAAGCACCCTCGCTGGGCGGGGCAGAGAAGGCGGAGAGGAAGAGCTATTCAAGCCGGTAATTGGGGGCTTCTTTGGTGATGATGACGTCGTGGACGTGGCTCTCTCGCAGGCCCGCCACCGTCATGCGGACGAATTGGGCCTTTTCCTGGAGGTCCCGAATGGTCCCGCAACCGCAATAGCCCATGCCGGAGCGCAATCCGCCGACGAGCTGCGCGACCATGTCGGCGAGTGGCCCCTTGTACGGCACTCGGCCTTCGATGCCTTCGGGGACGTATTTCGCGGCCTCGCCGTCCTGGGCGTAGCGGTCGCTCGAGCCCGCGGACATGGCTGCGATCGAGCCCATGCCGCGGTAGGATTTGAAGCTGCGCCCTTGGAAAAGAATGGTTTCGCCCGGGCTCTCCTCCGTGCCGGCAAACAGGCTTCCGATCATGACGGCGCTGGCGCCTGCGGCGAGGGCTTTGGGGATGTCGCCGGAGAACTTGATGCCGCCGTCGGCGATGATGGGGACGCCCGAATTGCGGGCCGCGCGCGCGCACTCGGCGATGGCGGTGATTTGCGGCACGCCCGCGCCCGTCACCATGCGGGTGGTGCAGATCGAGCCCGGGCCGATGCCAACCTTGAGGCCGTCCACCCCCAGGTGGATCAGGTCGCAGGCGCCTTCGTGCGTCGCGATGTTCCCGGCGACCAGGCTGACCTCGGGAAACTTCTTCTTCAGCCGCCGCACCGCCTCCATGACGCGCTCGGAATGTCCGTGCGCCGTGTCCACGAGTAGCACGTCCACTTTGGGTTTTACAAGTTCCTCCGCCCGCTCCATGAAATCACCCGTCACGCCAAGGGCCGCGCCGACGCGCAGCCTTCCCTGTTCGTCCTTAGTCGCTTGCGGGTACTTGATGCGCTTCTGGATGTCCTTGACGGTAATGAGTCCTTTCAGCCGGAATGCCTCGTCAACGACCAGGAGCTTTTCCACCCGGTGCTTGTGCAGAATCTTCCCCGCGTCTTCCAGAGCCGTTCCGACGGGAACGGTGATCAGGTTTTCGCGCGTCATCACTTTTTCGACGGGCAGGTCGGTTCGAGACTCGAAGCGCAAATCCCGATTGGTCAGAATCCCAACCAGCTTGCCGTTCGACGTCACTGGGACGCCGGAGATTTTGAACCGACGCATGATCTCCAGAGCTTGCGAAATCCGCGCTTGCGGGCTGATAGTGACCGGGTCCACGATCATGCCGCTCTCCGACCGCTTCACCTTGTCAATCTCCTCGGCTTGCCGCTCGATCGAGAGTGTTCGGTGGATGATGCCGATGCCCCCCTGCTGCGCGAGTGCAATCGCCAGGCGCGATTCGGTGACCGTATCCATGGCGGCGCTGGCCACCGGAATGTTCAGCGCGATTTGCCGGGTAAATTGCGTGCGAGTGTCAACCTCGGCGGGAAGAACGGCGGAACGGGCGGGCACGAGAAGAACGTCGTCAAAAGTCAATGCCTCAGGAATGGGCCCTTCGATCATACCCTCCTCGACGGGTGGTTCAAGACGGCGGCTTCAAAATTGGATTCTAACCGCACCGCGCGCAACGGTCAAGTCCACCCGCTGCCCGTCCTCCGAGGCCAACTGCTCGGCCGCCAGCGTCGGACCAAATCGCTCTCCCACCGGCCCGCCGTATTTCTCCCGCACCAGCCCCAAGACCTTGCGCCGGAACTTCTCCGCGTACGCTCGGTTGGACCGCCGCCCGGCGCTGCGATGTTTCAGACTCCTTGCCCCTACGTCCCGGTACCGCTTCCACAGCCGCTTCCCCCGCCGATAACTCACTGCCATCAGCACTGCCGCGTCCACCCACCGCATCGCGTTACTCTTAACCCGCGCCAGCACCTCGACCCTTCCCAACTCCCTCTTGCTCATCTCCGTTCGCCCCAATGCGGCCTCCTTTCGGAGGTCCCATTAGGGACATTTCTATCGAGGTCCAGAGGGGACATTATCATTGAGGTACAACAGGTCTGCGGGCGGGCAGCAAGCGGAAAGGTCCAAATGGCGTCGCTTCGCCGCGCGCGTCGAATCTTGAGCTTGAGACAACGTACAATTTCGCCAAGACGGCCGGTTTGACTGCGGAGGGACTGCCCGTAGCGCGTGCGCTGGATGCGCCCGTCGCGGGGCGGACACGCGGGTTCGCCCCCACGACGGCGCGACCGAAGCCGGCACACGCCCTCAAGCTTATTGCCACAATCTGACTCCCCCTGCTAAATTACTGGACTCTTCAATTTGCTGTTGCCGTGAGGGCGAACCTGGCAGGAGAAAACCTCAAAAAGCTCGTCGAGTTGATGGCCCACCTGCGCGGGCCCGCGGGGTGCCCCTGGGATCGCGCGCAGGACTATACAAGCGTCAAAGGCTTGCTCCTCGAAGAAGCCTACGAAGTGATTGACGCCGTCAACGCGCGCGACTTCGCGGCGCTCGAAGAGGAGCTCGGCGACTTGCTCTTCCAAGTGGTGTTCTACGCGCGGCTGGCGGAGGAAGAAAAGCGCTTCTCGATAGACGGGGTCATCGAGGGGATCCACGCCAAATTGGTGCGCCGTCACCCGCACGTTTTCGGCGAGAAGCGCGCTCGCACGCCGGAAGAGGCGCTGGAAAGTTGGCGCTCGGTCAAAGAGCAGGAAAAGAAGGCTGAAGGTAAAGCCGCGGGCCGCACGTCCAGCGCACGCGGGATCGTTGTCAGGATATCCCCATCGCTCCCGGCGACGCTCGAAGCCTATGAGTTGGGCCTTCGAGCGGCGGAGGTGGGGTTTGACTGGGCTGAGATCCCAGACCTGCTCGATAAGATCGAGGAAGAAGTAGGGGAGATCCGTGAAGAGCTTGCCTTGGCGCCGGACGCGAGGCGCCCGAGGCTGGAAGAAGAGGTTGGCGACTTGCTCTTCACGGCCGCGAATTTGGCTCGTCGCGCGGGCTCGGATCCCGAGAGCGCGCTCCGGCGCGCCAACTCGAAATTCAGAGTCCGATTCGAGAAATTGGAAGCCGCAGCCGCCCAGAGCGGCAAGCGCGTCGATGAGTGCTCGGCAGAAGAGCTCGACGCGCTGTGGACCGAGGCCAAGGCCGGGAAGGAATGACCGGTCGGCCCACCTATCGCTATGAGCCTGAGAAAGGAAACCGATTACTCGATTCGTGCTTGCCGAACCTTAGAGGAGTTCGCCGGATGCGTGAAGCTCCAACAGGAGATCTGGGGCTACTCGGACCTGGAAGTTTATCCGCTTCGCTTGTTCGTCAATCTGAATAAGATCGGCGGGCAGGTGCTCGGAGCGTTCACGCGGGCAGGAGAATGCGTGGGCTTTGTCGCGGCGATGCCTGCCTGGCGAGGGCGCCGGCATTACTGGCATTCGCTTTCGCTCGGTATCCGCGCAGGTCACGAAAACCGCGGCCTTGGCCGCGCCTTGAAGCTCGCGCAGAGGCGCGGAGCGCTTGCGGCCGGGCTGGATTCGATCGAGTGGAGTTTCGACCCGATGCGGGCGAAAAATGCCTTTTTCAACATCGAGCGTTTGGGCGCCGTCTGCCGGCGATATTTTGCGAATTACTATGGGGCGGTCGAGAGCCGCCTCCAGCAGGGGTTGCCGTCCGACCGATTGATTGCGGAGTGGTGGGTTAAATCGCGACGGGCGAAAAAAGCTTTGGCCGGCAAGCCACTCGACCGGCCGGCGAAAAAAACCGCCCACGATGTCGCCATTCCGTTGGACTTCGACCGCATCGCGCGGGAAGACCCTGAATGCGCCCGCGAGTTGCAAAGTCAGGTCCGGCGAAAGCTGATGGAATTTTTCCGAAAAAGATTGGTCATCACCGGTTTCGCCAGGGAAGCGAATTCGGGGCGATACTTGTTGGAGCGAAATGCGGATTAAACGCGTCGAAATCCGTGAAATTCGCCTGCCGCTGGTGCATTTCTTCGAGACCAGTTTCGGGCGGACGACGGTGCGGCGAATCGTGCTGGTGCGCGCTGAATCCGACGGCATCGAGGGCTGGGGAGAAGTCACATGCGGCGAGGCGCCGTTTTACAACTACGAGACGCCCGAAACCGCCAGGCACATCCTGCGTGATTTTCTGGTTCCCTGGGCGCTCGAGCGTGAGTGGGAATCCCCTTCGGCATTGGCCGAGCGCTTCCGGCCGGTCCGCGGCCACAACATGGCCAAGGCGGCGCTCGAAAACGCTTGCTGGGATCTCGAGGCCCGGCGCCAGGGCTTGCCTTTGTCTCGGCTGATCGGCGGCACGCTCGACGAAATCCCCTGCGGCGTCTCGATTGGCATCCAGAACTCCGTCGAAGATCTGCTCGAAAAAATCGAGGGTGAGGTCGCCGCAGGGTACCGGCGCATCAAGGTGAAAATCAAGCCAGGCTGGGACACGCAAATCCTCGAACGCATTCGCGAAAAATTCCCGCGCGTTCCTCTGATGGCGGACGCGAACTCGGCTTATTCGCTCCAAGACTTCGCTCACTTGAAGGAATTCGACCGCTTCGGCCTGATGATGGTCGAGCAGCCGCTCGGCTGGGATGACGTGTTGGACCACGCGAAACTCCAGCGTGAACTCGCCACGCCGGTTTGCCTGGATGAATCCATCCATAGCGCGGATGACGCGCGCAAGGCCATCGAAATCGGCGCCTGCCAGATCATCAACGTGAAACTCGGAAGGGTGGGCGGCTTCACGGCCGCGCGCAAGCTGCACGATCTCTGCCTGGCGCGGCGGATGCCGGTGTGGTGCGGAGGGATGCTCGAATCGGGGATCGGGCGGGCCGCTAACATTGCCATGTCGGCGCTTCCGGGATTCGTCCTGCCCGGCGACGTCTCCGCTAGCCGCCGCTATTGGAGCGAAGATATCGTTGACCCGGAGGTGACGGTCACGCGGCAGGGCATGATCCGTGTTCCCACAAGTCCTGGCCTCGGCTTCGTTCCCAACCTCCGTTGCGGGAGATTCCGCCGCTCGCACTCGCTCAATTCCGTGTGGGCGGCGCCGCGTTGGTCCTGCTCACCGCCTTCTTCGCCCGGCCCGGCAGGCGCGAGCTGCGCCTCGAGTGGCGCGGTCTCATCGTTTTGTCCTTTTTTGGAATTACGCTGAATCAGATCCTTTTCATTGGAGGCCTGTCGCGGACGTCGGTTGCGCACACTGGATTGCTCGTTGCGCTGGGCCCGGTCATAGTGCTCATACTTTCGGTCGGCTCGCGGCTCGAAGCCCTGACGGGGGCGAAAGTGTCGGGAATGCTGTTGTCCTTCGCGGGCGTCGGGATTCTTACCTCGGGACGATTCGGCGGCACCAACAGTGGCGGATGGACGGGCGACCTGTTCGTGCTCTCGAGCAGCGCGGTCTTCGCCGTGTACACCGTGCTGTTGAAGAAAGACGCCCACCGCTACGACGCGCTGACGCTGAACGCGCTGACCTACGCCCTGGGAGCCATCCTGCTCATTCCCGTCTGCGGAAGGCCCTTTGTGGAGATGCGCTGGCGGGCCGTGACCGGGATGGGCTGGTTCGGAGCATTTTACATGGTCGTCCTCGGCTCGGTGATTTCATATTTGATTTACGCCTTCGCCCTGACGGAGCTTGCAGCCTCTCGCGTGGCGGCGTTCAGCTACCTTCAGCCGGTCATCGCCACGGGGCTTGCGATCTGGCTGCTGGCGGAAAAGCTGACGAGCGGTGTGGTAGCCGGCGGGGCTTTGATTCTCGGAGGCGTGTACCTCGCCGAGCGTGAGAGGGGCGAAGAGCGAGCACGATAGGTTTAGACTCCTCGCGCTAGAGGCGGAGGACGGGCGACTCCATGCCGGATTTCGGACCACCAACGAAGGCCGAGCGGATTGCCGTCATCCCGGGTGATGGCATCGGGATTGAGGTGACGCGCGAGGCCGTCAAGGTCCTGGAAACGCTCAAGCGAGTGTGCGGCCTGCCGCTCGAGCTCGTGGCGTTGGATTGGGGCGCCGAGCGCTACCTCAAGGACGGCGTGACGTTGCCGCCGGACGCGCTCGAAATGTTTCGGAGCGAGTTCCGCGCGATACTGATCGGCGCCCTGGGTGACCCGCGCGTTCCTTCGAACGTCCATGCCGCGGACATATTGTTGGGCATCCGCGCGGGCCTCGATCTCTACGTGAATTATCGCCCCGCGCGACTGCTCGACGCGCGCTTGTGTCCGCTCAAGGATCGCCGCTCGGAGGACGTCAATTTCCACATCTTTCGCGAGAATACTGAGGGCGCTTACGCCGGCCTGGGGGGCGTCTTCAAACCCGGAACGCCGGATGAGGTCGCCGTCCAGGAAGATGTCAATACCCGCAAGGGGGTGGAGCGAATTCTTATCCACGCCTTTGAATTCGCGCGCCGGCGGGGCCTGAAACGGATCGTGATGAGCGACAAATCCAACGCCATGCCTTACGCACACGGGCTCTGGCAACGGGCGTTTGCGGAAGTCCGCGCGCACTACGCCGACATCGAGTCCCGGCACCTTTTTGTGGACGCGCTCGCTATGGAGCTGGTTCGCGACCCGTCCCAATTTCAGGTAATCGTCACGAACAACCTGTTTGGAGATATCCTGAGCGACCTGGCCAGCCAGCTTGCGGGAGGGATAGGCCTCGCGCCCTCGGCGAACCTTCATCCCGGCCGGGTCTCGATGTTCGAGCCGGTACACGGTTCGGCGCCGGCTTTGGCGGGAAAAAACCTCGCGAATCCCCTGGGCGCGATTTTGGCGGCGAGTCTCATGCTCGATTTCCTTGGTCACTCGGATGCAGCGCGGCGGGTTGAGCTCGCGGTGGAGCGCGCCGTCCGGGAAAACGCGGCAACCTCCGACCTTGGAGGGGCGTTCTCAACCAGCGAAGTGGGGGACTGGATTTGCGAGCGGTTGTAGCTTTCGGGAAAGCCTGAACGCGAGTTCAGGAGATCATTTCGACGGTCACGCGGCGCGCCGCGGGCCGCAAGATGGCAGCCAACAGGATACCGATGAGGAATCCTCCCACGTGCGCCCACCAGGCCACACCGCCTTGGGTGGCCGATTGAATGTTGAGCATCTGGGTTCCGGTGACAAACTGAATCAGAAACCAATAGCCGAGCAGGAGGACCGCGGGCACCTCGACTTTCCAAAAGAAAATGAAAAGCGGAATCAGCGTGGTGATGCGGGCGCTGGGGAAAGAAACGAAGTAAGCTCCGAGGACGCCGGCGATGGCGCCGCTCGCGCCGATGGTGGGGACCCGCGAGCCGGCGTTGAGCGCGATGTGCGTGACCGCGGCGACGAACCCGCTGGCGAAATAAATCACCAGGAACTTCAGGTGGCCGAAACGGTCCTCGATGCTCCGCCCGAAAACAAACAAGAAAAGCATGTTCCCAATGAGGTGCAGCCAGCCTCCGTGCAGAAACATGGAAGCGAAGATCGGAACAAAGAAACCTTCGAGACCCCCTCCGCGCATGGCGTAGTGCGACGTGTAACGCGCCGGGATGATCCCGAACTCGAAGATGACGGCGTTCAGATGGCCGCCGAGGGAAAGTTCGAAGAGAAATATCACGGTGTTGATGATGATCATGGCCAAGGTAGAGGCCCAGAACGACCGGCGGCGGATGTGGTCGTGGAGCGGAATCGGGATCATGCAGCCGGCATTCTATCGTGGAAGCCGGGATACGCCCAATCGAAACATCGGAAACCTTCGAGGGGAAGTGGCGACGAAGCGGGCAGCAAAAGGGGCGGCCTGAAAAGCTAAGGGCAGCGATTGGTGTCGCTGCCCTCACGAGATGTCACCTCCGTCCGGTCTTACAACCGGACCGGGGTTTTGCCCGCGGTAGTTCCTTGCGATCCATTCGCCGACGGCTGGATTGGATTGGGTACCCAGTTGTAGTCCAGGATATAACCGAAGCCCGGGACATATCCCGGGATGCTCCGCGCGGCCCCGTCGCCGGTTACCATCTTGGCCCGCGGCGACGCCGATGTCGGAGTGAAGACGAGCGCGCGGTTGGAGCCCTCAAAGCGAAGCTCAACAAGTTTGCGTGAGCCGTCCGGGGCTTCTTCGTAAACGACCATAGGGCGGTCGTAGACGACGTTCCGTTTCTCGATTCGTCCTTGTGCCTTCGTCACGACTACTTTGTGGCCCCGGGTAGACTGGAACGTGACGTTGGCCTCCGGGCTGTGGGTTTTCCAACTGACGACGTAATCTCCCGCGGCAAGGAATGCGCCACCCACGGTCGCATCGTGTCCGATGGTGATGGTTTGGGAATCACCCGCGCGCGCGGGGACGGCCGCAGCCAACGCGGCAACCGCCAGGAAGGTGAAGATTTTCGTAAACGATCTACTCATGGCCTTTTCTCCCTTCTGATTTGACCCGACCGCATGGGTCGGCGCGTCCCTGTCGAGCCGCTCCACGAAGGGTGCGAGAAAACTCGACAGTGGACTTGCATTGACTGGCGGGAGGTTTTAGAATCTGGACGGGGTTAAATGAAAAGCGGAGGCCCGCTAGGGCCGTTCGCGTTTCCTCGGGATTGCCGCCGTCCCGGCCGCCAAACCGTTTACGGCGACGATCTATTTAACCCCTTCAATTTTTCAGCAGCACGTATTTACTTCCGTTGCTTTAGACGTTCCCACGCTTTCCTGCGTTAGCCAAAGTTGTGTAAAGCTTTTGTCAATTTAAAGTTTCTCCCCCCTTTTAATTCTTGTACACTACAAGATACGAACGACCGACACCGCAAGTTCCGAATTTGTGGATGGCCTGAGTAATTCCGCCGAAATTGGCCTGCTCTTCGCATCTCCCCTCGTCATAGTGCCAGCCCGTTGTGGCCGCGAAAACCCGATTCTTGCTTTCTGCGCGCCGCTCCTCCATCGAAGGGCAGCGGCACCGGTCTCGCAAACATTACGCTAGGCAAGACCGTTGCCAAAGCCGTCCGGCGGATTAATGGTGAAAAATCAATGGAAGGGAGCATTCAGAATTAATCACCCGAAGTTTCTTTGTCCAAAACCGGGCAGCGGTGTCCGACATCGAACAACCGCGTTGGGCTGAACCGCCTGCCTCCAATCGAGCCAATTTGCGCTATACTCGCCTCTCGAACGGCCCTCGGTTGAAGGAGCCCGCGCACGTGGAATTGCCATCAGCCATCTCGACCGGGCAACAATCCTCGAGGCCCAGTCCCGTCGCTCAAAAACTAATCGGGGTGGTAGGCGCGGAGGCGGTCTTGTGGCGCCCGGAAGACCGCATGCTGTACGAATACGACGGGCTGTCTTCGCGCCGGGCGCCGGATGCCGTCGTCTTCCCGACGTGCACTGAGGACGTGGTCGAAGTCGTCAAAGTGTCGAGAAGTGAAAATGTGCCGGTGATCGCGCGCGGGGCGGGCACTGGTCTGTCCGGCGGCGCGGTAGTGACCGAGGGCGGAATCGTGGTCTCCTTTGCGCGCATGAAGAAAATCCTGGAAATTGACATCCCCAATCAGCGGGCGCGGGTTCAGCCAGGGGTTGTGAATCTCGACTTGTCCCTGGCGGTTTCCGACGCCGGCTTTTACTTTGTCCCCGATCCCTCGAGCCAAAAGGCCTGCACGATCGGCGGCAACGTTGCCGAAAACTCCGGCGGCCCGCACACTCTCGCCTACGGTGTGACGACAAACCACGTCTTGGGGCTGGAGATGGTTCTCGCGGACGGCCAGGTGATTCGGACCGGCGCGAAAGTCTGGGAGCGGCCCGGTTACGACCTGACGGGGTTCATCGTGGGCTCGGAGGGCACGCTGGGCCTGGTCACGCAAATTACCGTCCGCCTGACGCGCAAGCCCGAAGCCGTGAAAACGCTCCTGGCGATTTACGACCGCGTGCTCGAAGCCACGCGCACGGTCGCCGCCATCACAGCGGCAGGGATCACGCCCGCCGCGCTCGAGATGATGGATGGCTTTACGCTGCGCGCAATTGAAGAGGCGACCCACGCCGGCTACCCGACGGATTCGGCTGCTGTCCTGCTCATCGAGGTCGAGGGTTTGCGCGAGGCCGTCGAGGAAGAAGCCGACGCAATCGAGGTGATTTGCCGCCATCACGACGCGCGTGAGGTCCGCCGCGCGCGGTCGGACGAAGAGCGCGAGCTGCTCTGGCGCGGCCGGAAGAACGCCTTCGGCGCGCTCGGCCGCATTAGCCCGAATTACTACGTACAGGACGGCGTGATCCCGCGCACGCGGCTGCCGGAGATGCTGGAATTCATCGGCGCTGTGGGCGAGAAGCACGGCTTGCTCATCGGCAACATTTTCCACGCCGGCGACGGGAACCTTCATCCGCTGCTGTTTTTCGACGCACGCGATGCGAAGCAAACCGAGAAGGTGCTCGCTGCCGCGAGCGAGATCATGGCGCGTTGCTCCGAAATGGGCGGCTCCATCACTGGCGAGCACGGTGTGGGCATCGAAAAAAATGAGCTGATGCCGTTGATTTTCTCGCGAGACGACCTCGACATGATGCGCCGCCTGAAGGACGTCTTCAACCCGGGAGGATTCTTCAATCCGGGCAAGGTTTTACCCACAGGTAAGATGTGCGGCGAGCTGCGCATCCAACTCGGCGGCGGAGCGTAACGTGATCGCGGCAATGGAGACCATCCAGACGGAATTGGCGGCGGTGGTCGGCGACTCTGCCGTGAGCGCGGACCCCGCGGCCTGCCGCGCCTACGCGGTGGACGCGCGTGAGCCCAAGCTCGTGGTCGCGCCACACTCCGCCGAGCAAGTCGCCGAAGTCCTGAAGTGCGCCGCTGCCCGCGATCTCGCAGTAATCCCTGCCCGCAATGGCACCAAGCTCGGCATTGGCGACCCGCCGCGCCGCTACGACCTGGCGCTTGCGCTGAAGAGCTTGAATCGCGTTTGGCATTACGAGCCCGCGGATTTGACAGTCACCGTGGAGCCGGGAATGAAGCTCGGCGACTTCCAGCGTTTTTTGAGTCCCGACGGCCTCTGGCTGCCTCTGGACCCGCGCGGCGACGCGCAAGCGAGCATCGGCGGAACGCTGGCTGCGAATGCGGCCGGGCCGCTGCGTGCCCGATACGGCGCGCCGCGCGACATGGTGCTGGGGATGAAGATTGCGACCGCCGACGGGCAGATCATCAAAACGGGCGGCCGAGTGGTGAAAAACGTCGCCGGATACGACTTAGGGAAACTACTGGTTGGATCCTTCGGGACCTTGGGCGTGATCGTGGAAGCGAGCTTCAAGCTTTATACCCGGCCAAAGGCGCGAGCTACTTTCGTCCTCAGCCTCGAGGGCCTGGAGGTCGCGCGCAATCTCCGCCGATCCATTGTCGGCTCACCTCTCGACCCGCTTCGCATGGCGCTCCTCGACCGAGCGGCCGCCGATTGGGCGAGCGAAAGAGGCGAGCTGCCGTCGAGCGCCGGAGCCTCCGCGCCATTCGAGTTTTGGCTCGAAGCGGGCGGAGCCGAGAAAGTTCTCGCGCGGTATTCCTGTGAACTCGAGGCACGGGCGAAGGAAGCGGGCACTCGAATGGAGAGTCCGCAAGGCGCGGATAGGGCTTGGGGCCGCATCGCGGATTTCGGTAGGCTCGCGGCGGAAAATCTTCCGGACTCGGTAATCTTGAGGGTGTCCCTCCCGCTTGACTTGAGTGAGGAATTTCTGGCTCGGGCGCTCCATGAAACGAACGTCCGCGCCGTGGTCAGTCAACCCGGCACGGGCGTTGTAAGTCTCGTTCTTTCGGCCGAACGGGCGAGCGATGCGGCTACGGCGGTCGCCAAGATTCGGAATTTGGCCGGGGCGCTTGCCGGCGTGCTGGTCGTCGAGCATTGCCGCCCGGAACTCAAGCCCCAGCTTGACGTCTGGGGCCGGCCTGGCAGCGATTTTGAAATCATGCGAAAATTGAAGGCGGCCTGGGACCCCAAGGGGATACTCTCGCCGGGGCGGTTCTTGGGCGGCATTTAAAGAATTTTGCAAAATATCGTGACAACCCGCCCTGTAGCGCCGGCCTGGGACCGGCGAAATCACGCATTACTTAAGCGCGCCGGTCTGCGAACGGCGTCTTTCGCCGCTCATAGAGCGGCGCTACTGCAAATGAACGTCACTATGTTTTACAATCCTCAATAGGGCAATGCAGACACCCAGGGAAGAGCCAGGAACCCGCGCGGCGAGCGGCTACGGGGCGGGAGAGAAGCCCGAGTGGGACTTCTATTCCAAGTGCACCCACTGCGGACTTTGTCTGAACGCTTGTCCGACTTACCGGGAGCTCAGCGTCGAGATGGATTCTCCGCGCGGACGAATTTATCAGATGATCCAAGTCGAGCGCGGCCGATTGCCGCTCGGCGAAAGTTTCGTTCGGCACATGGACTTGTGCCTCGACTGCCGCGCTTGTGAGACTGCGTGCCCCTCGGGTGTGGAATACGGGCGCCTGATCGAGGCCGCGCGCGGACAAATTGCCACGCAGTACCGCCGGCCGCTCCTCGTGCGCGCGCTCGGCGGCGTGTTCTTCCATCATATACTTCCGCACCGGGCCCGGCTCGTCTTTGCCGGAAAGCTCTTGCGTATTTACCAACGCTGGGGATTCGAGAGGCTGGCGGCGCCGATGGCTGGAATTATTTCCAGCCGCCTCGGAAACGTAGCCCGGCTGGCCCCTCGTATGGACAACCGGTTTTTCACCGAGCGATTGGGCGTGACGATGCCCGCGGAAGGGCCGCGCAGGTTCCGCGTGGGGTTATTCGCGGGCTGCATCGCAAGCCTGGCGTTTTCCCGAGCCAATGAAGCCACGGCACGCGTGCTCTCGAAGAACGGCTGCCAAGTCGTCATCCCCTCGGCTCAAGGTTGTTGCGGGGCCCTGCACGTTCACGCGGGTCTTCGCGACGAGGCGAGGAAACTCGCGCGCCGGACCATCGAAGCTTTTCCGCCCGGCGATTTCGACGCGGTCATCACCAACGCGGCGGGATGCGGGTCGGTCCTGAAAGAATACCCGCACCTATTTGAGTGTGAGGGAAGTGAATTGCTCGAACGCGCCCGCCTGTTCAGCGGCCGCGTGCGCGACGTGACGGAATTTTTGGCGGACATCGGCTGGAACCGCGACTTCGGCGCGATGAGGGTCCGCGCGACCTATCAGGACCCGTGCCACCTGGGCCACGCTCAGAAGATTCGCTCGGCGCCGCGGCGGCTGCTCCGGTCGGTGCCGGAGCTCGAGTTCGTGGAATTGAAAGACAACGAGGTCTGCTGTGGCAGCGCGGGCATTTACAATATCACCGAAAACGCCATGGCCGAGCGGCTCCTCAAAGCTAAAATGCTGCGGGTGGAGGAGACCGGCGCGGAGATCGTGCTTTCCGCGAACCCCGGCTGCCTGCTCCAGCTCCGAGCGGGCGTGGCGCAGTCGTCGAACCCCCGGCGCCGGGTGATGCACGTCGTCGAGCTGCTGGACGAGGCATATCGCAAGGCGCCCGGCTAAACCACCAAATCATTCACGGGAGGTCCCGAATCGTGACAGACGGCGGCGCAGTTCGAAAGGGCCAAAAAGATCGGCTCGATGCGTTACTCCAGGAAGAGCGCACGTTCCTCCCGTCGGCGGAATTCCGCCGCCACGCGAACGCAGCCAGCAAGGCGATATACGCGCGCGCGGACCGCGACCTTGAGAAATTTTGGGGCGGGTATGCCCGGCAGCTCAATTGGATTGCCCCCTACCGGAAAGTTCTCGATTGGAAAGCACCTTGGGCGAAGTGGTTTGTGGGCGGCAAGCTGAACGTCGCCGCGAATTGTGTGGACCGGCACGCCGCCTCAGGCCGCCGAAACAAAGCGGCGATCATCTGGGAAGGCGAGCCGGGCGACTCCAAAGTCTTCACCTTCGGAATGCTCGAAAAGGAAGCAACGACG
This sequence comes from Acidobacteriota bacterium, assembly GCA_003225365.1. Classification (GTDB taxonomy): domain Bacteria; phylum Acidobacteriota; class Terriglobia; order UBA7540; family UBA7540; genus Gp13-AA74. The sequence goes on from QHZN01000094.1 coordinate 33,129, forward strand.
CGAAGGCCAAGGTGTTGATCACGGCGGACGGCGCCTGGCGGCGCGGCAACGTCGTGCCGTTGAAGAAAAACGCGGATGAGGCGTTGAAGGGCACGCCGACGATTGAAAAGGTTGTGGTAGTCGAGCGCGTGGGCAAGGCCGCCGAGGCGCCACTTGTCGCCGGGCGTGACCTCTTGTGGAACGACCTCATCGCCAAGGCCTCCTCCGCATGTTCCGCCGAGCCCATGGATTCCGAGGACATGCTCTATATCCTTTACACGAGCGGCACAACGGGGAGGCCCAAAGGCGTTGTACACACCACCGCCGGGTTCCTTCTCGGGACCTCCGTGACTCACCAGCTCATCTTCGACATAAAGGAAAACGACGTTTATTGGTGCACGGCGGATATCGGGTGGGTGACGGGCCACTCCTACATCGTTTACGGACCGCTGGCCAACGGAACCACAACCGTGATGTACGAAGGCTCGCCGGATTTTCCCGACCGCGGGCGCTTCTGGGCCATCGCCGAAAAATACGGAGTCAACATTATCTACACCGCCCCGACGGCCATTCGCACCTTCATGCGCTGGGGCACGGAGTGGCCGCTGAAGCACGACCTCTCCTCGCTGCGGCTGCTCGGCACGGTGGGCGAGCCGATTAATCCGGAAGCCTGGATCTGGTATCACGAAAATATCGGCCGCGGGCGATGCCCGATTGTGGATACCTGGTGGCAGACCGAAACCGGAATGATCCTCATTACGCCCCTGCCCGGGTTGACGAAGACCAAGCCCGGCTCGGCCACGCGGCCTTTCCCGGGGGTTCGCGCCGAAGTCGTGGACGATAACGGCAAGAAAGTCGGACCCGGAGCGGGCGGTTACCTGGTGTTGACGCGGCCCTGGCCGGCGATGTTCCGCACGATTTACGGCGACTCGGAGCGCTACGTGCAACAGTACTGGTCGAGATATAAGGGCAAGTACTTCACCGGCGACGGCGCGAAAGTGGATAAGGACGGCTACTTCTGGCTACTCGGGCGCGTGGACGACGTCATGAATGTCGCCGGGCACCGCATTTCGACTTACGAGGTCGAGAGCGCGCTCGTGGACCATCCCGGCGTCGCCGAATCGGCCGTCATCGGCAAATCGGATGCGATCAAGGGCCAGGCCATTGCGGCGTTTGTGACCCTGAAGGAAGGCATACATCCGAGTGAAGAGTTGAAAGAAGAATTGAAGAAGCATGTGGCGGGGAAGATTGGCGCCCTCGCGCGCCCGGAAGTTATTTTCTTTGCGTCAGAATTGCCCAAGACGCGCAGCGCCAAAATTATGCGCCGGCTGCTGCGCGACGTTGCCGAAGGCCGCCTGCTCGGCGACACGACGACCCTCGCCGACCCGGCGGTCGTCAGCCAGCTCAAGCACCAATACGAGGAAGAAGGGAAGGCGGAATAGCCAGGCGCCAACTCTCCCCATCCCGCCGGCAAAGCCCCCTCCCGAGGCGGCCCTCCGAGAGCTCGGACCAGAGGGAACAGTCAGCAAGATCAGATTGCTTTGAGGTTGAAATCGGTGGCCATCGCTCTGGCGGCGGGTATTCACACATCCTTTTAGACGGGATTCGCGATCTATGCGTTGGCCCTATTGGCTTTTATTGGAGCGACCGCCGCCCTGCGCCGCCCGACCTCTCCGCAATCCATCCCGGCAGTCGGCACCCCATGACGGGCCCTCGTGGCGTCCTACCATGTTCTCCGGAGGTCGGAGGAAGACGCTCAAGCACGAGCATACCTGTTGACATTTAACGGATACCAGTATATCATTCCCCTGTGATCCGGTCGTTCCGCTCGGCCGAGACCGAGCGCCTGTTCCGCCGTGAGTCTGTGCCGGGGCTCAAGGCCATCGAGCGCCCGGCTCTTCGCAAGCTGGACATGCTCGATGCAGCGCCAGACCTCCGAACGCTCGCGACACTGCCCGGAAATCGATTGGAGCGTTTGAAGGGGGACCGCAAAGACCAATACAGCATCCGCATCAACGATCGGTGGCGCATTTGCTTTGAGTGGCGGGACGGACACGCCTACGAAGTTGAAATAGTGGATTATCACTAGGAGGGCAGAATGGCAAAGAAACTCAAGCCGGTACATGCCGGGGAGATTCTTCGCGAAGAGTTCATGGCCCCGCTCGGGCTAAGCATGAACAAAATGGCGATGGATTTGCGCGTCCCCGTGACGCGGATCGCCGATATCGTCCATGAGCGCCGCGGCATCACCGCGGACACCGCACTTCGCTTTGGGCGTTATTTCCAAAACAGCCCTACTTTCTGGATGAATTTACAGACGCGCTATGACCTGGAGGTTGCCCAAGATGAGATCGCCGCGAAAGTTGCGCGGGACGTGCAACCGTTCGAGTCCGTTGCCGCGCGACGGTAAAAGCAGAATCGGCAGCCACTGATTGTGAAAAATGGCGGAGCCACCCCGAAGTAGGAGCTGTGGTCGGCGGATTCGAGGATGTAACAGGACCGGCCCTTCGACTCGCTCATTAAAGAATCGCTCGCTCAGGGCATCCCGCAAATGCGGGATGGCGGAGAGGGTGGGATTCGAACCCACGAGCCGGTTGCCCGGCTACACGCTTTCCAAGCGTGCTCCTTCAACCACTCGGACACCTCTCCGCGAGGGGCGCCGGCTCTGAGGCGCCGGCCGGACTTCGGGAAGGAGCGGGAGAACCGAGTATAGCATCCCGCCGCTGGCTCGCCAAAAACCAGGCGGAGCCACGCACCGTACTGTACATGGCGAAGCAATTCACAGCGCGCGTCCGTCGGCCGACGGGCTTTCACTTGAACCTTCGACGAAACCTCAGCTCCAGGCCGAAGATGCCGTTCTGGTCTCGAATGCCGACCAGCGAAATGTTCTCGCTCAGCCCCCACTCGAACTGGATGGTGCGCTGCTGTGAGGTGGCAGTATTGGTGATGTAGGTCAAGGTCAGGTTCCGCGTGACTTCCTGCTCGACGGTGATGCGCGCGCCGGAGGTGGTGGTGGGCCCGCCGACGTTGGGGTCCACCTTCACCCGGCTCACGCCGAAGAGGCGCTGGAGGCGGCCCGTCATCTGGCTGGAGAGAGCCTCAGAAAGCAGCGCGCTCGCGCCCACCGCCTGGAGTTGTTCGCTTCGGGCCGTGGTGGTTCCGGTTTCTCCGCGGACGTAGCCGAGCGCGAGCAGGGACAGGATATCGCCGACCGCGAGGGGCGGATCCGAGCGGTAGGCGAATTTGATCTGGTCGAGCGGGCCCGTGAGGTCGAGCGTCACGTCGTAGTGCTCGACGCGGGTGGTTGCTTCGAGGTCAAGCACCGGCTTAGTCCTTAAAGGATTCGCCATGGTGATGTCACCGCGGGCGAGTTGATAACGGTTGCCGCGGACCACGGTTTCGCCGCTCAGAATGTGAACGGCGCCGACTTCTACCGGCCGCGCGAGCGTTCCCTGAAGGCGCAAATCGAGATTGAGGGTAAGTCGAAAGTCGTTGGTCTCCAGGCGCACCGCAGGGGCCGAGGAGACGTCCACGCCGAGCCGAATGTTGGCCGCAAGCGGCGACGAGACGCCTTCCGGTGCGGCTGCGAGAGCGCTCGACCTTTCGGACATGAGCGTGAGAACGTTAAAGTTTTCACTCGCGAACATCTGGCGGACTCGGATTTGGCCGGTCAATCCCCCGCCTTCGGGGGTTGCCGCCAAGCGCAGGTCGCCTGCGAGGAGCGACGTGAAATCGAACGGATAGCGCACGCGCACGCCGTCCAGCGAGGCGCGAACGTCAACCCGAGGCCTCTCGGCGAATGTGGCAAACCCAGAAATGGCGATGAGGCCGCCGCCGCTCCGCCCGCGGAGCGCCGTCGCAGTGGCTCGATCGCCCTGCAATTCAATGGGGCCGTTGAGGTCCGCAACACGGAAGGGAAGATTGCCATAACTCAAGCTCAACCCTTCGACGTCGAGCCGGCCGTGAACGAGCGGCTCCGCGGGGCTGCCGGTCACGTGGAGCGCCAGGCGCGAAAGGCCGGTCGCCTGGAGCTGGCGGTCATACAGATCGAGCAGCTTCGCGTCCGCGCGCCCGTTCGCCGTGAGGTCGAGCGACGACGGTTGGCCAAATTCGACCGCCCCCGCGACTTCGAGCGCCGTGGACGGGCCGAGCATCTGGAACCGTCCGATCGAGAGTTTCGGATACGCAAAGCTCGCGTCGAAGGGCTGGGCATTCGACCAGGTAAGGTCGGCCACATGAACCGCGAGCTTCTCCACGTGGCCCTCGGCTTGGACCTCGCCGAGCCTCGCGAGCGGCCCCCGGGCGCGGAACGATCCGCCGACGGTAACTTGCGCGTTGAAGCGGCCATTGAGGAATGAGCGAATCCAGGGCGCGGCCTCGAAACCGGAAAAATCGCCGCTGAGATCCACGGGCCAATCGCCGCGCGTTTTGGCCTCGGCTTTCACCGTAAGCGCGCCCCCGGCTCCCTGGCTTCGGCCTGTCAAGCGCAATTCATCGCCCTCCCAGTCGAGCTGCCCGCTCAGGTCGCCGATGGGCGAGCCTTGGAGCTCGAAAGCATCGAGCTTCCAATTCGCGGAAAGCTTCAAATCCGGCAGCACTCCTCCGCCTTGAACGTCGAAGCTCGCCAACCCTCGAACCGCCGGCGCCGACGGACTCCGCGGCTTCGGCAGGCCGGGAAAATTGATTTCGGCGAGCGAAAAATTCCGCCCCTGAAGGGTCGCAGTCACCGCGCGTGTGGCGAAGTTGTAGCTCGCGAAGCCAGATACGTTGCCGTGCCCGACAAGGAAGCGCAGGTTTTCAAGGTGCAGTTCTGAGGGTGCGATTCGAACCGCCGCCGACAAGGAGTCGAAGCGCACGCGGCCGAGCGCTCCCTGATTGATCTCGATCCCGCCTTCTCCGGTGAGGTTCGATGCGGGGCCCGAAAGGTCGAGGCGGCCTGTGAGCGGCCCCGAAACCGGCCAAGACAAACCCAGGGCGTTTCTCAGGTCGTCGAGCTCCGCGCCTTCCATCCGCAATTGCACATTGACGGGCTCGGCCGGGTCCCAGGTCCAATTTCTTAAAGGTGTCTCGACCTGAAGGCCCACTCCGCTCGCGGCGGCCTTCAACCGTCCGTCGTGCACCTGGAAGAGGCCGGGTCGCGCTAACAATTCTCCGCCGAAGGCGTCCCAGCGCGTTCCGGAAAACTGACATTCTCCCGCCTCCAGCCGCCCGCGCAGCCCGCGACCTCCCGGGGGCCCTGAACAAGTCCCGAGTCGGCGGTGGAAACCTCCACAGCCAGCCTCGCGGCGGCATCATTAAGCTTTCCGTGCATCTCAATTCGACTTTGCGGCGTCTCGATAGTCGCGGCCGTGATTTCGAGCCCGAGGCTCCGGTTGAATGTCGCCGTCCCGCGGGTGAAGCCAGAGGCCGGGATCAAGCCAGGCGCAGCAGAGGCATTGGGGCGAAGTTGGAGGTTGAATATGGATTGGAGGCGCTCGAAGTTTCCGCTCCAAGTGGTCTCACTCGTACCGCTAATTTGCGCTCCGAAGCGCGAGAATCGCCGCCAAGGCCGGAAGCCGCGGAAAGCGCCCAGGGTCGCCGGGAGGTCGAGCCCTTCCATGCGCGTTCGAACCCGAAAGTCAGCTTTGCCGGCGCCCAGCCTCGCTTCGGCGTCACCGATGATACGTCCCCCGAGTGTTGAAAGATTTAGATTCGACACTTTGGCTCTTTGTGCGTCGGCAAAATACTCGGCCGAAAAGTCCATTCGGCCGGGATTGACTGGCAGGTCTTTGGGGACCAGTCGCCGGGCGCGCACTCGGCCCGAGGAGGTCCACCTGTCGGGTTGATATTGCGCCTGCCCTTCCAGAGTGATCTCCCCGCTTTCGACGCCCGTGAAGCGGAAATATTTTGCCAACTCCATTGCATCGCCATTCACCCGAAAGGTGGCCGTGGCCTGGATGTCCGGGAGGAGGCTTGCGTCGAGAGAACCCTGGCCGGACAGCCCGGTCGACCGCCAAACCAACGACGTGATCTTGGCGCTGGTTCGAGCCAGTTCAAATTGCCCTGTAAGCGTGCTGGGCGGCAGCGCCCAGTGTGGCGCCTGAACGCTCAGGGCCGAACAAGCGAAATTGCCGAGATAGCGGGGCCCGCTGCTCAGACGCAGATTGAGGCCGGCGTCTTTAGCGGCGGCGTCGAAGAGGGTTTTCCGATTGTTCCAAAAGAGGTCCGTGTGCGCGAAGACGAGGTCGTGGATGGATAACTCGACGAGTTCGTTCAGCGCCACGCTCCCCTGAATTGGAGCCTGAGGGGTTGGCAGGTTCGTCAAGCCCGCGGGATCCGTTGTCAGGTGAATCTCGGCGCTCCGCCATTGCAGGCGCCGCAAGACTATGCGCCGGCGGATAAGCGTCGCGGGGCTGATTTCTACCTCGACGCGCTCGGCCGCAAAGAGGGGCGGCCCGCCCGCCGCTTCCTTGCCGTGGACGATCAATTCGCGGATTCGCACCTGGAGAATGAGCGGGCGGAATGCGAAGCCACTCAACTCAACCCGTCCGCCGGTGACGTCTTCGAGGCCGCGAACCATGCGCTCCTCGAGCCGGTGGCGGAACCACGCGGAGCTCAGGATGATGTATGCTGCGCCCGCAAGCGCCACCAGCGCGCAGGCGGCGTATATCGGCACCCGCACCGGATGCCATCGTCTCGGGGTTCGGCTGCGCTCGCTCATGGTGTCAGAAAGAGTGAAACACAACCCGGTGGCTCGACTTTAATTCCTCTACCCACTGCGACAGCAGCTTGTCAATTCTCTGTTGGGTCAGGATCTCGCGAATCTGGCCCTCGACTTGGGAAAGCGGCGGGAGCGCCCCCGTACCTCGCCGGTTAAATTCCGGCGTGAAAGTGTCGCGATAATACGTCTCGACTTCCGACCGCTCGACCGCTGCTTCGGGGCGCAGCCGCCGGTCAATCATCCCCAGCACTTTCTGCTCCGCGACAAGTTCCGCGAGAACTTGCGCCTCGTCCATGCCGAGCGAGTGGAGCGCAACCTGGTAAGCTTCCGGCGTCGAAAACCGCTTCCGGGTTTCTTCCAATTGTTTGCGCGCGCGGGCGGCGGCTTGCTGGTCCGCTGCCGGTTCGGCCGCGGCATCTATCGCCAGGAGCTTTCGCTCGACCAGGCGCTCGCGGACCGGCTCGAAAGTCTCGCGGTCGGGGGGGTCTGCGGGCATTTGGCCATTGAGATACCGTTCCAGCCGGAACTCATGATTGACGTCGCTCGCGTCAACCGCCTCGTCATCGATGGAGGCGACGACGCGGTCCAGGGTTTCTCGCGAGGCTTCGCCGCGCCCTGGCGCACGCGGGCTCTGGCCGAGGACAAGCCCCCCGCCCGACATCACAGCCCACGCCAGAAGCGGGGTCAGAACGTCTGCCCGATACCGATGAAGACTTGAAAGCGCGGTAATCGCAGAACCTCCAGGCCGTTCGTGCCGACCACCTGATAGCGAGGTGGGTTGAGGCCGTACCCCGCGTCAAACCGCAACGGCCCGACGGGCGTCTTGTATCGAAAGCCGAGCCCGATCGCATGCACCGTGTAGTCGAGGTCAGTCGGAGAATTTTGGGTCACCTTGAGCAGTTTCATCCGATGAATTGTGGAATAAACGTTCCCGGCATCGTGGAACGCGACGAGCCCGAACCTTCCGGCGGCGAATGGCGCGCGGAGCTCGAAGGAGTTGAAAAACAGGGCGTTGCCGCCCAGAGGGAATCCCGTCTGGGGGTCGCGCGGGCCCGCCTGATTGATGGAAAATCCGCGATGGGACTCGCTGCCGCCCATAAAGAGGCGCTCGGGCAGCGGGATCAGCGTGGCAGGCCCCGATTTTCCGTAGGGGGATTCAATGGCGAAACGCGTGTCGCGGGCGAAGAGGAGATGAGGCCCCAGGCGGTAATAGGTTGCGTTCTGAGCCGAGACTCGCAGGAAATTTGCCTGGGAGCCATAAACGTCCGACGAGATGCCGGCGTCAACGAGCGAGTACGACCCTCGCGTGGCGTCGGCCGGATTGTCGCGGTGGTCATTGATGTAGCTGCCGCTGAACATTGCCACGCGCGCCGGCCGGCTAAGGAGCGGAATTTCTTCGGGCGAGATCTTGAGTGTGGAAGGGTCCACCAGAACGTGGCGGAAACTGAACCGGCCGAATAGCAAGGCCGCCGGGCTGTAACGCTTCTCCAGGCTTATGGAAGCTTCCGCTCGCTCTGCGGCGAAGGTCAGCACGTCCCGGCTCTTGTCAAACAGGCTCGAGAAGCGCAGGTTCAAATCGCTATGCGCGGCCAAGTGGGGGATGGAATAAACCAGAGAGGCCCCTTTGTCGAGCGTCGAAAAACGGCCACTGAAGTTAAGGGTTTGGGCACGCCCGTCCACATTGAGGCGTGACACATTGAGAGAGAGCCTGGGGCTGGACTTGTATTGTCCCTGGGGCTGGTTGCCACCCAAGCGCTGAACGTCTATGCCGCCGCCATAACCGAGCGTCCACCGCCGCGCCTCCTCAACTCGCACCAGAACCGTCCTCCCGGTGGGGGCGAGGCTTTCCGGGTCTTGCGGGGCGACCTGGACCTGGTTGAAGACGCCGAGGTCGTAAAGGCGGCGCTCGGACTCGAGAGCGTCCGTTTGGCTGAAGGCTTGGTTGGGTGCGACGGCGAGCTCGCGGCGAATGATGCCGGGCCGCGTATGCCCGTAACCCATTACCACAATCTGTCGCACCATCTCCTTTACCCCTGGGCGTATCAGAAACAGAATGTCTCTTTGGTGCGGTTCCGGGCCGGGCGATTCGCTCCATTGGACACTCGCGCGGACATAACCGCCGTCACTCAGGTAGGCGAAGACGGCGTCACGGTCGGTTTCGAGGCGCGCGGGCGAGTACGGGGTGCCTTGTCTCGAGAGCAGAATAGCGAGAATCTCCTTTTCCGTCCGGCCCGTTACGCCGGTGACGGTCAACTGGTGGATGGTGGTGAGCGGGCCTTCGGCAATGTCAAACGTTACGAAGAGCCGGTCGGTCACGCCCTGGAAGTTCGTTTCGAGTTTTGGCGAGATGACGACGTCCAGAAACCCGCGGGACTTGTAAAGCGATTCGAGCGACGCCGTATCACGCGCCAGCATATCGCGGCTGAAGGTGCCGGGATCGCGGAAAAAACTCTTGGGTTGAAGGGTCAGGATCGAAAAAAGCTCCTTGTCGGTAAAGGCCTGATTTCCCCGGAAAGCGAAGCCCGCGAATTCGCCTTGGGAGTCGCGCGCGACCTTGTAGGTGATGTCCACTTCCGAGGGCGCAGGGCGCTCGCGGCGGTCTGCCTGAATGCTCACGGAGTAATAGCCCTGGCGTTCGAAATAGTCCACCAGGTTTAGGCGGCCGCGTTGGACGGCGAATTCGTCCGTCACGCCTTCGCTCATCATGGGAAGCAGGTCGCGCTGCCGGGCGGCGGGCACGCTCGCCCCTCTGAGGCGCACGCGCACCAGCGGTCCGGCCTCAGCGCGCACAACAAGCTGTTCGGTGTTTTTGGCGGCGTTGTAAACACGCTTTTGAACGGAGACGTTGGCCTGAAAGCGCTCGCGCTTTTGATAGAACTGGTGGATGCGGAAGAGGCCTTGCTCGAGCCGAGCGGAGGTCAGGTGCAGGCCCGGGCGCCAACCGGCAGCTTCGCCGAGTCGCGCGGGCGCATAAACCGTTTGTCCTTCGAATTGAACGCCTGCGAGGATCGCCGGCGGCCCCGAGACAACCGAAAACGTTACATCGGCTTCGGCGTTATCTGCGTGCTCGACGACGTGGGGTTGGACCTTCGCACGGTAGTACCCGTTGTCCGCGAACGTGCCCTTCAGGCGCTCGACCGCACTGGCAAGTTGGTCATCGGTGAGGGGCAGGCCCAGGCCGAGACGAGCCGCCGCCGCGAGCGTCCTCGGGTCCTGCCCGCCGAGCGAGCCCACTACCCGCACAATCCCGACAAAGAATTGGGCGCGGCCGACGAAAACCAACCGAACGCCGTTCGCTTCCGGCTCGGCCTCCGCACGAAGGTCGCGAAATCGCCCGGTGGCATAAAGGCGCTTCAGGCTTTCGGCCACCTTGCCGGCGTCCAAGGGTTCCCCGACCAACTGGGTGATTTGGTCTCGAAAGTCTTCGGAACGAAAAGTCGACTCGGGTTCGATGCGGATTTGGGCCACCGTCTTCCCCCAAAAAAACGAGGGTGGGGAAACCTGCGCCGACACCGGCGCAACCATCAGTGCAATGATGGCGAGCGGGGCCAGGATCCGCCCCTTAAGCGCTTGGGATACCAGAAGGAAACGTCGCCCGCGGGCGGGTCGCGGGATGTGGCCGTTCAGGGCAGCTTGTCGCGTGTCATAAGCCAAGAGATTTCGGAAATACCCCCGGGCGCAATGGAATCTCGCCGGAACGGTTTTCCATTATACGTTGCTTCCGCCGCTCCAGGCAGCGGCTTGAATGTGCATAGGAATCCTGAACCGCCCGCGGCCAAAACGGTTCGATGGGGATAAATGGTGCGGGGATGTCACGGGGAGAAAGTGGGTCAGATTTCGACCACGCGAACCAGGCCGGGAAGCCATTGGGCGAGCCGGTTTTCTTTTGGGAAGCCCTGGCCGAGGTGCTGGCGGAAGCCCTCCGCAAGCGCAACGCCCGCGGCGCGCCCGGCGCTTTCGGCCATTTGGCGTTGCACTTCGAGCGGGTCCTGGATGTCTTGCTGTGCCCGCAGGAATGCGCGCTGGCTTTCGTGGCAGGCGAGCATCTCGGCCTTTCGCGCGAACGTAGCCGAGATGTCCACGAAGATGCGCGAGGGAATGTCCGTGCCCAGTATGTCGCGCCCCCCGAACGCGGCGGCGTAATAAAGGTGCGGGACGGCTCTGAGCGGCTTCGCCGCCCTTGGCGCGCCGGTCCGGAAGTTTGGCGCCATCGCGCCGAAACATGCGGTCTGGGCGAGGCGGCTTGTCGTCTCATGGTCCACCATGTAGTCCACGGGCGAATGGGTCACGACCAAATCGGCCTCGGTGCTACGCACCAGTTCCATGACCTTCCGCAGACTCGAAAGTTCATAGAACACCGCAAGGTCTTTTTCTTCGAGACAGGAGTAGGCGGCGCCGATAAGGCTGGAGGCGCGCCCGGCTTCCGCCTTTCGGCGGCGGGTGATTTTCGAGGGAGAAAGGGAAGTGCTGCCGCAATCCCCCGCGGTCATGGTGGAGATGTGAATCTTCGCACCGCGCGCGGCAAGAAGTGCGAGCGTCCCGGCCGAAAGGAATTCGGCGTCGTCAGGGTGCGCGAAGAGGGCGAGGACCCGCATCGCGTTCATTCGGCGGATTTGAACGCCGCCTCCAGGCGCGACGTCCCCCAGGCAATATCGATCACCCCGCCCCCGTCCTTACCCGCGACGGTGATGGTCAGAAGCTCGGTCGAGTCCGGCGACTCCTGGGTTTGCATAGGGACTTCGGCCAGGCGCGCGGCGGGGTCCTGTTGGAATTCGCGTGCCGTCTTGCTCGACACAATCAGCACCCAATGTCCGGGCGAATCGAGCCGGGCCAGCAGGATGTGCTTGCCTTTGGGCACGCGTGTCCCGCCAAAGTCGAGGTCGTGGTCGGAGGCGATGAGGGTTGGGAAGTCCGCGCCCAGACGCCAAATCTGGCCTGGGGTGATCTGTTTCAGCATGTCGCGGCCCTTAAGCGACGGCCGGCCGTAAGAAATCCAGACGGTGGTGATGCCAATAGTCGCCTTCGCTTCGCCCTTTTCGTTGCCGTGGGCGTCGAGGCGCGAGGCGGCGAAAATCAAAAGACCCAGCCCCATCGAGCTTGCCAACATTAATCTTGTTCGAGCCATGCTGGAAACCTCCGCTTTGAAAATTTCCCGGTTAGGGATTTGACGCACCGCTTTCGAGCGCCGCGGAAATCGCCCGGCGAAGCTCGCTCGCCGGTGTATAGCCGATCCAGTGTGCGGCCACCACGCCGCGCCGGTTGATCAGAAACATCGTCGGAAAAATCGAAACTCCGCCGTAGTCGCTGTCCGCCTGCTTTGACCAATGGAGGACCGGAAAATGAATTTTTTCTTTCTCAATGTACCGCCGGTGGTCGTCGTCGGTGTAGCCGAGCCCGAGCAAGTGGTCGGCGTTGGCGCCAAGCACGCTCAAGCCGCGCTCAGTCAATTCCCGGTCGAGCGCGGCCAGTTCCGGCGCCTCTTTCATGCACGGCGGACAGCCCGTAAACCAGACGTAGAGGAGTACGACCTTTCCAGCAAGGTCGCGTGATTTCACCTCTTTACCGTCCAGGGCCTCGAGTTGGAATTCCGGCGCCGCCTGCCCTTCCCAGCCGCCGAGCTGGCGGTTGAGGATTCGGCCGAATTGAGGATCGTTCTTGATTTGCTCGACGTCCACTCGGGCAATCTCGCGCGTGCGCGGATCTCGCTCGATGAAGCGTGGCACGCGCGGGTCGGTTTCCATCACGCGTACCAGGATATCAGCCGAGTACCTCGAGTCGAGGTCGAACTGTTCGGCAACGATCTTCAGCAGGGGTGGGCGCCCGAAACGCTCCTGGTAGTTCACTACGAACAGCGGAATCCGAAAGAAGGCGTTGTAGAGCTTGTTGAGTGCCTGGCGGTCTTGGGCGGAAGTGAAGACTTTATTGTAGAGGTCGGAGACGACCAGCGGGCGGCCGGGCTGGAGGTGAGCGTTCACATAGGCGAGCACGCGTCGCTCCGAGTCTCGGTTCGGCGAGACCGCTCGCGCGGGCGTTTCGAACGCGGCGGTCACGACGAGCAAGAGTGAAAGCCTTTGCCAGGCCGGATTCATTGCTTCATCGCTCCGCGGTCGAAAAAGACTTCCAGTGGAACTCCAACGCGTATTTCATGTAGTCGCCGAGATAGCTCCAGCCGTGGCCGCCCGCGCGCAAGTGGTACTCGTGCGAGAAGCCTTTCTCCGTCAGAATCTTGTCCAGCGCCGCGGCGCCTTCGTTGAAACCGTAGCGGTCCTGGTCGCCGCAGTCAAAATAGAGCTTCAGATGCGCGAAACGCGGGGGGTCTTCCGCGAGCTTTAAGGGATTGTTCGCGTCCCACCAGGATTCGTTGAGCGGGTTGCCAAAAGGCGCCTGAAGGACGCGCGCGTAGAATCCCCAGCGGCCGTCGGTGGGAAGTGGGTGGGGGAGGGCAGGGAGGAGCGCCGCGCTCTGCGCGCTCGCTGAGCCGAAAACCTCCGCGTGGCGCATGGCGAGGTGCAGCGCCCCGTACCCACCCATGGACGTCCCGCCGATGCCTCGCTCGGCCACCTGCGGAATCGTCCGGTACTTTTTGTCAATCGCCGGAATAAGTTCCTGAATAAAAAAGTCCTCGTAGCGCTCGCGCCCGTCGTATGAGTTGACGTAGAACGACCGGCCGCCGTCCGGCAGCACGACCAGATAGGGGCTGATCGAGCCGCTTGAGACCAGGCCGTCGAGAATATCTTTTCCGCCGCGCTCGCTCCAGCTCTGCTCGTTTTCGAAGAGCCCGTGAAGGTAGTAGAGCACCGGGTAGCGGCGAGTGCCGCGCAAGCTGTAATCAGCGGGAAGGACAACACAAACGTTTACGCCACGGCCGAGAATGGCGCTTTCGACGCTGCCGCAATCGAGCGTCGTCGCTTGCGGAAGGGCGCGTGCGCTCCCACTCGCCAGCCCGACGAGGCCTGTGAGAAGAAGCGCGCCAAGCGTCGCGAACTTGATCCCGGGCGCTGATTTTCCAGTTAGTGCCATTGGGGGGGAGCCTAATGCCGCGTAACAGAAGGAAGCTGCACATCGGAAGGCCTGTCATTCTGAGCCCTTCGCTTGTCATTCTGATCCCGCAGTCGCGGGAGAAGAATCCCTTTCTCTCGGCGCTCAGGTAGACTCCGCGAAGGATCTTTGGCATTTCTCTTGAACGCTATGCAGGGATGCTTCGCTTCGCTCAGCATGACAATTTAGGAGTTTTCAGAATCCGGCTAGTGGGGCGTTGGACTGGCCGTCCGCGATTTTTCGGACTCCACGTAGACGGAGGTCTTGCCGCTCTTGGTGGTGGCGCCGACTGCGCCGCCTTCCGCGCCGGAGCCCTGCGAGCCACCGGCGCCGTAAATGCTTCCGTGAATGTCTTTCACTCGGGATTTCTTGGACGTCTTCGTGGCGCCTGGCTCCTCCGCAGGAGCGCTCTCTTCGGCAGCGGCTGGGTGGAATTCGGTGACCTGGGACCCGCCAGACAACTCGGCTCCTTTCTCCTTTTTTTCTTCGGCGCTGGCTTTCGTTTTTTCCTTCGCAGCGCTTTGGGCGGCCTTTTCAGTGCTCACGCGCGTGACCTCTTCGAGCTTCGCTTTTTCCTGCTTCCGGGCAGATTCTTTCGGCGGGTTCTTTTCGCTCGCCCGGGTGTCGGGGCTTTGAGCGGCCAGGGGCGTCACAAGTATAAGGGCTAGCCCGGCCGCAAGAAGAAATTGGATTGGCGGACTTAGTCGCATGGCGGACCTTTTGACGCTCCGAAACGACATTCTTACTCTATCCCGCGCCCAGGTCAAGCGCCGCGTGCGTCGAAGGGCTAAGGAGGCGCCCTCGAGCGCGCGGTGGTTGCCAATGTCGCCGCATTTTGCGAATATCAGCCGATGGCGGAGTGGGCGAACGTTCGGCCCTGCATCGGTTGATTCTCACCAACGAGTCAACGATTCTTGGAGACTGATGCAAGAATCGAAGATCCGCGCCGACCACACCTGCGCGGTCAGTGTTTCAAGGCCAAATCAACTTAAGGAGCTCTGGAAATGCAAAAAGTCGGTCTGGCGATCTTGTCCATGGTGGTCTTGGCGGCGACGGTTTTCGCCGACCAAATCACGTTAAAA
>QHZN01000390.1 GCA_003225365.1 Acidobacteriota bacterium
CGGCAAGGGGCGGCCTTTTCCGCCCCTTTGGCCAGTAGCTCATCGCAGTCAGCAGACACCCTCCGGTTCAATTCCCATCTTGTCGTTGACGGCGTGTAGAAGCCTCTGTTTGCAACCCAAGTATCTTTCAGTGGTCTGGATCGAAACATGCCCGAGTAGGAATTGGATCTGATCCAGTTCGCCGCCCGCAAGATGGCAGAGTCGTGCGCACGTACGCCTAAGGTCATGCGGTGCAAGCTGCTCTATCCCTGCGCGAGTTGCGGCTTCTCTAACAATTTCCCATAGCATCTTCGCAGTCTTTCCATCACCCCAGATCTTGCCGGCCTTGTTGATGGACCGGAAGACCGGTCCCTCGCTGATTCCGCTGGCCTCCGTCCAGGCATTAAGTGCTGCTTTGACCCAAGCGGGGATCGGTACTGTGCGGATGTGCCCTCCATTTCCGACCAAATCCGCAATGACCCAGTGCTCCTCCCGAAGCTGAATCGAGTCCAAATTCAAAGCCAGCAGTTCGCCCCGTCGGAGCCCGCATCCGATGAGCATCGCCAGCATGGAGTAGTTCCTCTTGCCACGAAGGTTATCACGACCTGAACTCTCTAGTAGTCGCTTCCCCTGTTCAGCGGTAAGCCAGTTCCCGACACGGACACCGAGCCGCCGCACTCCTCTGACTCGGCGAATGCCCGCGGCCAACTCTGGGCTGAGGAGGCCCGAATCAGCGGCCTCATACGCAACGCGACGAACTGCCGCGAGCCGAAGGTTGATTGTTGCTGGAGCATACTGCCTCTCCTCCAAATGGATTCGGTAGCGCAGGACGACAGTCCGATTGAAAGCCAAACGGGGCTCGGAGCAATACCACTCGACGAACTCGTCGATCGCATGTTCATAGGTGCGTTGGCCGCTCTTGGATGTTAGGGTGTTTAGGACAGCGGACTTGGACTGTTCAAGATCTGGCAGTGCCAGAACCCGCTTCGGTGATTCCTTCTTCTTTTTTGATTTTAGCATCGGCGACGGCCTCCTTGACCGTCGCCGTGGAGAATGTAGCCAAATCTAACCCCTGCGGTGTTGATCGCAGGTGATCGCCGCCAGCGCCCTCACCCCACATCAATGTTCGCTTCTTCGATGAGGATCTGAAGGCCAGAGCGAAACCAGTAGCTGCCCGGGCCAGGCGGAACCGCGAAAGGCGTCGTGGCAACCAGGAGGGGCACAGACTACACAACATAAGGAGGTGTATGCTTCAGTACGCACTTATGAGCGTTGAACGATCGAAGCACAAAATGGTCGATTGGTCATCGGCGATCGCGCTGTTTCTCATCGTAGGCGTCTGGCCTCTTGCAACGCGATGCTTGAGCTTGTTGCCGGCCCCCGCTCCCGCGGGAACGCACGGGCCTTACACTACCAACTTTTCCCGCGCTGAGAATCCGATCTCGGAAGGCGGCAGATGGCTGAATGGCCAAACCGACGGCCTTGACTGGAGCGACGTCCGGACGACTCCCGGCTTTGCATTTGGGACCGAAATAGGCGGGAATAGACCAGATCCACAAAGATACGACGACTCCACAGCCCTTCTGAACGGGACTTGGGGACCGAACCAAACGGCCCAAGCCACGGTCCGCTCGGTGAACCCGAACCAGGACGGCAAGGTCTGGGAGGAAGTAGAGTTGCGCCTGCGGAGTTCCATTTCTCCTCACCATTGCACGGGGTATGAAATCATGTTTCGCTGCTCCAAAATTCCGAAGGCCTATTTCAATATCGCCCGGTGGGAGGGGCCGCTGGGAAAGTTCACCATGCTGAAACAGACGGAAGGGTCGGAGTACGGGGTCAAGGACGGAGATGTGGTGAAGGCCAGTATGATTGGAAAAATTCTTTCGGTGTACATCAATGGCGCGCAGATGATACAACTCAGCGACGACAGATTTGCGAGCGGTAACCCGGGCATCGGGTATTACCTCGCAGGGGCAACGGGCGTGATAGGCGATTTTGGGTTTTCAAGTTTTATGGCGACCGACCGATAAACCCCAAGAGTTCATCGCCTCGCGCATTCGAGAAAGGGAAAAACCGATCGTAACCTTGCGGCTCGCAATGTTCGGAGCGGATTTTCGAGCGCTTTTTCAGCTCGCCACTTGGAAGGAACTCCCCGCCGTGGAGAATGCGGCCATGTACGATCGAAATCGCTCCAAGGGGGGAATGCTTCGCCGCGGGGTTTGGCGTTCCGGCGGTCTATGACGGTCTCGAAGAAGTGCTGCGGCTCAAGCAACTCGATTTTATCGACACCGTCACTTACCCATTCACTTTTGTCAACAATGCGGCGTGAGCTATCCGCCGCCTTGACCCGCATTCATGCATACTTCCGTGAAGCGGACTTTGGGGGAATCACAGGTTGCACTTCTACGAGTAGGGCGGCCAAGTGGAGGGCGCCGACAGAAGATGCACCGGCGGGCCGGCGGGTAGTGAGAGTTAGCCCGAAGCAATTGAGTGGGTGGGGACTCAGACTGCGGACCGGGCTATTCCGCTCGTGGAGGGCGAAAATGGAGAGGATCTCTAAGACTTTGCAGTTCGCGGTAATAGTAGAGCGGCGTAGGCCGTTTTCCGCCGAATCGAAGCTTCCTTAGAAACTCGATTTCCTCCTTGGTAGCATCGCCGCTGAGGGTAGCATCTTGGAGGAATTCTTTGAGACCCGGCTCTTCGTGGAAAGCTGCTTCGGGTCCCTTTTCGACAAACTCAAATCTCTTAGGGTGCCCCTGCGCCACTCTCCGGTTTAGGACAATTTCCACGCCAAAAGTCGCAAGGTCGATGTCCCAGGATTCGATCAGCGGATCCAAGAAAGTCACGCAGTTTTCAATCGACACGTCGAGGACATCCGTATCCAGGAACTCCAGAAGGGCGACCCGCATCTCTTCATAGGTTCGTTTGCTCAGTCTGGCCACACGGCGGAGCCAGTTTTCACTTTCTAGTTCTTCTTTGGCAACTCTCTTGACCACGTCCAAGAGCTTCTGGGTGACCAGGCGCTCGAGTTCGCCGAAGGGCTGCTTCTCAAAAATCGCCCGTATTTGTCCCTGCTTGTCCGCTTTGCATTTGCGAAGGACCAACTCTCGAACTCCCTTAAATAATGGCGCGG
>QHZN01000095.1 GCA_003225365.1 Acidobacteriota bacterium
GGAATCGGCGTGTCGGTATTCGTATCGCGGCGCACGCGGACCGCCGGCTCGGGCTTGAAAAGAAATGCCTCCGCCTTCGCCGCCTCGGGAATTTGCCGCAGCCGCGTGATGTCATCGAGCACCCAGAACGAGCGCCCGTGCGTTGCGACGATTAAATCGTCGTCATGAATCCACAGATCTCGCATCGAAGTGTGCGGCAGATTCAACTGCAGCGACTGCCAGTGGTCGCCGTCATCGAACGAAACATAAACGGAATTTTCCGTGCCAGCGTAAAGCAGCCCTTTGCGCACCGGGTCCTCGCGCACCGTGTCCACGGGTCCGCCATTGGGAAGCTCGGTGGCGATGGAGTGCCAGGTTTTGCCTCCGTCGTGCGTGCGGTAGATGTAGGGACCAAGGTCGTTAATGCGAAATCGGCTGACGGAGGCGTACGCAGAAAGATTGTCAAAATGCGAGGCGGCGATCTGGGTCACCTTGCTCCACGGAGTCAATTCCGGGGGCGTGATGTTCTTCCAGTTCTTGCCGCCATCCCGCGTGATCCAGATGAGCCCGTCGTCGGTCCCCGCCCAAATCGTGCTCAAGGTCTGGAACGAGGGTGCCAGCGAATAAATCACGCCGCGTTGCTTGGCGGCATTCGGATCCTTGTCGGCAAGCGTCCCGAGGCTCGCCGGAATGCCCGGATGCTCGCGCCCCAGGTCGGGGCTGATGGTCTGCCACGTGCGCCCGCCCTCGGTGGTCTTGTAGAGGAAGTTCGCCGCGTAGTAGAGAACGTGCGGGTCCACGGTCGAAAAAATAATCGGCTGCGTGCGGTCCACGCGAGTCTTTTCGCTGCGCACCGGGATGGGCGTCACGTTTTGGACTTGGCCGGTCGCCCAATCGAATCGTGTGACGCTGTTCGTCCCCGCGCCGTAGACGATCTCGGGATGCAGCGGGTCGGGCGCCGCGTAGCCGTATTCGATGATTCCGACAGGGTGCCACTCGCGGAAAGTGATTTCGCCGTCGTTCCCGCGGCTCGAAACGCACACCGAGCCGCTTTCCTGCTGCCCGCTGCAAACCCGGTATGGGAACTCACTCGTGACTCCGACGTGATAAAGCTGCGCGGTCGGCTGGTTGTACCAGGAGCTCCAGGTCTCCCCGCCGTTCACGGTGACGAGGGCGCCCTGGTCGCTCACGAGCAGAATGATGTTGGGGTCGTTGGGGTTGATCCAGAGGTTCTGGTAGTCGTCGCCGCCGGGCGCACCGCGAATGCCGCGCCAAGTCTTGCCGCCGTCGGTCGAGCGCCAGGTCACGATGCTGGCGCTATAGACCACGTCGGGATTCTTCGGGTCCACTTTCGGCACCGGAAGATCGCCGCCGCCAATGCGCAGCGCGGGCCGCGGGTCGTCGGTGGATTTCGACCACGTCTCGCCCGCGTCGTCGGAGCGGTAGATGCCTAGGCCGCGCCCGGACTGGTAGTCTCCGGTGAGCGCCGACGCCACAGTCGCGTAGAGCCGCCGGGGTTCGCTCGGCGCGATGGCTATATTGATTTGAATAATTCCCTCGGGCAAACCCTTGGTCAGCTTCTGCCAGGTCGTTCCTCCGTCGGTGGACTTGTAGAAGCCGCCGCTCGGCCCGCCGTAAGTGTTCCCGTACTCCCACGGACCCTCCCGAGCTTCCCAGAGGCCGGCGTAAAGGATGTCGGGGTTCGTCGGGTCCATTTCGATGTCCGAGCCGCCGGTGTTTTCGTCCACATAAAGAACCTTTTGCCAATTCTCGCCGCCGTCCGTCGAGCCATAAATGCCGCGCTCGGGGTTCGGGCCGTAGGGATGCCCGAGCACGGCGGCAAACACGTGGTTCGTGTCGCGGGGATCAATGGCGAGCGCAGGAATCTGCTGGCCGTCGCGGAGGCCCAGATGCGTCCAGGTCTTGCCGCCATCGGTGGATTTATAAATGCCGTCGCCCACCGAGAGGTCCGGCCGCTGCAAGCCTTCGCCGGTCGCGACGTAAATAGTATTCGGGTCGGAAGGCGCGACGGCGATGGCTCCAATAGACTGCGTGGGCTCCTGGTCGAAGATGGGCGTCCAGGTGCGGCCGTAGTCGTCCGATTTCCAAACCCCGCCGTCCACTTGACCCATGTAAAAAACATTGGGCTGGCTCGGGACGCCTGTGGCCGCGCGAGTTCGCCCGCCGCGGTGCGGACCAATCAGCCGCCAGCGCAGCCCTTGGAACATGTTGTCCGGATATTGTTGGGCGCGGGTGACGCCCCCCAACGACACCAACAGCAATGCGGCCTGCATCCACCTGACACTCCGCAAATGATTCATAGAAGGCCTCCGGCTCTGTTCAGCGGGGCAAAGCATAAACCAAACACGGCAAGCGTGGAGAGGATTTTCTCAGGGCGGGACGAGCCAGTCCAGTTTGGCGGGGTTGGCTAAGATCCTTTGCTAGCAACCATTTTGCTGACAACGGGGAATCGCTCTGGATGCTCTATCGATTCTACGGCCAGGTCCACATCAAGGTCGGGCCAGTACAAATGATGTGGATGCGGGAGCTCCACGTTCAACAGCTTACCGACGGGGACATCCCGAAACCAGGGAAACTCCTCAAAGGACAAGAAAATCTCCCGCCCACCGAGGAGCAGCCAGAATCCATGTTTCGAGATGTTGGTGACTTCAGCTTTTGAAATGGACTTTCCAAGCTGCGCGGATTTCATCTTCATGCTCCATGATCAGACGGCGTGCAGTGTTCACCTGGCGCATCGTCTGATTTTCGACAACAATCCAGCGCTTTCATCAGACTTCGAGACTGCGAAGGTAGGGAACGCTAGCCCGCATCATCTCCAAGTCCATTTCGACGAAGTAATTCTTGATCCCGCCGGTTTTTGCCGCGCTAAAGATTTTCTTCCAGTTGAGAGTGTCCTGGCCCACCGGCATTATTTTCCTGGTTTTGGCGGACCAGCCTTGCACGTGCATCGAAATGAAGCGGCCCGGATACTTGGTGAAGTACTGGGCCGCGTCGTAGCCCTCGCTGATCGTGGAGACCTGAAACTGGAACTTGACAAGCTTCGGATCGAGAAGGTTGAACAACAAGTCATAGGTGCGCTTGCCGTTGACCTTCGTGAGCTCGAAGTCTTCATTGTGAAGGGCCTGCTGGATGCCGGCCTTGGCCGCCTGTTCACCCATTCGGTTGTATTCGTCGGCCGCGCGCTTTACGTCATCCAAGGTCGGGTGGCGCGGCCCCTCGAGGCTTGGCACGAGCATTTGCGTCAGGCCGACGTCTTTCGCCCAGGCTAATCTGCCCGCCTGATTGTCCCTGAGTTCCTTGATGCCGAAGTGGGAGCTCTCGCAATGGACACCCAAATCGCCAAAAATTTTCCGCAGCTCGGCGCCTGTGTACTTAGCGAGGCCGGCAAAGCCGGAGTCGGCATAACCCACCGGCGAGCACAGCTCGATGCTTTGAAATCCGGCCCCGGCAAGCTGCTTGATGGTGCCGGGAAAGTCTTTGGCGATCATCTCCCTGACGGGCCAGGTCTGACAACCAATAGGCAGGCCCAGCGGATTGGCGCGAAGCTCCAGAGCGCCTGCGGACAGGAACCCGGCGGCTGCGCCACTCGTCGCCGCGCTCTTGATAAACTCTCTTCTCGAAATTTGCGACATTCACACCTCCATACGCGTTGAATCGGCCTGGAGCATGTCCAGCCAGCGCGCGGTATTGTCTCACAATTCCTGGAAAATGGACGAACGCCGTGACGAGCAGGGTGGGGCCGCTGATGCGCTCGGCCGCATGGGCGCCAAGCCACGAACGCGGTGCCGACGTCCCCCTGCCGGCTCTTCCAAGGTGAGGGCGCACCTGGAAGTAATTTGATGGGCGACGGCGAGAACGGAATCGGTGGCAGCCCTATTCTTGCCGCAGGGCGGTCATAGGGTCTACGCGGCTGGCGCGGCGGGCCGGCAGAAAACTCGCGAACAGGGCGGCGGCCACCAGGACCGGAATCATTATGGCGAAAGTCGCCGGCCCCGCGGGCAGCATTCCGTCAACCAAGTGAACCAATAGGCGGCCCGCTGCTAAAGCGCCTACTACACCCAAACCCACGCCGACGAAAATCATTCCTAGGCTTTGCCTTAGCACCAGCCTCATGACGTCGCCGGCGCTGGCGCCGAGCGCCATGCGCACGCCGAATTCCGGTACGCGCTGGCCGGTCAAGTAAGCAAGCACGCCATAAATGCCGACGCACGCCAAGAGCATTGCCAAGCCGGCGAATATGCCGAACAAGAGCATTAGGAAACGTTGGCGGGCCAGCGAATCGCTCACCAGTTGCTGCATGGTGTAAACCTCGTAGAGAGATTGATCGCCGCTAACTCCGCCCGTTGCTCCGCGCAGTTCCCGCCGCAGGGGTTCGAGCACATTCGATGGCGGGATGCTGGTCCGAACGGCAATCGACATGAGCTCGGACCAACGGCGCATCAAAGGGTCTGGCACCTGGGCAAAAGGATAATAGAACTGCGCGCGCACTTTAGCTTGATCGTCGCTGGCGAGCCCCCATTGCCGGACGTGGCGCACCACACCTACCACTCGGGCGGCGTCAGGGCCCTTGCCTCCTGACGAGAACGGGCTGCCATTGTCAGGGAGCCAAAGGTGCTTTCCGACAGGGTCCTGGCGGCCGAAAGCGCGCTCGGCCAAAACGTCATCAATGACTACGACGAGCTCGCCCCCCAGGCGATCGTGGTCATTGAAGAATCGCCCTTCGAGCAGCGGGATGCCCATGACCTTCAGGTAGTCCGGCGACACGCTGTTTGCCAGCGCGAGGGGTTGCTCGTTCACCGGCGGCACGGCCGGCGTGTTCCAGTAGCCGAGCTGGTTGTTACCCGTGCGCATTGGGACGGTATCGACGGTCGCCACGGATTCGACTCCCGGTACGCGGCGTGCGTGGTCCAGGACGTCTTGCCAGGCCGCGCGGATCTTCGCTGGGTTGGCGAGCACGTCGGACGAAAGCGCCATCCGAGTGACCAGTACGTTCCGGTAGTCAAAGCCTGGGTCAAGCGCTGAGAGCCGGAGAAGCGTGCGCCCGAGCATCCCGGCAGCGACCAACAGCACGACCGCCAGGGCGATTTCGGAAATGACAAAACCGGCGTGCAATCGGCGCGAGCTTCCCGCCACGGTCCGCGCCCCGGCACGGAGTGTCTGTTCGAGTTCGCGCGCCGGAGCGCGCAGGGCCGGCGCCAGCCCGAAAAGGATTCCGCTCGCGAGCGACACAGCGACGGCGAAGAGCAGCACATGCCAATCGAGCCCGACCTCCTCAGCGCGCGGCAAACTGCCTGGCCAGAACGCTACAAACGGGCGGATACCCATGGCTGCAAGCCACACACCGAGCAGGCCTCCGGAAAGTCCCAACACCGCGCTCTCGGTGAGGCATTGGCGCACCAAGCGGCTGCGGCTCGCACCGAGCGCAGCGCGCATGGCGAGTTCGCGCTCGCGCGAGACTGCGCGAGCAACAAGCAAGCTGGCCACATTGACGCACGCAATCAGCATCACCAGGCCGACCGCGCCCAGGAGCAGCCAGAGCGTGGGCCCGACGTCTCCCACATCCGGACGAAGCGGATGGGCGATGAAGGTGCGGCCTGCATTGGATTCTGGGTATTGCTCAGCCAGATGACGGCCAATCGCCGCCAGATCCGTCTGCGCCTGGGCCAGCGTCAGGCCGGCCCGAAGGCGTGCCAGAACCTCAATGCCCGGATGCCGGTCGCGATTCCCCATACTCGCAGAAGCGTCTTGACCGAGCGGAGTAAACACGTCCACCTCGTCCCGGTTCACCCGGAAACCTGCGGGCGTGATGCCGACAATGGTGAAGGACTTTCCATCCATCACCAGCGGCTTCCCGACCGCTCCCGGGTTCCCCGCGAAGAGGCGCTGCCATAAACTGTAGCTCACGATGATCACGGGCGCCGCACCACGCCGATCTTCTTCGGGCAGAAAAGCGCGCCCTCGTGAGAGGGGAATGCCCAGGACGGAAAATAGGTTGGACGAGATCTGGAACCCCTCCACGTGCACGGCTTCCCCGCGCTCACTCGCCGTACCGCCGGTGTAGCGATATGCCGCCAGGTGCAAAGAGCGGCTCTCGCGCTGACAATCGAGAAAGTTAGGGTAGGCAAATGCCCAAAGATTGCCCCAAATTGGACTGGTAATCTTCTCCGTCTGTTCGTTGAGGGTGAGGAGCCTCTCGGGCTCGGGATAAGGCAGCGGCTTGAGCAGCACACCGTTGATGACGGAGAACATGACGGTGGTCGCTCCGGTGCCGAGGGCGAGTGTCAACAGGACGACAGCCGCAAATCCCGGCTTCTGCCGCAGAGTGCGAAATGCATAGCGGAAATCCTGCCACAGGTCCTCCAGCCAGCGTGTGCCGCGGGCATCGCGGCACAGCTCCTTCACCTGCTCCGAGCCGCCGAGAGCCAGCCTGGCGCGTCGTCGCGCCTCCTCAGCGTTGTGGCCACGCGCCATGAGATCGGCGGCGTTTTGGTCAAGATGGAAGCGCAATTCCTTTTCGAGTTCTTCTTCCAACTTCCTCCGATGCCAAAGGCGCTCGAACCAGATCATTTCGTACCTCCTTCGGCCATCCCGAGGATGAGGCCGACGGCTTCGGTCAATCGCTGCCAGCTGGCAGCTTCGGTTCCGAGCTCGGCCCGCCCTTTGCGCGTCAGGCGATAGAACTTGGCTTCGCGCCCGGTCTCGGTCTCGTTCCAGTCCGCGGCCAGAAGGCCACGGTTTTCGAGCCGGTGCAACGCCGGGTAGAGCGAGCCTTGCGGAACCTGGACCACATCGCGCGACACCTGTAACAGGCGTTGCGCGATCGCGTATCCGTGGACCGGGCCAAGCGCCACGACTTTCAGGATCAACAGGTCCAGGGTGCCTTGCGGAAGGTTCGATTTCGCCGCCCTCATCGCTTATACCTCGGACTTCTACACATTAACACGAGCACCGGTAGAAGCGCAAGGTATGGGGCGGATTTTTTTGCGCGCTTTCGAGGCGGAGAAGGGTCCGACCGATTCGACTCAAATCAAATCGCGATCACTGGTAGCCCTGAGGAGAATCGCTTGCCCTGAGCCTGCCGAAGGGAACTCCCGACTCACGATTTAGGAAGCTAGATCAGTAAGGGTATCTCGTTGATTTTGCGGCGCGGCTGGCAACCCTCATTTATTCAACACCACGCTCGGAACACCCAAGTTGTACCGATTTTGTGGTCGAAAACTTTAGCTCGGTATATCGGCGCGCGCGAGCAGTGTTCCCCCCCCGTTCAGCGGAGCACTAGACGGCCACATCCGGGGGACTGACCTCCGCAAGCGTCAGTTCCGACGGGCACTCATTTGCAGGCCCATGTCAACAATTCCCGCAAAAACTTAAGACTTCGCCAGGAATCAAGACGCCGATGCGGATTTCTACTTACGTATTAATACCTACCCATTCATCGACCCTGAGAAAATCCATCCTGATCGGTTTGGGTTCACCTGCCGGATCGGCAGGGGTGCCGCCATCGAACAGGGTGTTGCTCGCCTTGGCCGCAGCCTCGATTTCCGCTTTCGCCTGAACCGGCGTGCTACCCGATCGGGCGTAACGCTCGAAGTGGTTTGCCATGCGTTTTCCCAAGCTGCGAGTTGTACTCCTCGGGTGCGCGGTGTAACTCAACCCCGCGGTGAGCGTCAGGTTGCATTCCTCTATTGCCTTCTTCGCGATCATGCATACTTGGAACGTCTCTTTTCTCCGGGCGACATGGCATGTTATAAAGTTGATTAACACCTGGTTGACGGGGCCTCTCTTTCCACACGAGTCACTAGGGAACTCGAAGTCGCAAGCATGCTCAAAGTTGCCACCGGATAGGTGGTCGGGTTGGAGCGCAAGGACTTGAAGGAATGACGCCGAGCCATGGTCGAGGCCAAGGTGCAAGAATTCAGAAATGAGACGACGGAAGATGTTCTCCCTTCCGAGTCCTACTCGACTTTGATATTGAGCAGCTCTTGAAACCAAAACAGGAACAGCCGCGCGTAGTACATGATTCCGCAATTGAACCGAAAGACGTCGCTCTAGCCGAGCAGGCCGAAGAATTTGGACTTGCCGTTCTTGCGCGCCAGCGGGAAGACGCCCGAGGCGACGATTCTTGCAACCTCGCCTATTGCAAGCGGGTCAGAAAGCGCGGCAGTCATCAGCTTGGAGCCAGGGGCGGTAGCCGCGACAGGCTAAATCCGAACCTGTTGGCACAGGTTCATGAGAGGTCTGACTTCTTCGAAAACGGCGAGCATGGATTCGAGCAAATCCACTCCGGTCGAGCCGCGGACTTCCTCTTCGGTCATGGGATAGTAAAGCTGGAAGCCTGCCCAGTGATTTGGCTCAGCTCGGGCGAGCGCGCGGCGGAGCGCAGCGGTTTGAAAATTTGCCTTGGAAAAGGTTTTTGATGCGGCGTCCCAGCCGCCCGCAAAAATCCGAAAGCCTTCGCGCCCGACCAATCGCTTGAGCTCGCGCTCGAGCGGGCTTCCGGCCCGGAGGCCGCGCACAAACCGGTGCCAGTCCCAATCAGGTTGGAGCTTGGCCTGCGGATGGTCGCGCAGGGCACGGAGGCAGCCGCGCTCGATTTGCAAGCCGCTTTTGAAAAGCTTCTCGTCGGTGTCCACGGAAATAAAAAACTTCGAGCAGCCAAAACTCACCTTCGAGGAAAGCGGCTTCGCCTCGCGGTTGGCGCGCGGGAGGAAGGCGATCCACTGCCAGAAGACCCCGCGGCCCCAGCGCTCGGTTACAAAATCCTGGCGGTAACGCGCCTCGAGCTCTGTCTTAAGCAAGCGCGTGATCCGCTCGTGGTCTTCGAGGTTGCCGACCCGGATGCCGCGCTTAAAGTCCAGAAACTCTGGCCGGAAGCCAACCGCGGCTCTCGGAACGGGCTCGGCAAATCGCCTTCGTCCAGGCATGGCAGGGATAGTAGAAGCGAAACCGCCTCGAAGCAATACGTGAGGCGTTTGGATCGCTTCCCCCAAGAAACTAACCCAAAGGCTGTGGCTGAGATTAAAAGCATTTGCCCTGATCGCTTGGAAGTGGTAAGCAAAACGAGACTTGCTTCCCCCCTTTACCGGTTCAGACTGTTTCGCGGCCAAGGAGTACTGGGGCGTAATTTTTGTCTCGCCAAATTGCTAAGAGTGTGATAGGGTTATAGTTGCAGTTTGTAGAGGTAATTCCGGCGTGTCTCGCTCGTGCTTGTGGAGTGCGCTTTACAGCGTTCCTTCAACCTGAGTGGCCCGCGGCGTTACAGCGGATCCGTCGGGTTCTACCCGTCGTCGCCGTATCTTCAAATTGCCAAATCATAGAGAAAAGGATGTTTCTAGAATGAAAGAACAAGGTACAGTAAAATGGTTCAATGCCGCCAAGGGTTACGGGTTCATTAAACGCGAATCCGGCGAGGACGTTTTCGTGCACTACTCGGCAATCCAGGGCGACGGATTCAAGACTCTTGAGGAAGGCGCGCGCGTCAGCTTTGAGGTCCGCAAGGGCCCCAAAGGGCTGCAGGCGGACGCCGTGGAGCGAGCGTAGGTCGCGCAAGCGGTTTGGGGCGGCCTTCCCGGCCGCCCCGGACCGAAACTTTCAACCCTCCGCCTAAACAAGCCGGCTGTGGCGGCAGGGGTGTTCAGCCGAGTGGGCCGGCGATGTGATTCCAGGAAGGGGATTTATGAATTTGAAAACAGGGCAGTACATTCGTCATTCCAAATACGGTACTGGCACCATCGTCGAACGCAATGAGGAGCGGACCACGGTGGAGTTCGACACCGCGGGTGTCCGCAAATTCGTCACCTCATTGGCTTCCTTCGAGATCGCGGAGGGGGAAGCTCCCATCAAGAAGAAGCGCAGTTCCAAGCGCCGCGTGAAGGCTCCCGCGGCACAGGTCTAATCACCGGACCGCGTTCGGAAAAGGTTTTGAACCAAGCGCCCGTCGCGGAGGCCAAGCCTCTTTCGACGGGCGAATTGTTTCCGGCGAGAGCGAGTCGCTGTAGCTTCCCCGCCGCCGAGCAGCGCTACCGCAATAGACCGTCACTATATTTCGCAGCCCTCAATAGGTTTTCAGAATCCTATCCCACGGCGCGCGCGCTTGGCGAGCGAGATAGGCCGAGGCCACCGAATCGTCCACAATTTCTTCCTTGATGGAATCCCAGCGGAGCTTGTGCCCGGTGCGGATGGCGATGTTGCCGAGGTGCGGAACGATCGTCGAGCGATGGCCGATCTCGACGTCCGCTGCGGGTTTCTGGCGCGATCGGACGCACTCGATAAAGTTTCTTGCGTGGAGCGCTGTCGCGTCTTCTTCCGCGCCCGTCTCCCGCTTCATGCGAAATCCTTCCGGCGGCTTGCCGGCGGGACTCCAGGCGCCGGGTCCCGATTCCCCATTGAGTTCGGGATAAATCTCAAAGCCGATGCGGTCGGCAAAAAGCGTGCCCTGGGTTCCATAAAACGCCATGCCGTGCGGCCGGTCGTCCGGGCCGCGCGTCAGGTAATAGTTCATTCCCGGCGCGCGCCCGCCCAAGCCGTGCCCGTTGAGCATCGAGGCCTCATAATTCAGGATGAAGCTGGGGTATTCATAAGTGATTTGGAGCGTGTCGGGCGTGTCCGCGCCATCCTGGAGCTCGTAGCGGCGGCCCCAGCCCGCGACGGCGAGCGGGGCGTCAACGCCCATCACCTGGTGCACAGTGTCGAACCGATGTGTCCCATAATCGGTGGTCATGCCGCCGGCATAATCCCAGAACCATCGGTATGTGACGGCATACCGGTTTTTGTTGAAGGGAACCGCGGGCGCAGGACCGAGGTAGAAATCCCAGTCGAGCCCCGCCGGCGGAGCGGAGTCCGGCGCGCGACCGATGCCGTCGGGCGACATATTCAAATAATTCCACACGCGCACAAAATGCACGGGGCCAAGCTCGCCTGACTGGATGATCCGCGCCACCTCGCGGAAATGTGCTGCCGAGCGGTGCTGCGTGCCGGCCTGAACCACGCGGTTCGAGCGGCGCGCGGCGTCCACCATGGCGCGTCCTTCCTTAATCGAATAGGCCAGGGGCTTCTCGACGTAAACGTCCTTGCCGGCTTGGCACGCGAGCACGGTCGCGATGGCGTGCCAGTGGTCGGGCGTGGCGATGAGCACCGCATCTACCCCCTTGTCGTCGAGGAGTCGCCTGAAATCTTGAAACGCCCGGCAGCCCGGCGCGCCCCAGCCTTTGGCTGCCGTGGCCCGCGCCTCGTAGACGTCCGCGACAGCGACAAACTCGACGTTCGAGATTTGGCTCATAAGCCCCGCTACGTATTGCCCGCGGCCACCGCAGCCGATGAGGCCCATGTTTACCCGGTCGTTTGCGCCCAGAGCCTTTCGCGCCGCCAACGCGCTGCCCAAAGGAACAGCGGCCGCTTGCTTGATGAAGTCGCGCCTTTTCATCTCGACTTCACCTCCTTCCTAGATTCCGATCATACTTGAGTCGCCTGTTGGATTCCTCTGGGCCTTCACTGCGCTAGGCCGCAGCGCTGCGCTTTAGGGCCTTCGCGATGATTTCGTTTCCACAGTTAAAGGTTTTTGGAAAGGGCACGGATTTATCCGTGGCGAATATGGGCCGAATACGAGAGGGCTTTCAGGCCCAGAAGTTTAGGCCCTCTTGGGCTGAAGCCGGACCATTCTTCGGGGCCTCCCAGCGTAGGCGGGTTCCCACAGCAGGTCTATGGGCATGCCCTCTCGCAGTTTTTACAAAACCTCCTCAGCCCGGGATGACGCGCTGCTCAGCTTGAATCTTCCGTCGCACCTTGCGATATTCCTGGTGCGCGTCCATCCCAACTGACGGATTGTTCTGTGTTAATCTATAAGGAGCGGCGACTTCGGGCCTGTAGCTCAGATGGATAGAGCAACGGTTTCCTAAACCGTGGGTCGGGAGTTCGAATCTCCCCAGGCCTACCACTATTTTGAATGGGTTAGCGGAAAACCGAAGGACTGGGCGAGTACATTTTCGTACAACTTCGGATACTCACACATTCAAAAGCACCTTTGCCAGCCGTTTGCCAAGGTGCTGGCCGGCTTTAAAATACCAGTGCTGCGATCGTCTCACCAGGGTTCTGGTATGACTTCTGGCCATGTTTCGATTCGTCAAGCTCTGCTGTGGGTCATTAGTTCGCTCCTTTCGCGCGTATGGAAGTCCCCATCTGGAAAATCTGGCCGCAACTCACCTTTCTTCGATATCGCCGGGACGCCATCGCCGCGATGGATTTCTTCTCGGTTCCGACGATCACGTTTCGCGTGCTCTATTGCTGCTGCTGCTTCGTCAAGGCCATGATCGTCGACGCATTCATAGGCTGCTACCACAGAGGATCTGCGCGTCGGCCAGGGATTCTTGGTTCAATTCGCAGGCCGCACTTCTAACGTCTGCGAGGGGAATCGCGCCATTTTCGAAGCGGATGAGATCTTGGCAACAGACAGGCCAGCTTCCAGGACTTTTCGTGCGGGAAGGATGGCCCGACAATTCCTTACCTTCGACCCATCCCGTAATAGCGGAACCCTGCCTCTTTTGCCTTGGCGGCATCCATAGCGTTCTTGGCGTCAACCAGCAGGTCTCCGCGCATGCCCGCCTTGAGCTTCTCCAAGTTCAGAGCCCGAAACTCATTCCACTCCGTCGCGGTTACAAGGGCGTCGGCGCCTTCGGCAGCTTCGTACGCATTCGCACAATACTTCACCGCATGGCCGTTAAGTACGCTGGCGCTGGCCGCCATCGCGACCGGATCATACACCTGCAAAGTACAGCCCTCCGAGCGCAAAGCTTCGCAGATCCTGACCGCACGCGACTCGCGGACATCGTCCGTGTTAGGTTTGAAGGAGAGGCCCAGGACGCTGACGGTCTTGTCGGCGAGGCCTCCAAGGCCTTGCCGAACCTTTTCGACGACCCGGAGATACTGGCTTTCATTTACTTCCACTGCCGCCTCGACCGTCCGGACGTTCACGCCAAACTTCCGGGCTGTCGTGCAAAGGGCCCTGGTGTCCTTGGGAAAGCAGTACCCTCCGAAACCCGGCCCGGGGTGGAGGAATTTGGAGCCGATTCTTCCGTCCAAGCCAAGCGCACGGCCGATCACATGGATATCCGTACAGGGGCCGATGGCATCGCACAGGTTTGCCAGCTCATTGATGAAGGAGATTTTCAGAGCGAGGAACGAATTCGCCGCGTACTTGGTCAGTTCGGCGGTCTCGCACGTGGTGATGACAAACGGGGTCTCATTCAAGTAGAGCCGCTGATAGATGTCCTTCATGATCCCCACGGCCCGGCCCGAGGGGCTTCCAATGACGATGCGGTTGGGGTGAAAGAAATCTTCGACCGCCGACCCTTCCCTCAGAAATTCCGGGTTGGAGACCACATCGAATTCAACGGGGCGTTCGAGGCGGCTGGAGATTCTTTCGCGTAACTGGGCCGCCGTACCGACGGGCACAGTGCTTTTGGTGACGATCACCTTGTAATCTTCCATGGAGTCCGCGATTGAATCGGCCACCGACCAAATCTGACTGAGGTCCGGCTCTCCATTCAGCCCCCCGTTCGTGCCCACAGCAATAAAGATCACCAGAGAATTTCGGACTGCGCTCTGGATATCCGCGGAGAAACTCAGCCGTCCTGCCTGGGTGTTCCTGCGCACCAGTTCCTCGAGACCCGGCTCAAAGATCGGAACCTTCCCCTCCCCCAGGCGCTGGATTCGCTCCTGGTTGATATCCGCGGAGGTCACCATCAGGCCCAGGTCGGCGAGTCCTCCCGCGGTGACCAACCCCACATATCCCGCCCCCATCACCGCGACGTGCATAGGTCCATGGCTCCTTTCCGGGAATTAACCGCCACCGCGAAAAGCGGGCGGGGGTGCGACCTGAAATACAGCACGCCCGCCCACCACCCCAGGAATGCCCGATATTCATCGTTGAGACCGCCCCGCAGCACGGTTTCAAGCATCATCAGCTTTAGAAGTTGAACCTCACAAAGAGTTGGACCTCGCGCGCCGGATTTGAACGTCCTGAAAACCGTAACGGCTTCCGGGGCGGACCTCGAAGCCGGGCAGGCGCGTGGCCGCTCCCCCCACATATATTCCCGCCCAGCGAAACCCGCCGGCGCAACCGCCATCGGGAATGCAACAGCAACGGCTTCCGAGGCAATTCTCATTTCTTCACCTTCAGTTTTCGCGACTGTAAGAATCCCCGCGCCGTTGGATGGGCGTCAGAAGAAGAGAGGACTCTTGATCCATGGCCGGAGCGCTCAATACCCGCAGCGCCTGGTCGAGCATGATTCCGACCTGTTCGCGCCACTGAGGAAGCTGGCTCTTCAAATCGCGTTTCGCAGCCTCCATATAAAACAAGGCTTGATAGACGGGCAGCCGCGCCAGAACCTCCCAAGGACCCGAACAAACGTAGTTCCACAGGAAAGTTTCCGCAACACTCTCCAGCGCATGATGGTCGCCCAGGCGCTCCATGGCCAGCCGCTGGAGTTTGACAAGAAACCACGCCACGTCTCGGCTGGGGTCTGCCAAGACAAAGTTATCCCAATCGATAGTTACGGTCCGGCCCTCGGCCAAAATCACATGCGAGGGTTGGTAACTTCCATGCGCCGCGCGTAACTCCATCGGGGCGAGCGCCGATGCCGCGGCAACGAGCTTCTGGAAAACCGCTTCGGCCTTGCCCGCAAACGGTTCCCCTAGGCTCGCCAGCCGGAGCGCCCAACGCTCCGCGCTCGCCAGCTCTTCTCTTAACACTGTGGCTTTACCCAAGCGGGGAGCGGTGGTATGAAACTGCGCCAGCCAGCTTCCGCACCGCTGGGCGGCTGCAAGTTGTTCGGACAGGCCGTCCTCCACAAGGACCTCTTCGACGGACCTGCCTTCGACGCGCTCCTCGAAACGCAGGCGCATCGAGGGCACATAAGCAACCGGCTGAGGAATGGAGTACTCCGCTTCCGCATGGAAGCCCGCTCGCCAAAGCTTTTCCATGATTTCAAACACTTCGACGCGGTCGCCGAGGTAAACCTTGCCGATCAGGTCGTGGGTTCCGGTTTCCGTCTTCAGAGCCACCGCGAAGGTACACTGGCGGGCTCTGTGCAGCCGCAAGATGCGGACTCGAACCTCCTCGAGACCGCCCCATCCGGCGTTGCGGGACTGGCAAAGGTTCGTGAGCTCGCCGCGAAGCTCGGCGAGGTTGAGGAGGGTCTGCAAGGGTGTTACGTCGTTCAGGTTGACGACGCCATAGGCTGTTTCCACCAAAGTTCTCTCCTCCCTCTCCTATTCAAGGCGTCCAAGGCCTCGTCCAGCATTGTTTCCGCCCACACGCGCCACGGCGGCCCCTGGCCCGCCACGTCGCGTTGCGCACCGCGCGGATACGGCGCCGCCCCGAGGAACGGCACTTTCCGTTCCAATGGCTTCGCCGCTCATAGAGCGGCGCTACAGCGCCCGAAACCGCGTTTTTCGTCATCCTCCTAGAGAGCGCTCGCCGCCGCGGGCATGGCCGGGACGATTTCCGCTCCAAAATCGGGGACTTCCTTACTCACTGCGCGCACCGCCTCCTGGAAGTAAGGCAGCACCATCCTGAGGCCCTCCCGGCGCGATACCTTGGGGGACCAGCCCAAAATCCGCTGTACCAGACCAGTGTCGGGACGGCGCTGGCGCGGATCATCCTCGGGCAGCGGACGGTAAACAATTGCGCTACTGCTCCCCGTGACCTCCAGAATCTCGACTGCCAAATCCCGCACGGTCACTTCTTCTGGGTTCCCCAGGTTGACGATGATGGGCTCATCGCGGTCCAGCAGCATCAACCGGAAGATGCCCTCGACCAGGTCACTGACGTAGCAAAGGCTTCGCGTCTGCGACCCGTCTCCGTGCACCGTCAGAGGTTCTCCTTGCAATGCCTGCGACATGAAGTTGGGGAGAACGCGCCCGTCGTTGAGGCGCATGCGTCGGCCGTAAGTGTTGAAGATGCGCGGGACTCTGACCCGAACGCCGTGCGTGCGAGCATATGCAAGCGTCACAGCCTCGGCGTATCGCTTTGCCTCGTCGTAAACGCTCCGCGGGCCGACGGGATTGACCTTCCCCCAATAGCTCTCGGGCTGTGGGTGAACTTCCGGGTCGCCGTAAACCTCCGAGGTCGAGGCCAGCAGGAACGTGGCGCCCTTGGTCCTCGCCAGTCCCAGCGCGTTGTGAGTGCCGAGGCTCCCCACCTTGAGCGTGGCGATGGGATGCTCCAGGTAATCCTGGGGGCTGGCAGGGCTGGCAAAGTGCAGCACATAATCCACGGGCCCTTGAATGAAAATCGGCCTGGTCACGTCATGCGGAATGTACGCGAACCCCGGCTCGGATCCCAAATGCGCGATGTTTTTCTCGCTTGAGGTCAACAGGTTGTCCAGACAGAGAACCTCGTAGCCTTCCGCGAGCAGGCGTTCGCAGAGGTGGGAACCGACGAACCCTGCGCCGCCGGTGATGACCGCTCGCGCGGGAGTCCTTCGCTTCCCGTTCCCGCGGACCGGGGCACAGGCGCCAGGCCGAAAAATTCGAATTTCGCCGTTGTCAGAATTCTTGCTCATGAGGTCATCTCCTTCTCGCGGCTCCTCCGCCGCTTGCAAACTAACTTATTCAACCCATTCCGGGGCTTACATTAACTGCTCTCGAAATGGTCTTCCAAAACCCTCTCAAGAATCCATCAGCAGGGTCTGCTCAGCCATTAGCTTTTCTCCCGGCAAAGATGCTTCCCCCGCGCGCGATATGCTCCCGGCCCTCGAGCCAATCATTCGCCTCGGTGATGCCCTGCAATTTCCCGTGCGCCATTTCCAGCACCAGCTCGCAATCCCGGAAGACATTTAGCCGGTGGGAGATCAGAAGCGTGGTGCGACCCTTCATCAAACGTCCCATCGCCTCCAGGATCGAGGCTTCCGTACCCACATCCACGGCGCTCGTGGGTTCATCAAGAATGAGGATAGGTGCGTCCTTCAGGAAGGCGCGAGCCAGCGAGATCCGCTGCCGCTCTCCCCCCGAGAGACACATTCCTCGTTCCCCGACGAGCGTGCGGTAACCGTGGGGAAGGAGCCTGATGAACTCATCGGCGTCGGCGGCTTTCGCGGACCGAACGATCTCTTCAAACGTCGCCTCAGGGCGGGCGTAAGCAATGTTCTCCGCGATGCTGGTGGAGAACAGCACGGGCTCCTGGGGAACAAAGGCAAACTGGTTGCGCAAATCCGCCAGCCCGTATTCCCGCAGGTCAACACCATCGAGGAGAATCTGACCCGCGGTGGGATCGTAGAAGCGCAGCAACAAGCTCAACAGCGTGGTCTTGCCCGCGCCCGTCTCCCCGGCCACGCCGGCGCGAGTCGCCGGCTCGAGCTGGAAGGAAATCCCGTCCAGCACTGGGCGGTCGGGGCCGTAGCCAAAGGAGACGTTCTGAAAAACGATCTCGCCCGCCGCGCGCACGAGCGGCCGCGGATGGGGTCTTTCGACCACTTCCGGCGCCTCGTCGAGCAGCGCAAAGGCGCGCTCAGCGCTGGCCAGTTGGGATTGCAGGGTCGCGGATTTCTTCGCCATGGTCTTCAGGGGTTCGTAAAGTTGCGTCAAGTAGCCCATCAGCAAGAGAAGATCGCCGAGGCTCAACACCCCCAACTGGACTTGGCGGACTCCTATCAGAAGTACCGTCGCCGTCCCCAAAGCTGTCGTCAACCCGATGACCACTCCGTACTGGCCCTCGACGAACGCCAGGCGGAGTCGCGCGCGCATGCCTTCCCGTGAGCGCCCCACGAAGCGCTTTTGCTCGCTCTCCTCGCGGACGAAGGCTTTCACGATGCGGAGCCCCTGCAACACCTCCTGCACCACCGCCAGCGCGGATTTCTCCAGGACTTTAACCTCGCGCGATCCCCGGCGCAGCCCGCGCCGAAAGTGCTTCCCGAAAAGAAAGAGGGCGGGCGATATCAGTACCGCCACCAGGGCCAATTGCCAGGAAATGCGGACTGTAACCAAGAGCATGCCGGCTATGGTAAAACCCGAACTGATGAATGGAATCACCGTGTCAATGGCGATCGATTGGACGGACATCGCATCGTATTGAAGCCGGTAAAGGGATTCCGCAGTTCCCGTCGTGTCGTGGAACAGCAAGGAGAGCCGCTGGGCGTGCCGGAAAAGCTCGCTCCGAAGTTCCAGGAGCAGTTTCTCGCCCGTGTAGGCGCGCAGCAGCGAAACCGCCATTCCCTGAAGCTGGGTCAGCAGTGCGACGGCCACCAGGAGCCCCACCGCGAACAGCAAAGCGGCGGCGTGCGTAGGCCGGGCCAAGGACGGTATAATCCTGCCGAGCGGGACCAAGAAATGCGGGAGAGGGAGCGACCCGATCCCAGTATCCACGGCGATCTTGAGCGGCAGGGGCGTCAGCAGCGCCAACGGCGTTGCCATGAGGCTAAGCAGACAGAACCCGAGAATGTGCCACCAGAATGGTTTCGCCAGGCGCAGAAGCCGCCGGTAAAGCGTCAAGTCGTGTTGTAGGGTCCCGGCGCGCTGGATCATGCCTTATTCCTTGAAACCCAGTTCTCTCAGCGACTGATAAATAGGCGACGCAGCTCCCGCGCAGTCGCGGAACAAAAGGGCCGCAAGCGCGATGGCCACACCGCCGAGAATCACGGCGGCGGCGGGGGCTCGGTCGAAGGCCGCAGCGGTCGCCAGCCCAATGAAAACCAGAGGAGCCCAAACTCCAAAAGCCGAGGCAGCGGGGCAGACGCGCGCGCGCACGAGTTGATGACCTCCGCCATCCACCTCCGAGGCCATTTGGAGCCGCATGTCGCCCATCAGGCCGCCCTCCACTTCTAAGTCCCAGGTGTCGTAATCGCCTCCCCGTCGCACTACCGCGCCCCTCGCACGGAGAATCGCTTCCAGAGCTTCTAACCTTTCCGGCGACTCCTCCCAGCTCCTGCTCCCCAGCCAAACGGTTGTTCGCCGGGGAAACGAGAGCCGCAAGCTGCTGCGCCTTCGCCAAGGTGCAAGGCCGTGAGCCAGCCGGCCCCACAAGCGCGCCAAGGGCTGAAGGGCGTCGAGAGATACCGTGAGGAGGTTTTGTCCGAGCCGCGCGAAGCGTCCCGCGCGTGCGGGATCAAGTCCCTCGCCCCACACACTGCGCACGACCTGTACGAGCGGCAAGGAGAGGATCAGGATCGCCAGCGGCAAGGCCAACCACAAAGGCTTCCACACGAAACCCATGAGCCCGAGAGCTCCAAGCGCAAGCGCGATAAGGTACCTCTCCGGCATCAGCGGCAGGATGTCGAGCAGTCTTGGAGTGGGCGCGTATAGCCGCGTATATGCGGCGGTTCCCCAGGTGCCGAAATAAATACGTCCGCGCCCTCGCTCCAAGAACGAAGAGACACCGCCGTAAATGCGTCCCCCCCAGGTGATATGCCCAACGGAGTTGTATTTCTCCGGCCACTTTTTCTCGAGCAGCGCCTCCGCTTTGCCGTACCCTTTTTGTTGCCGCCAATAGGCCCGTACGGAGTTGCGGTAGTGGTGCCAGACGACTGCTCCGGGGCTGAACCCCAGGCGCCCGCCGCGCTCCCGCAGCCGCCAGCAGACGTCCACATCATCGCCCGCCACACGGAACTGCGGATCAAAGCCGCCCACGGCCTCGAGGCTGGCTTTTCGAAACGCCATGTTGCAGCCTGGAATATGTTCCGCCTCCGTATCAGAAAGGAGCACGTGAGTGGGCCCGCCAGGGGCGCGCGCGACCGAGCGGGCAATCGGCCCATCATTTGGAAAAGGAATGTTCGGACCCCCGACGCCCACGTAGTCCGTATTCATGAAGACGGTGGCCAGATGCGACAGCCAATCGGGGTCGGGGCGCGTGTCGTCGTCGGTATAAGCAACAATTTCGCCCGTGGCGGCTTCCAGGCCCGTATTGCGCGCGGCGCTCAAGCCCCGGTTCGGAGTGCTGATCACCCGCACGCGGTATTCGCGGGCCACGGCGGCCGTTCCATCCTTGGAGCCATCGTCAACTACAATGACCTCGTAGTTCGGGTAGCGCATTTTGGCGAGACCGTCCAAGCAGTCGCGCAGGGTGCGTTTCCCGTTGAAAGTGCACACCAGCACGGAAATGCGCGGCCAAGTCTTGTCCGCCGGAAACGCTCCTTCTCGAAAGGCTCTCTCGACCGAGTCCAGAGCGGGCTTGGCTCTTCGTGCCCGGTCGGTTAGGCCGAAGTCCCAGTCTTCCACGTCTTGGCCGCGTGAAAACCATTCGTCGGTCCAGGCAAACACAAAGGCGCCGGCCGAGCCGGCTCGGAGGGCGCTCCGAATCTGCCAGTCCAGCACCTGAGCCTGCATAGCCCTGCCGTTCCGCTGGCTATCCAATCCCATTTCCGTCAT
The DNA here is from genome assembly GCA_003225365.1 of Acidobacteriota bacterium. Taxonomy (GTDB): domain Bacteria; phylum Acidobacteriota; class Terriglobia; order UBA7540; family UBA7540; genus Gp13-AA74. Next base: position 20,356 of record QHZN01000095.1, read on the forward strand.
GAGCAGCGGCCGGTTTCCCGCAAGAGTCTGCAAACGGGCGAGGTAGGCCTCAAAGCTGGCCTGTGACTCGAGATAAACATTGAAACAAACCAGGTCCAAGAAGTGTAAGTCCAAGTATTCAGTGGTGGGGTAGTTAGCATAGGAAAAGAGCCCTTCCGGGTCTTCGTCCTTCGCCAAGCGGTACAGCTCTCGGAGGAAGCGTTCCACGCGCTTGGCCCCGTGCCAACGCACGATGGAAGCGGGAATCTCGTTGGCAATCACATAACACAGGACCGCAGGGTGGCCCGCGCAGCCGCGAACTTTCGAACGCACGAGATCCTTGATTTGCCGCGCGACTTTGGGGTCGTCGAGAAAACTGATGCGCTGCTCCACTTGCAAGCCGACCATGATGCGGAGGCCATGCTTCGCGCCCAGATCCAGCAGCCAGCGGGGCGGAACGTCGTAAGTCCGGACGGCGTTGAACCCATTCGACGCGATGTCGGCAAAGTCCTGGTCGACCACCTCGCGGACTGGATACGGGGAGCCATCCGGGCCGCGACGGAAAGGGCCGTACGTCACGCCGCGTACCACGAATTTCTCTTCGCCCGCCCAGAGGAATTTCCCTTTCACGGCCGGCCGAGGCTCGAGGGATACGGCGAGGCAGAGCGGAGATTCGGTTGCCGAAATCATTCTTGCTCACCTTCTAGGCTGGGGACCTCGACGGCTGTGCCGCTTCCGGTCATGGCATACCTTGCCGCCGGGGACTCCTCCCCCGCTTGTATCAGCCGGCCTGGTATATCCGGGTCGAGTCCACTTGCAGCCGGCGCATGCACTTTGTGCCAGCGCGATGCGGTTTCAACAATCGTCTCGAGGCTGGAATATTGCGGCGACCAGCTCAGAACTCGGCCCGCCTTCGCCGGGTCGGCAACGAGGACACGCGGATCACCGCTGCGCCGCGCGGCCTCGCGCACCGGAACCCGTTGACCTGTCACGCGCTCAACCGCCGCAATCACTTCCCGGACCGATTTCCCTTCGCCCGTACCCAAATTCAGGGCGGCACTCTCACCGCCCCCCAGCAGATACTGAAGGGCGAGGACGTGTGCATTCGCTAAGTCGGTCACGTGAACGTAATCGCGGATCGCAGTTCCATCGGGCGTGGGATATTCCGTCCCGTAAATCTCCACGACCGGACGTTCACCGAGCGCGGCTTGAATAGCCGTGGGAATCAGATGTGTCTCGGGATGATGATCCTCCCCGATCTCCCCATCCGGATCAGCGCCGGCCGCATTGAAATACCGCAGCGCCATCCAATCCGCCCCGTAAGCCTGGCCGTACCAGTAAAGGAATCTTTCAACGGCGCGCTTCGACTCACCGTAGGGGCTGATGGGAATCTGGGAGTGGCTTTCGGTGATGGGAACGCTCCGCGGGATGCCGTAGGTGGCGCAGGAGGAAGAAAAAACGATCCTGCACACACCCGCTTCCACGAGGGCATCGAGCAGGCCCAGCGTGTTCGTAACATTGTTGCGGAAATATTCTCGCGGCCGGTGCATCGATTCGGCCACGTAGGCGTGCGCCGCGAAGTGAATTACAGCCTTTATTCCGTAGGTGGCGACGACGTGGCGAAGTAATGCGCCATCCGACAAGTCGCCTTCGACCAGCGGACCCCACTTGACCGCCCAACGATGCCCCTCACTCAGATTGTCGAAGACCACCGGCTCATAGCCGGCCTGAGCCAGGGCCTTTGCAGTGTGGCTTCCGATATATCCGGCGCCGCCCGTAACCAGAATCCGCATCGCTGTCTCTCCTCGACCTGGGAATCCATGCAGAGAAAGTCGGAAAACTGCCCGGAGGCGAACGAAAGGGTAGCGGCCTTGCAGCCGTCAATAGAATCGAGAAATACTAACCGGCAAAAATTACAATTCATGGTAAATATTTCAGTTCAATGAATCCAAAGTTACATCGCCGTTACAAAAGCGGACTTTTATTCAGTGAACGAATTTGCAGATTGGGACGAGCCCCAGCGAATTCTGATAACGCAAATGTTCGCGCCTGATATGCAATCCTCAGGACAGTTGCCCTCCGCACTCACGGCCGCACCTCGAACTTCAGACCAGCGACAGTAGTTGGGATTTCGCATGTTCACGGCACTTTCTCGTGATTCAGCCGGCAAATCCGTGGGGCTGAATTCTTTCGTGCTAGCTCTTGCCAGAATGTGCAAGTCGGCCTCTCCTTATCGAAAAGTCCTTTGAGCGGGGTCACCAAATCCCTTTGAGGACCGCCTCCCACGATTACTCCTGAGCAATACCATTTCCAATTAAGTAGAGGTCGTTCCCCTAAACTGGAACCTAGGCTGATGTGGTGAAAAGACCTAGACTGGTGTGGTAAGAATAACCGACCCCGTTCCGTGAAAGAAGGGCCTATCGAAGTTGGTCTCTATTGGCTCAGAGGATTACTGAATGGGTAACTACGTGGCGGTTCCAGCCCATGGGCGGGCCGCGAAATCCTCAGTGGGCACGCAAAAACCACCATCAATAAAAGCATCGACCATCTCAAGCAAAAACCAAGACATATCTCCCCTGGGGCTGAGAGGGGACTCAAGGGCGCCCGGAGGGCGTTCCTCTCGGGCCCTGATGGCCCCCTCGGCTCCACACAATCGAGCCAAGCAACGGAGCGAAACGAAGCATGGTTGAGCTTCGTTACTTGGTAGATAACCTTTGGTTGGGTTCGTCTTCCGATGCCTGCCGGAACATCGCGCACCTCCGGAAGGGAATAATGTTTGACGATGTCAAGGGATATGCTATGCTTATGCTGAAATTGCTCCCCGCCCGACATGCCGAAAGGCCTCGGGCGGGGTTATTTATTTCCGGGTGTCTCCGTGCCTCCTGAGCCCCCGTAGAGAGCGCGCAGGTATGAGCGGAGTCTTCCGTTTTAATTACGGCGTTGTGCACAACGCTCGGCTCTTCACGTATACGTCCTAAAATCTGCTGGACATCAAAGTCGAGCAGGAAATCGCTTATGCTCGGCAGGGGTACAGTTTAAGTTTATGGGCCGAAATCGCCAGTAAGCATGGCATCTGTATTCCTATCCGAGGTTGGCTGACGGTAATACGCTGGTTTGAATCTAGTCGCCCCAAGCCAGTAGGGTAAGTCGGAAAAGCGCCAGCACGAAACACAAGAGAAGCCCCCCACATCGCGATCTTGTTTATTCTCCCGGGCAGCACATGGAGCCTTACGGTTATACGGTTATAAGGCAGG
>QHZN01000178.1 GCA_003225365.1 Acidobacteriota bacterium
GAATTGCAGACGCTGGGCGGCCACAGTGGCGGTGTCTACAGCGTGGCCTGGAGCCCGGACGGGAAGCGCCTAGCATCAGCCGGCGCCAATGCCACAGTCCAGGTCTTCGCTACTGATATCCGCGACCTGATGGCGCTGGCCCGGCAACGTGTTACCGCGCATCCTTCAGAGGAAGGGTGCAAGAAATATCTGAACGTGGACAAGTGCCCGCCCGTTCCGACCCTAACATCCTGGTAATTTACATCCGCCGATTACGAAAGGAGGAGCCTCGATGAACTCACAGCCTGATCCTTTACCGGAGCCAGCCCGATCGAAGTGGGTCTTCGCATTCGGCGTGTATCTCATTCTCCTGAATCTCGTGCTGCTTTACGTGCTGCTAAGACTGTGGCCCGGCCAAGTACCCCTCAAAGCCGACCATCTCCCGGTGACACTAATACCCGGCGTCTGGGGGCCTGAGGTTTGGACGGAAGCCCGATTTCTGGCTCTCGTAGCAGTGGCGGGCGCACTCGGGAGCTACATTCACTTAACGACGTCTTTCACCGATTATCTCGGTAACCGGCAATTCGTCTCAAGTTGGAAGTGGTGGTACGTGCTGAGGCCGTTCATCGGTTCGGCGCTGGCGGTGATTGTCTATTGTGCCGTGCGCGGCGGTCTGATTTCGGGTGGCGCTGGCGCGGGAGACTTGAGCCCTTACGGCGTAACGGCGCTCGCCGGGTTGGCAGGCATGTTCTCCAAACAGGCCACTGACAAGCTGAAGGAAGTTTTTGAGGATCTCTTCAAGGCCGAAAAGCCACCCCGAGCCGACCCCCTGAAGCCGCAGCCGAAAGATCCCGTCAAACCCTACTCGTGAGCGAAGCCCTCTTGCTCGCCAGTGAATCAGCCTGCACATTCCGAGTACGAGGTCACTGCCAGAACGCGGAAGGGCCTGGACGGGAACCGCCGCGTACGTGGTAAGAAGGCCAAACCACTGCTTTGAGCCGGATTGAGAATGAAAACACCCGGACTCGGTAGCCGTCACTTCCTCACGCCTTGGAGCGTTTCTGAGCGTGCGGTTTGGAAAGGGATTGTCGCGCACCCGGAAACGGACCCACCACCGGAAAACTCTGGAACTCGAGTGCTCCGCCGAGCGTAAGATAGAGCAGGAGGACTTCAGCATGGCCACGAGCCCCACCGCCCCGCAGCCGCCCGAGCCGCCGCGCTCGAGCCACTGGGTCGCCATCGCGCTCCTCTCCCTGGCGCTCATCATCGTAGTGTCGGGAATTACAATTCTGTTGGGGCTGCGCTTCCTCTCTCACAACCTCAATTTGTCCGTCCATGAGACCGGGAAGGGAGTGGATATCAAGACTCCGGTTGGGTCGTTCGACGTCCGCAAGGAAGTGAGCGAAGCTCAACTCGGCCTTCCGATTTACCCGGGCTCCGAGCGCCTGCACGAAAACGGCGGCGCAACCATCAACTTCGGCCTGCCCGAACGTAACAACGTCCGCATACTGGCGGCGAAATACTCCACCTCCGACCCTCCGGCGAAAGTCCGTGACTTCTATAAACAACAGCTTGGAAACCTAGTGACGAAGTTCACGGAGAAAGATAACGAAGGGAAGATGGTCTTCGAAATCAAGAAGCCGAAGGACCAGAAGATCGTGGCCGTGAAGCCCCGCGAGGAGGGCTCCGAAATCTCCCTGGTGCGAATCATCGAATCGCGGGGCGAAACCAATTGAGCGCGCGCCTCGGCTCGAACCGTCATTTCCCATTCCCACCACCAGTGCCACGCTCCCGAAATTGACAATCCCTCAAGCTTCCCCTAAACTCGTTTTTTAGCGGTACCGGGCGCCCACCGGGTTCCACGTCACCCGCAACTTTGCCGACAGGATGAGACTTCACAGTTCGCGGGCCTGTGGCCGCCGGTAATTAATTTGCCTAATGAGCGAGACGTGAACGGGAGGGATTCTCCGCGAAGTTTACACTGAGCGGAAATGCGGGGATTCTTCGCTTCGCTCAGAATGACAGCCAGCGAAGGCATCAGAATGACAGCTGTTGGGGAAGGGGGCCTAGATGGCAGGCATCATCAAAGAGAGGCTATTTACTCCCGGGCCGACGCCGGTGCTCGCCGAGGCGCAGGCGCGGACGCTCACGGCCACGCTTCACCACCGCACCGAATCGTTTCGCCACCTGCTCGGCGAAACGCTCGAAAACCTGAAATATTTCTTCAACACCAAGAACGACGTGCTGATTTTCACCTCGTCGGGCACGGGCGCGATGGAAGGCGCGATCGCCAACCTGCTTTCTCCGGGCGACCGGGTGTTGGTGGGGACGGCGGGAAAATTCGGCGAGCGCTGGCTGGAGCTCGCCGCGGCCTACGGCATCGAAGCGGTGAAAGTCGAAGCGCCCTACGGTCAGGCGCTCGATATGGGCGAGATGGGGAAGCGCCTGAAGTCCGAGGGCCCATTCCGCGCCGTGTACGTCCAGGCTACGGAGAGTTCGACGGGTGTCATGCACGATGCTCGAGCGCTCGGGGGGCTGGTGCGGAACTTGCCCGAGACTTGCCTGGTCGTGGATGCCATCACCGGGCTCGGCACCACGGACCTCTCGCCGGACGATTGGGGCCTCGACATCGTCATCGGCGGATCACAGAAGGCGCTGATGGTGCCCCCGGGCCTCGCCTTCGCGAGCGTCAGCGAGAAGGCCTGGAGACTTATCGAGCGCGCCCGCCTGCCGCGCTACTACTTTCATTTCGCGCGAGAGCGGAAGGCGCTCGCCAAGGGCGAAGTGAGTTTCACGCCCGCCACCACGCTGGTAGTGGCGCTCCACGCCGCACTCGAATACATCCGCCGGCTGGGGCGCGAGAAGCTGATCGCGAATGCCCGGATGCTCGCGGAGGCGACGCGGGCGGCGGCCCAGAGCCTGGGCTTGAAGCTCTTTGCCGAGCGCTCGCCCGCCAACGCCTTGACCGCCATCTCGGCGCCCGCCGGCGTGGATTCGGGCGCCATCATCAAGGAGCTGCGCGCTCGCTTCGGCGCGATCGTCGCCAATGGGCAGGGCTCGATGAAGGGCAAAATTCTTCGTCTCGCGCACCTCGGCTATTACGACGCGCCTGACTTGTTCGCGATTATCGCCGCGCTTGAAATTGTGCTCACCAAGCTCGGACACAAATGCCAGCTCGGCGCGGGCGTCCGCAGTGCTCAGGAAGTTTACCTCCGCCTCGCCGATGAGGGAACGCAGGCGGCGGGGAGCGCCAGCCGATCATGAAAATCCTGGTCGCGGAAGACGTCTCGGAGAAAGCGCTGGAACTCTTGCGCGCGGAAAACGGCTGGAGCGTGAGTTATTTGCCGGGCCGCAAGGGCGCGTCGCTGGTAGGCGAAATTGCCGATGCGGGCGCCTTGGTCGTCCGCAGCGCGACTAAGGTGACCGCCGGGCTTCTCGAGGGGGCCCGGCAATTGAGAGTGATCGGCCGCGCGGGCGTGGGCGTGGACAATATTGATCTCGAGGCGGCTACGCGCAAGGGCATCGTGGTGATGAACACCCCCGGCAGCAACGCCACCAGCGTCGCCGAGCATGCGATAGCGTTGCTTTTGGCTTTGGTCCGCCGCATCCCCTCCGCAGACGCCTCCATCAAGCAGGGCAAGTGGGAAAAGAAAAAACTTCAGGGGGTCGAGCTGCGGGGAAAAACCTTGGGCCTTGTCGGCCTGGGGAAAATCGGGAGCGAGGTTGCGCGCCTCGCGCAGGGCTTCGAGATGCGCGTCCTCGCCTACGACCCGTACGTCAGCTCGCTCGTCGCGCGAGACGAAAACGTTCGCCTGGTATCGCTCGAAGAGCTGTTGAAGTCGAGCGACATCGTGAGCCTGCACGCCTCGGCCACTTCCGAGACCTTTCACTTGCTCAACGCGCGGACGCTCGCGCTCGCGAAGCCCGGGCTGCGCGTCATCAATTGCGCGCGCGGAGAATTGGTGGACGAGGCGGCGCTTCTGGCCGGGCTCGAATCGGGCCAGGTGGCGGGCGCCGGGCTCGACGTCTTCGAGACCGAGCCGCCCCAAGACACGCGTTTGGTCTCCCACCCAAACGTCATCGCCACTCCCCACATCGCCGGCTCCACCGAAGAGGCGCAGGAAATCGTCGGCATCCGCATCGCCGAGCAGGTCCGCGACTACTTGTTGCTCGGCATTGCGCCGAACGCCGTCAATATGCCCTCGGTTTCGCCCGAGGAGTTCAAGAAACTTTCGCCCTACCTCCAACTGGGCGAAAAACTCGGCGCGTTCGTCGCGCAGATTGCCGGCGAGCGCCGGGAGGAAGTGCGCATCAGCTACGACGGGGGGCTGGCGGAACTGAACACCCACTTGGTCAAAAACGCCGTGCTGAAAGGGATTTTGAACCAAGTCCTCGACGAGGAAGTGAACCTCGTCAACGCCGGGACGCTCGCGCAGGCGAGGGGCTTGGAGGTTGTCGAGGTGCGGAGCGCGCGCCGCGCCGCGTTCTCGAATTCGCTCGGCATCGCCTTGCGGACCGAAGCGGGCTCGAATTCGGTGTTCGGCATGGTGGGCCTGCAAGGGTCGCTCCGCATCCTGGGCATCAACGACGTGGACGTCGAGGCGCCCCTGCGCGGCACCATTCTCTTCATCCGCAATCAGGACGTGCCCGGCGTCATCGGCCGCGTGGGAACGATTTTGGGCGAGCGCAGAGTCAATATCGCAAGCTTCGCGCTCGGCCGCAACCAGCAGGCGGGCGTTGCCCTGGGCCTGGTCAACGTAGATTCCCCCGTCCCGCCCGAAGTCCTCGACGAGATCCGCTCCGTCCCCGCGATCCGCATGGCGCGTGTGGTCGAAATTGGCTGAAACACGCGCCCTATTCCATCGGGTTAGAATAAGCCCTCTCCCTTGCTCGAACGGCACCATTCGGTGGGCTTCGCTTCCGGTTGATTTTCCTCTCCCCCTTTGCATGTGATATTATTCGGCCATTCTGATTGGCAGAGCCGAGGTTCGTGCCTGCCCGTCAGCCGACGGGCAAGCACCCTCGGCCCAGGTTCCGGCCACACGTCAACGCGAGGAAGAAGGAGGTACGATATGACCCTCGCGATCGGGCTGCTCAATGGTTTGCTCGCGGTGTGGGGCGTTCTGACGGGACTTCTGGCCCTCTTGCTGATTTACCGTGGCGTGGTGGGAATCCACGAAGAGGACCAGCTTATTCTCGATCCCGCCGAGTCGCACATGGCTGAGGAACAGAAAGAAATCGTTCAGAAGATCGAGAAGGTCAGGCCCTACGTCTATGTCCTGAGCGCGGCATCAGGCGTGCTGCTGCTCGTGATTGTGGGCGTTTGGCTTTGGCAGATGGCCACGGCCCCACACTGAGCCCAGCAAGGGACGAGAAGATTGACTCCTATCAGAGGCCACGGCGAGCCACATGGCTGACCGGCTGGCAGAGGGGAAATTGTTGTGCGCGGGCGAGCCAGCGAGCGCACGACCACGGCCGTAATCAGCAGGCGGGCGTTGCCCTGGGTCTGGTCAACGTAGATTCCCCCGTCCCGCCCGAAGTCCTCGAAGAGATCCGGTCCGTCCCCGCGATCCGCATGGCGCGGGTCGTAGAAATCGGCTAGTGCCGTTCCAAATTGACGTGCCCGTGCGCCATCCCGCAAGGCGAGGCCGGAACACCGGACGCAGTAGGCCCCCTGGAGCAAAGTTACCCGGAAAAAGTTGGAACCGCACTCGGCCATCGCGCCGCCTTCGAATCTTTCTGCGGCCTCTCGACATGAATGCCTTGCGAGCCTGGGTCTTCAAGATTAACACCAAGCGCGGGTGGGAGTTTGACGCCTATTTCCGCTCGCGCCTCAGCGGCCCTTACGAGATGGGTGACGAGGGCTGGATTAAGAGTGCCTCGAGCTTGCGTTACTTGCGCGACGAGGTGAGGAAGGGCGACGTGTTTCTCTGCTACGAAGTTGACCGGCGACGCGTGGTCGGCGTCACCCGCGCGGCCTCCGACGGCCGGGACGTGGGGATGGGGTCACTCGTGGATTTTCTTCGGCCGCGCGGCGCCGTGCGCCTCGAATATCCGCTCCTACGCCGCCCCGACCTCGACCACATTCTCGCCTTCGGCCCCGAGCGTGGCCGCGGGACAGTGCAAAGAATCGAGCCGGACGAATTCCGCCGCCTGCGCCGTTTGATGCTCGCTAAAAACCCGAAGCAAGCGGCGAAACTCCGGCGCCTACTCAGCTAGCAAAGAGAAAGAGACTCCCCCTGCCTCCCCTGAAGATTGTCACTTGGGGGCGGGCGAAGCGGGCGCGGCTAACGGCTCGCGGCGGGCGCGGCGCCGGTCTGGGCCGGAACCGCAGCCTTCGTCTCCGCCAAGGTCTCTTCCGGCATGACGATCCAGGCGATCAAGTAGGCGAGCAAGCCGGTTCCGCCGAAGACGACCGCCACCAGCCAAATTAGCCGGACCAGCGTCGGATCCACGCCCAGGTATTCGCCAAAGCCACCGCAGACGCCGGCGATTTTCTTGTCGTGCCGCGACCGCCTAAGTTTATGCTCGGCCGGTGGGGCGAACATTGCCGCGCCGCACTGGCAGCAGAAATTAACCCTATCTGAGTACTCCCGACCGCATCGGGGGCAGAACATGGTCACGCCTCCAACCCAGAGTTGCTGAATGCTTCCCTCTCATTATACGCGCGCCAGGGCCAAAGAGTTCCGCGCGGCGACTACCGCGGTTTGAGCAGCGCCTCAAAGTCGAAAGCATCGCGGGCGTTTAAGGCAAGCCCGAATTGCTTGCCGTTCAGGTAAACTTCGGAGGCATCAAGGACTTCCTGCGGGCCGGAAGCCACTGATAATAACCGTTGGCCATGTTGAGCGGAACGCGGAAAGCGATCCAGGCCAACAAGCCTATTGTGACCAGCATGTACGCGTAGCGGGGTAAGTTCGCCAGTCAAACGCAAGTCTCCTGAACCCGCGTTTGCCCTTTAACGTATTAAGCTTCAGGGCGTCGAAATGCCACATACGCCCAAGAGGGCGCCTTCACTTGGAAGGATGTGCATAGAGGTCGGGAGGTGGGTTTATGGCCCTATTGACAACGCAGCTTAGGCAGGTTCTGCGGAGGTTCGGGCGTGCGCCAATTTTCACTGCAGTCACGCTGGTCACGCTTGCCGTGGGCATCGGGGCGAACACAGCCATATTCAGCGTGGTCGAGGGAGTCTTGCTGAAGCCTCTGCCCTACGCCCAACCGGAGGAGTTGGTGGGCGTCTGGCACGCGGCTCCCGGGATCAACATCACTGACATCGGAGCATCGCCATCAACCTACTTCATCTATCGCGAGCAGAGCCGCACATTCGAGGACATTGGTCTCTATCGAGGCGACTCCGTGAACATCACCGGCTTGGCCGAGCCCGAGCACCTGAGGGCCCTGGATGTGACCGATGGCATACTTCCAATTCTGAGGACATCGCCCATGTTCGGGCGCTCTTTCGCGCGTGCGGACGATTCCCCAGGCAGCCCGGAGACCGTGATGCTGACTTACGGCTACTGGACCCGCAAGTTCGGCAGCGATCGCTCGGTGGTCGGGAGAACGATCACCGTGGATGGGAAGGTGCGGCAAATCATCGGCGTCCTTCCCCAAAATTTCCACTTCCTCGACGAGCCCGAGCTCGCCCTGATCCTGCCCTTGAAGTTCGACCGCGCCAAAATGTTCCTCGGGCAGTTCCGTTATCAAGCCATTGCCAGGCTCAAACCGGGAGTCACGCTTGCGCAAGCCAACGCGGATGTGGCGCGGATGCTCCCCATCGT
>QHZN01000179.1 GCA_003225365.1 Acidobacteriota bacterium
CGTCCCCAAACTGCCGAGATCTTCCGCCCATGCCCCGACGAAAGACTTAGGGGCGGTGGCGCGGGCCTCCCCAAAACGCCGCCGGACGATCCTGAGATCGGGGTCGCCCCGAACCGGCTCCTCATGAGGGTGCGAGGCGCTAAAAACCTCAGCGCCTTCCCCCAGCGATTCTTCAATGACGCCCATGCCGCGGCTTGGCCCGACGAGGGCGACGCTCCAGCGCTCGAATTCGGCTTCCATTTCCGCCGCGTGGCCCTCCGTGACGAATCCGTCGCCGCCCGGTTTGACGTGCTTCAGAGTTTCGCCCATCGGGTCCGGAGTCCGGTAGCGCGGGTCAACATGGCAGCGGGCCAGCGAGCCCTGAAATCCGCTTTGAAACCCGGCGAGGGAATAAGAGTCGTCCGCCCGGAATGATGCCGGGAAAAAGAAAGCAGGAGTCCAGCGCGCGCGGCTCAGGAAATCCCGGCGGGTCAGATGCGCGATGGCATGGCGGGCAGGATTCCGCTGCAATTCGGGTTTCTTCACAGCTTGGGGCTCACAGGCCGCGGATTCGCGGATAATTTAAGGCGGGTGCGTAGGTTCACTCGCCGGACGATTTCAGGAAAGGCATTCAGAAAATTGTTAAACTTCAGGGCCAAACAGGACTCGCTTTGCGCGTCGTGAAACAATCAAAGCGGCGGCAGCTTGAAACCTTCTTGAGTAACGGCCAGCTTGGCCTCGCTCGATTCATGGTTGCCGCTCAGCCGACCATGTGGCGCCGCCGTCGGAGGTGTTGTATGCGGTTCCGGCGCGAGAGATGACTCGGGCAGATTTCCAATCGTCCGGGCGCACGCCAAGCAGGTCTTCGCGGCTTGGAGAAGAAACTCGAAGCCAGGTCCGGCCGCCGTCGTCGGTTCGGAGCACCGTCCCTTTTTCGCCGACGACCCAGCCCACCCAGCGGTTTGCAAAAGAGACCGCGTTGAGATCGGCTTCGACGCCACTGGACGTGGCCGTCCATTGGCCGTTCGGCCCGGCGTGCTCGACCAGTCCGTGCGGCCCCACGCGCCAGCGGGGCGATTCAAGCAACAGCTCTTGCATCGCTTTTTCTTCCACGCTGGAGCCTGATGGCGCGGGTTCAGGCGCGCTCATGCTGCTCGAATACCCGCCACGCCCACCCTCGGTCAGCGGCGCTTCGCGGTAGGTCGGCGATTCTGAGAGTTTCAGGCTTTGGCCCAACTTCTCAGGGTCCTGCGGCGTGGTCTTTTTTGACGTGGAGCCGGACGTCGGAGGGTTTTGAGGTTGCTCCGACCGCGCGCCTCCCTGCCCCGAGCGAGCAGAGCCTGACCTTTGACCGCACCCGGTTCCGGCGCCATAAGAGTGGAATACGGCAGCCAGGCAGTAGAGGGCCCCTGCGGCGAGGCAGGCGGGGAGAAAAGCGCTTTTTGGCTTCAGTCGACGGTCCATTTTATTTTTCGACGTCCCCTGTTCGGTTGCCTCCGATTCCGTCAGCGGAGCGGCCGACCCCCGCCTCAAATCCGACGGTTCCCATTAACCACTCTCATCCATATATCCGATTCTCAGATGAGCGTCAACGAAGGCCCTTTCGTCGGCGGAAGACGACGGGCTCGCATTCCCCTAAGGCGGAGTGGGCTTTCCCGCCGGTGTTTGCATGGTTTGCTCGCGCTGTTTTTCGGCAGACTCTTGGAGCGCTTTGGCGATGGCCTCTTCCCGCTTAGCCTCGTCCACCTGCTGGAGGTGGATATAGACTTGGGAAAGAAGGACATGAGCCCGGATGTTCTCCGGAAGCTCTCGAATGACCTTCTCGAGCAACGGTCTTGCCCGCGCGTAATCCTGAGTGTGGATCGAGACTTCGGCCGAGAGCAATTGCACCAGCGGGTCCTCCGGCGCGGACTGGCGAGCCTTCGCTAAATAATCCCCGGAAACGGCGTAATTGCCTTCGACCCAGTTGAGCCGGGCTAAGTAGTAGTTGGCGGCGACGTCGTTCGGGTCAATATCCAAGGCCCTCTCGTAGGCTTTGAGCGCCAAAGTTTTTTGGCCCAAGCCCGCGTAGGCGGCTCCGATCTCAGAGAAGAGTCCGGGAACTTCCGGGCTGAGCTGTTCGACGGCGCGGAATTCGTCGAGGGCGAGCGCGTCTTCGTGGACTCTCAGGTAGGCCTTGCCGAGCGTCGCCTTGATCTCCGGCGAGGGCGCGGCAGCAGCGGAGCTTTTGAGCAGCGGAATCGCGCTGGCGTAGAGGCCCAGGCGAAGGTCGCAAGCGCCGAGAATGAAGGCCGCCGAGACGTTGCCGGGTTCTCGTCGGCGGACCTCGGCGGCCTCGATCGCCGCGAGCTCGTATTGCTTCGACTCGAACAACGCCATAGCGAGCAAGTCGCGCGCTCGATTATTGCCGGGCTCGAGCACCACGGACCGGCCCAACGCGTGTATCGCATCTTCATACCGGCCCGTCATGATGAGGGCTTGGCCGAGCTCAGAGTTCGCGTCCGAGTCGTCCGGATTGAGCGCCAACGCGCGATGGAAAGTGTCTACCGCCTCCACGTACCGCCCCAGGCGCGAGTAAGTCTCCGCCAATCCTTTGAATCCCGATAAGCTGGGCGCCTCCGTGGCGCAAGTCTGGTATCCCGCAACAGCCCTCTCGAGTTGCCCGGCAGCAAGGGAATCGGCGGCCGAACTGCATGCCGGTTCCCTCTGTCCAGCCGAAGCCGACCGGCTGAAAAGACAAAGAAAGGCCGCCATCACTGTTACGACCCTGGCTCGGGGTGCCAACCACCGGAGGGATCTCAACCGATTGCTCCAACTTCTGAAAGTTCGCTAAGAAGTCGTGAAAAAATCAGCAGCCTCTTCCCGCAACGCGGGACTAAGGCGCAAAGAAAGGCAAACTCAAACTCCCTTAATTTCTTGGCTGACCTTTGCGGCTTTGCGCCTTTCCGAGAGAACTTTTTGTCGCGCGCCCATTCTTCTCTTCTCACTCCTTCCAAATCAGTATGTTAGCACGCGCGAAGAAGCGCGCTCGAATGCAATCTCTCAGCACGGCGGTTCGGGGTCGAAAATAGTAGAGCCGGGCCTACGCGACTCGGTGGAGTCGGGGAGCTCCCGCCTGCATCTTTTTCATTTACGACAGGAAGACGGGTGAGTTAACTTAAACGAAGGGTTGAACGCCGCACACGGGCCGGTAGCTCAATGGTGGAGCACTGCCCTTTTAAGGCAGGGGTTCTGGGTTCGAGTCCCAGCCGGCTCACTTTTCGCATCCGGGACCTTGATTTAATGATTTAACGTTGCCCGCCTCAAAGGGCCGATGGCTGGGGCAAACTCACAGAAGGTCGAAACCCATCAGGCCGGCTTCCGTTTCTCTTTGGACTCAACATTGAACAAACGGAAGTCGGAATACTCGTGAAGGTTTCGGAAGGTTTTACCTTTCCACTCGACCGTCACCACTACTTCGCGCGGCAGCCAATAAGGGTTGGCGGAATCCTTGAAGCGCACTTCTCCGTAAGTTATTTCCGTTGTCTGGCGCTCCAGCCGGACCTTGTCCGCCGGTTTCAGCAAGTCGGTTCGCAGGCGAACAATCTGATAAGTGGACGAGTCAACCCAGACCACGCCCTGTACGAGTATCAGGACCGAGGCGTCGTTGGTGTTGAACCGTTCGAGCAGACGGGCGGTCTCCGGCCGCTGAGCAAAAGCCACAACCCAGGTTTCCTGCCCGTCGAGCGTTTGGCGGCCGAGCAGCCGGAACAAAGCGCCGGACTGGTACTCGGGGTGGAAATAGAGCGACGCGGAAGCAAATCCTGCCGTCAGCATGAATCCATCTTCAAGGCCCTGCGCTGTGGTGCGAGTACCTGCTGAATCCGTCCGGTATTCTTCCAGGCCCACACCGTTCGAGCTGGCAGTGGCAAGCAGTAGATAATTGAATTTTTGCGGCGTGGACTCGCTGGTCTTCCCGCTGGCGCGCACCCGTTCCTGTTGGACGTGTTCTTGAGAAATCGTATTCGGAAAGCTCTTAAAGAACTGCGCGACTTGTTCGCCGACTTTGTTCAAGACGGCGGGGAGATTTCCCTGGTCGCTCTCCGCCTCGAGGCCCTGAAGCTCAGGCACGGTTTTCGTCAGCTCGCCCGCCGGTTCGGCGACGTACGATTTCACCGTTCCGGCGGACTTTAATTCCATCCGGTTGTGGAGGTCGGAGTAAAGCGCCCTGGCAGTGGGAGAAAGTTTCCGGATGTCGCGGCCACTGAGATAAGCAGTCATCTCCTGGTCGGCCTCCCCCAGCACGCCTTCGCCCAGCAGCGCCTCGATGCGCAGCAGCCGCACCTCGGGCGGCGCGCCGGCTTTGACCGCCTGGGCGAGGTATTGCTCCGCCGACTCCCAATTTTTCAGCTTAATCTGAGTTCGGCCGATCTCCTGCAAGGCCAGGGCATCTTCAGGCAAGATTTTGACCGCTCCCATCAGAATTCCCGCGGCTTTCATATCCTGCCGACGCCATTCTTCAATGACTCCAAGGACCAAGAGCGGCTCGATACGTTGATCCTCAGGTTTCGCCCCGTAGTTCAAATGCGCGGCGGCAACGAATTCCCTTTCTCCGCTCGACCAGCTTCCGTCGTTGAGCAGCGACAGGCCGTACAGCAAATGGCAAGCCAGGCATTGGGGCTCGCGCTTGACCGCCTTGGCAAGGCGCGGCAGGGCCCGGGCCGAATCGTTTTTGTCGAGCAGGTCGCCCGCGCCTTCTTCGAAATCCTTCTTCGCGCTTCCTGAGGCCGGACCGAGGGCTCGCAACCGCTTGCCGAGCGTGGCCGTCAGTTCGTCGAGCGACAATTGGTCGGGGGCCTGGCCTTTCTCGGGAATTACAATGTCAATCTCCCACGTCTTCCCCTGAGAGCCGAAGTCCACGGTCTCGTGCGCTGGCGCGTAGCCGGGCTTTCGAACAAACACTTGGACTTTCAAATTCTGGTAGAGATTGGGGTCCAGCGTGAAGTCGGTTCGGAACTCCCCCTGAAGATTCGTTTCAAGCGACTTGTCGCGCGCGTCCGGGTCATCGCCCCCTTCGACCTTGAGGGCTTGCAGCTCGCCCGATTGGCTGGCCACCTGGACTCGGACGGCACAGTTCCCTGCAGGCTGGCCGTCGAGCGTTGTGACGCTGCCAAAGACGTGCCAAATTTGATTTTCCTTATTGCGCAAAGAGCTGGGATTGCTCGCGCTGTCGCCAAAGACCTGACCCCGCGCGGCGGAAACACCCAACAGGCCTACGGCAAGTGTCCAAAGGAGGATCCATCGAGGTCCTGTGCGCACGCTCAAGCCCCCTTTCCCAATCGTAGCGCGGCTTTCGCATTCCGGCCGACCGGCACGACTCCGCCCCCTGGCTCTTCGTACTCGCTCATCGGTAAGGGCATTCTCGCAGGCTGTGAAATCGGGAATAAAAACCATTGCCTATGCATTTCGGCCTCATTGGCTGAAGTCGCGAGCGGCGCCGCAGCATTGTTTAAAGTATGGACGAGAAATGATACACATTCAAGCGACCTTTTAAGTTTCGAAATGTCCGCTCCGCGTAGTCGAGAGGCGCTTTCTTCCCCTCCGATTCTTGTCCCTCAACCCATTATTAGGGGAATCGCAGGCGAAAATTGAAACGCCCGGGCATAATTCTTCATTTCACCGCCTGCCGCTTCTCTCCCGTCTCAACCTTAAACACCCGAAAGTCGGAGTAGGTGTGGACGTTCCGATACGTTTGATCCCGCACTCGCTCAGTGACGACGACCTGATGCGGCAACCAGAGCGGCGCGCTTTCGGTCTTGAACTGCACTCTTTCGTAGGTCAGGTCGGTGCTTTCCTGTTTCATCCCGACATCGGGACGCGGGGCGAGCAGGTCCGTGTACATTCGGATGATTTGGTAGTTCTCGGAATCAATCCAGGCGGCGCCCTGGAGCAGAGTTAGGACGTAGTTCATCCCTCCGAACTCAGCCTTTCCGACCAGGCGAGCCTTGCCGGGAATTTGCGCGAAGCCGACGATGTAGGTCTCGCGACCCCTTACCTTCTGCCGGCCAAGCAGGCGGAATACCGCTCCGCTCCGGTTTTCCGGATGAAATATCGCCTCGGTCGAAACGAATCCTTTCGTGACCAGGAAACCGTTTGGAGCAGCCGGATTTCCCTGGGAATCGGTGCGGAATTCGACCAGCGGAGTGGAGTTGCTCGAGGGGCGATTCAAGGCCAAGTAGCGAAACGTCTGACTGTTCCCCGGGCGAACCACGCGCCCGGAAATCTCGAACTCATCAGAGATCCGCTCGTCACAGGCGGTGTTCGGAAAACTGTTGAAAAAGGACGCTACGGTTTTTCCCGTCTTATCGAGGATGTCCCCCAACTGGTCCTGCCGATCGGCAATCTCCATCCCCCGCAAATGCGGGATGCGATGTATCGCTTCCTCAATCGACTGGTTGACGACGGTGACGGCGTTTCCGTAAAACTCCATGGCGCGAGGGTCGGCGAGGGTCTTGGCTTCTTCTCTAGGCTCGCCCAAGGGCTGCTGGGCGCACGCCGTCGGCACAAAAAGCGTCAGGCCCGAAATCAGAACCACCCGGCAAACTGATTGGCAGGTGGAAACGGACAAGCGTCACCCTATCGTGGCTTTCGAGCGCCCGCGTCTAGGTAAAGTTCGCGAGCTTCCGCATGTCAGCCAGATTCTGTTCCAACGGAACCAACGGGCTGTACTCCAGAGCCGCCGTGCCCTGGAACCTGTCGCCCAAATCGTAAATGGCGCGGAAGACGTTCCGGTAGTTCACCTCGCCGGTGCCCGGCTCGTGCCGGCCGGGGACGTCGCCGATGTGGAAGTGGCCGATGCGGCCGATGTGGGCGCGAAGGTTGTTGATCAAATTCCCTTCCATAATCTGGACGTGGTAGAGGTCGCAAAGGATGCGGACATTGGGGCTCGCCGCGCGGTCGATGAGCTCGGCCGCGTCGTTCATGTGGTAGAGGAAGTAGCCGGCGTGGTTCACGTATGTGTTCAAGACTTCCACGATGGCTGTGAGGTTGTTTTTCTCGAGCATCGGCGCCGCCTCGCGGAGCGCCTCCACCGCGTTCGACATCTGCTCCGAGCGCGGCATGCCGCCCAGTTCGTTCCCCGTAAGCACCACCAGTTGCGGGCAGTCCACTTTTTTCGCCGCTTCGACGGCGAGCCGCATCTGCTCCAGAAACGATTCCCGTTCTCGCGGATTGACCAGGCCGCAGCCGGGCGCGGTCACGCCCTTGTTTGCGACCAGGCACGCGCAGGCGAGCGGGTATTTCTTTTTCTCTTCGATAAAGCTCTCGAGCACGTGCGGGTCGCGCCAGTCGAACATCTCGAAAGCGTCGAAGCCGCTCTTTGAGAGCAGCGCCAGGCCCTCCGCGGCGCTCCGCTGGCCCATCATCCCCCAAACGATGGAGAGGCGCAGTCCTTTTTCCCCGCTCAGGTTCACATTCGCCATGCCCCGTACCGGCTGGTTCGGGGCGGCGCCCGGCCACGTACCAGACGGTGCATGGCCTGGCGGACGAGCCAACGACATTGCCATCGCCCCTGCCTGTGAGGGCAGGCTTCCCGCCGCTGCCAGAAACTCCCGTCGCTTCATCCTAACCCTCCCGAACAGAGGTCTCAACGAACAGCCATTGTAAGTTGAGCGGCTTGAGCGCGCAAATCTCCGCCCTGCGAGGTGTGCCGCGGACGAATTACGCTCGTTACCCTTGCGCAGCGCAGCGTAGGGTAGTATAGTTTGGACTATGGGACGGCAGTTAAAAGTGAGCGCACGCAGGGCGGCGGGTAAGATTGCCTTTGTTGTCGAGAAGTATCTCGATACGCTTCCCGCCTCAGAAAGGTCGGATAGACTCAACGCTTTTCATCGATCTTCGACCGTT
>QHZN01000396.1 GCA_003225365.1 Acidobacteriota bacterium
CGCCCAGGCGTTCGTTGACGCTTCCTTCAGACGCGTGAAAGACTCCCTTGCTCTTCGCGGCACCCTCGCCTCGAGCCTGGAGATCAAATAGCGATCGCTGAAAATCTCACGGTCGAACCCCCATAGCACACGCTCATTCCTGGGCGCGGCGGTGATGACAGTCGCGAGGAATTGAGCTTCCTCACGCAGATACATGGGGCTCCAGGTGTCGGGGGCAGCAAAAAACTCCACAATCCCCTGGAGGCCATTGCGCCTAGCCGCCCTCTCAATGTCCTGCGCAATGATCGGTGAAAGCTCAATGGCCATTCGGCTGTAGCCAGATCCACGAAGCGCATTAAAGAGGGCTGCTGAGAACTGGGCGGTTTCCGCGACGCCGTGTTCTTCGCCGATCAGTGTAAAGCGGGCATCCCGCGCTTCCTGGACGAGCCAATCCCAGCCGCGCCCCGCGGGACCGTCGCTGATTGTAAGGGGAAGCCTATTTCCTTGAAGAGCTGCGAGAAGGCGGGCTTGCGGACTACTGGGAGTCTGGGGCTGCGCGCGAGGGGGCGCGGTGCCCTGCCTGGAAGCGCGCGTGCCCGCAAGCAACAGCAACCCACTTGAGAGTAGATCGCGCCTATTCATCGTCATACCCATCGCCCTCCTGTTTTTACAAACCCGTTCGCATCAATGCCTGCCGCCGACTCCGACCGCGATCTGCAGATGCGTTCCGCCGTTTCGCTCCCCGGATCCAAATGGGGAGGACCCGTCACCGAACGAGAATGCCCCGAAAAGGATCGTGCCTCCTACCTCGGTTAGCGCAAGCCGGCGAAAGGTTGGAGGGGAGTCGAGAAGCCCGCACGCCATCTATGTCGATGATGCCCCTGGTCCATATTGTTTGGATTACGGATTACGACGGAGTGAGAAAGGCGGGTTGCTGCCTAACGGATCGCGCTTAAGCTGCGGGGCGCTGAAGAAAGATTCATTCCCTAATCTGCGCGCGCCGCCAGCTTCAAGCGCTTGTTAGACCGCATAGTGCCATCTTCTCATGCTGGCTGGAACCCGACGACTCGGCGGGAGTCATCGCCCTTCGTTGCGCGGGCGGTAAGGTGCGCAAGGGCGATCTCAGGATAAGGAATGCACACCTGGTCGAAGACTTGGTGGTCCTGACGAGGATTCGCAGCCTGCCACTGCTGGTGTGGAGCGGCGGCTTGGCGTCCGAATAGACATTCAGAACCACGTAGGCCTCGTGAGCTGCGATGAGCGAATCGGAGGACCGCAACAAGTCTACCTGGTCCAGGAGCACCGTCAGCGTCGGGTGTAGTCCTCTGGGTTGGGCGCAGGACCGAAACCCATCAGCAAATGGCTCGCATTCTCGTACTGAACATTCTCGACCCTGTACGAAAAACCATTTGCGCGAAGGCGCGCTTCAATGTCATTCGCCATGCGCGCACTTGGCGACAAGGCATCCGCGCGAGAGGAAATCAACAGCACCGGTCCATGAACATGCTCGACTTCGATGGCCGCCGCGTTGTGAACGTCGGCCGGCCCGTCGAGAATGTCCGTAAATTGGCTCATCGGCGTGGCGCGATTGTAAACTCCCTCGGCGTAGGGCAGCGGTGTGCCGTGCAACGTCCACGCCGCGTCGCCGCCTCCCACCGCACCCCATCGCAGCTCTTGTGGCGAGTAGGCGATCACGCCGGCGACGTCCGGCCTCAGGGAGCCGATCATCAACGCCAATTCCGCCCCACGCGATTCGCCCATCAGGGCGATGCGGTCGGCACGGACTTCTGGACGAGCCTCCAGCCAATCGAGCGCCTTGAATATGTATTCCAGCGGCACCTTGCGAAGCTGCTTCTGTTCGAGTTCGGGGGGATCACCTCCGCGGTCGCGAAAATAGGCGAGCGCCAACACCGGATAGCCGGCCCGCGCGAGATCGCGCGCGGCAGCCTCATCGGGATAGCCGCCCTCCGAACCGCCAAGCATCAGGACGCCGGTTCGCCCCGAAGCACCGGACGCGGCATAGAAATGCCCGACTAGGCCGGCTTCCCGCACGTCCACGCGCTGGACGTCTTGCGCCTGCGCGTCATGACTAGCAGCAAAAACGAGAACCAGAGCAATCGCTAAGACCTTCCGACGATTCGTAGGCATCCTCCACTCCATAGCCTTGTTCTAAAATCCGAACTTTGGATTCGGAGGCGAAGGGGAACCGCTCGGCTTAGATAGTAGAGTATTGTAAAACGTTGTTAGGGTCGGTAAGGAGCTGAATCCGGACGACGTCATGCGGCCTAACGGATCGCGCTTAAGCTGCCGCGCGCTGACGAAAGATTCATTCCGTAATGTACGCGCTCCGCCAGCTTCAAGCGCTTGTTAGGCCGCTGCATTCGAGCAGGCTAACCCCGAACAGACCAGGTCAGTGCACGAAACTGAGTCCTGCGCTGAATCCCAGTGCAACCCTGAGTACAGGCGCGAGCGCAAGGAGCACGAGAAAGGGCACGAGAAGCATCCAAAACATGGCCTCGGGAAAGGAGACCGTTCCACGCGTATAGAGGCGGCTGGCGCGGATGAAGGCCCAGAAAATGGGGAGAGGAACCACCAGACCGACCGTGAGCACGTGTCCGAACCACCGGCTGCCAACGTTGCTCATGAAAACGAAATATGTAGGGGCGAGCCAAAACGGAAACAACTGCTTCCAGTGCGACCAAGCGGAGTCCCAAAGGGAGCGCATGACCGTACCAAGGCGACGCGGGGACAGCGCACGAGGAAGCTCTAAGAAGTCCGCCCCAGAGAGCGGGAGGTGACGCAGTGACACGGTTGGTCCCGAGCCGGCTTGTGAGAGTGTCGCCGCGCCGACCATGGCCAGAAGAATGCCGACAAGGGCGCCCGTCGTGATCCGGTTGAGGTGCTCGACTTCCCCCTCGGTAGCAAAGCGGCGGCGGTGGTTGGGGTAAACCGCATAGACTCGACCAGCGACCGCATCTGGTTGCCCGGGGAGTCGGCTGTCGTACTCGAAGCTCACGTAGATGCTGTAGAGGAAAGGCACGACGCCGACGAGAAGGGCACAGAGAGCGAAGAGCTTCCGAGGCACGGCTACTCTCTCCAGAAGAGGGAGCTCGCTTGCGAAACTTGCAGCGGCCTAACGGGGTGCGCCTAAGCTGCGGCGCCGACTAGAAGATTTCACAAATAGAAGACTACCTCAGCAAGTCGGCGCCGCCAGCTTCAGGCGCGTGTTAGGCCGCCGCTCCATCAATCTCGAAGACGCGCCACGAAATCATCGATGATCTCGAGCGGCCTGGCCACGGCGGCACGCATGCGCTTAACGAATTCCTCTCGGCGGTGCTTGGCAAAGCGA
>QHZN01000401.1 GCA_003225365.1 Acidobacteriota bacterium
GTGGAAAGCGGCCAAGGCTCTCCCTTGAGTCTTGATCCATTTCGAGGAGCTCGTCTTGATCTCCTCCACGATTGCCGCCAGGGAGCTATTCTTCGAGAGGCGAAAGAGGGCATGAACGTGGTCGCTGGTGCCTCCGACCTTGATGGCTGGCGAGCCGGAATTCGTGAGCACGGTGGCCAGGTAGGCGTGCATCGCGGCCCGCAGCGGCGCCAGAAGCAAGGGCTCCCGATGTTTGGTGCTGAACACCAGATGAACGTACAGTTTGGAGAGCGATTGCGGCATGCTGGTTCACCTATCCCGCCCCTTCAGGGCTTGCGGCCTGGAATGGGTTTGGCCTCTTCACCCAGGCCGTTGGCCTGGGCTGCGATAGCTCGCCCCTTTGGGGCTCAAAAGTCAAAACTTCACCCGCGAGCAGGTAGAGTGCCTGTGTGGGGAGTTCAAGATGCAAGCCACGATCAGGGAAGTCCTGACCGTTCGCATGCGCGGGAGAATTATCGAGGGCGCTTGCCAGCCTGCGGGTGGCGGAGGTGAGTTGCGCGTCAGGTAATCGCTGAGCGAGAGCGCGATGAGGATGGCGAACCAGAAAAGCGCCGCGAGCGCCGCCAGCCGCGCCAGGTGGCTGCTCCATTTCAGGTGCATGAAGAACAAGCCCACAAGCGAGGCTTTGACCATGGCGACGAGCAGCGCGACGACGGTGTTGAACGGGCCGAGGTTCACATAGGCCACAGCCGTCGTGAGTGCGGTCAGCAGGATAAGCGAAACGAAAACGAGGAGGTACATTTTCCGCGAAGCGAT
>QHZN01000402.1 GCA_003225365.1 Acidobacteriota bacterium
CCAGGCCCTTCGCGCCCCAGGGGTTCGGCCCGGCGACCGGGCCGTACCGCATGGACCAAATCAGGTACACGAGTGGGATCAGGTACCCGACGCCCAGGATCGAGGCGCCCGCCGACGACATGACGTTCAGCACCTGAAATTCCGCCGGATAGACGGCGTAACGGCGCGGCATGCCGAGATAGCCGACCATGTATTGCGGGAAGAAAGTAAGGTTGAACCCGACGAAAATAACCAACGCCGAAAACCTCGCCCATCCATCCGGATAAAGCCGCCCGGTAATCTTTGGCCACCAAAAGTGGATCCCGCCCAGATACCCCATCACCGCACCGCCCACCATGATGTAGTGGAAATGGCCGACGACAAAGTAGGTGTCGTGGAGGTGGACGTCGGTGGCGAGGGAGGCCAGGAACAGGCCTGTCAGCCCGCCCATCGTAAACAGGCCGATGAAGCCGAGCGCGTAGAGCATGGGCGCGTCGTAGGATACCGACCCCTTATAGAGCGTCGCGGTCCAGTTGAAGACCTTGATGGCGGAGGGAATGGCCACGGCGAAGCTCAGGACGGAAAAGACCAGCCCGGCATAAATGGACTGGCCGCTCACGAACATGTGGTGGCCCCAGACCAGAAACGAAATGACGGCGATGGCCACGCTCGAGAAGGCGACGAAGTGATACCCGAAGATTTTTTTCCTGGAAAAGCACGTCACCAGTTCGCTGACTACGCCCATCGAGGGCAAGATCATGATGTAAACCGCCGGGTGAGAGTAGAACCAGAAAAGGTGCTGAAACAGAATGGGGTCGCCGCCCAGAGCGGGATCAAAAAGCCCCACGTGGAACAGCCGCTCGACCGCCACCAAAGCGAGCGTGATGGCCACCACCGGCGTCCCCAGGATTTGAATGATGCTCGTGGCGTACATGGCCCAGATGAACAGCGGCATCCGGAACCAAGTCAACCCCGGCGCGCGCATCTGGTGGATGGTGACGACGAAGTTGAGGCCCGTCAGGATGGACGAGAAGCCGGCGATGAAAACGCCCAGCGCCGCCGCCATCACGTTGGTGTTCAGGTAAGCCGTGCTGAGCGGAGTGTAGAACGTCCAGCCAGAGTCCACCCCGCCGTAAAAGATGGCGTAAAGTTCGAGCACGCCGCCGGCAATGAAAACGTACCAACTCAGGAGGTTGATCTTGGGGAAGGCAAGGTCGCGCGCGCCGATCATCATCGGCACCAGAAAATTCCCCAGCACGGCAGGGATGGAAGGGATCAGGAAAAAGAAGACCATGATGATGCCGTGCATCGTAAAAAGCTTGTTGTACGCCGCGGGCTCGAAGAGCGCGCCCTCAGGCGAGATCAGGTGCAGGCGCATCAGCACCGCAGCCGCCCCGCCTATGAAGAAGAAGAACGTGATGGAGGCGAGATACAACAGCGCAATGCGCTTGTGGTCCGTGGTCAGGAGCCAGGACCTGATCCCGTAGTTGACGTTCAAGTAGTGGACACTCGTTTCGAGGGTCGGTTCGAGCGCCGCGGTGGCCATCAGGGCTCCCCCCTCCTTTCCACCGGCCTCTGCGATTTGATATAGGCCAGGAGCTCGAGCAGTTGTTCCTCGCTAATCTGGCCCTGAAACGTCGGCATGATAGGGGAGTAGCCCGCCAGGATTTTTGCCGAGGGAGCCAGGATGGACTCGCGGAGATAGTTGTCGTCAGCCACGACGGTGGCCCCGCCCCGCAGTATTGAGCGCAAAAAAAGTGGAATTTGCCGGTTTGATTGGCTTGAAACCAGATCGACGAGTATCGCCCCGGGACCAAGTCCTTTTTGACGCGGAAGGCGGGAATAAAAAAGTCATGGATGACGTCGAGCGAGGTCATGGTGAGTTGAATGGGACGCCCCACCGGCACGTGGAGTTCGTTGATTTCGCTGGGGCCCTCCGGGTGCTGGAGCTTCCACATCCACTTCTTACCGATCACGAAG
>QHZN01000397.1 GCA_003225365.1 Acidobacteriota bacterium
TCACGCGTGACACGATCGAAATCACTCCCGTCACGGTCGTCTCCCGCGTTGTCCATTTTTTGCATCTGCTCAGGTTCCAGCTCTCAAAATTTCGAATGGGAGCGACATACGCGCAGCGCTTTGAGCGACCCTTGCTGCGGGCCACCGAGGGCCATTTGGAAGCCCTCTACGCGGAACTCATTGCGCCGCTACGCCAGCGCCTCAGGGCCAAACACCTTGTCTTTGTGCCCCACGGGGCCCTGCACTTTCTTCCCTTTCATGCCCTCCGCGAGGGTAACGGGTATCTCTGCGACATCCATACCATCTCGTACGCCCCCAGTGCGACCGTGTTCGCACTTTGTCAGGAAAAGCCAGCGTCTCAGACGCCCAACTCGCTCGTCATGGGCATCCCTGATGAACGCGCCCCACACATCCTGGCCGAGGTGCAGTCCGTCGCAGCACTCCTTCCCCATCCTGAACTTTTTCTCGGTGCGCAGGCCACTGCGGATGTCCTTCGGCAGCGGGGATCGGCAAGCTCCCTCCTGCACGTCGCCACGCACGGGACCTACCGCCAGGACAACCCGATGTTTTCCGGCATCCGGTTGGGGGACGGCTACCTGAATCTCTACGATCTCTATCAGATGCGTCTGAGCGCGAAGCTCGTGACCCTGAGTGGCTGTGCCACCGGGATGAACTTCGTGTCCGCCGGCGACGAACTCCTTGGCCTGCAGCGCGGACTGTTCTGCGCTGGTGCAACCTCTTTGCTCCTATCCTTGTGGGACGTTCACGACCGCAGTACTGCGGAACTCATGCAGATCTTCTACAAGAGCTACATCGAAACCAATGATATGGCTGCCTCCCTCCAATCCGCGATGCAGCAGCTACGCCAGGAGAGCACTCACCCTTATTTCTGGGCTCCCTTCGTACTTGTGGGCAAACTCACTGAAAAACAAAGAGTTAACTAATCCCTGCCGGATCTATATTTTTCTGCACCTGAATTCCCCTTATTCCACGGGTAACGTTGAATTGGCCCATCCGCTGGGGAGCGGAAAGAACGACAGAAGGGCTAATGGGGGAACGGAAATGAAGCACTTTAAGGCTGAGGAATGGATTGATTTTGTGAACCACATGGCTTCTGGCGATCGGCAAGAGGCGATGCAGAAGCACCTGGGAGCAGGTTGCAAACGTTGCATGGAGACAGTAGCGCTATGGCAAAGAGTAGCCAACGCGGCGGCGGTCGAGGCCAGTTACCAACCTGCCGCGGAAAGCGTTCGCGTGGTCAAGGCAGCCTTCGCAACGGCTGGCTGGGCGGCCAAGCGGCAGGAAACAGGCGGCTTGATC
Organism: Acidobacteriota bacterium; assembly: GCA_003225365.1. Classification (GTDB taxonomy): domain Bacteria; phylum Acidobacteriota; class Terriglobia; order UBA7540; family UBA7540; genus Gp13-AA74. The sequence continues at coordinate 1,321 of QHZN01000397.1, forward strand.
CAGCTGCTATTCGACAGCTTTTCGCAGCCGGCCCTAGCAGGCGCGCGCTCGGCTGCCATGGGAATGAGACAGATGCTCTACCGGGCTGAGCCTTATCAGATCGATATCCAGATCGAAGCGCAACCGGAGTGCAATCGGCTGGTCGTCACTGGACAATTGTTGGACGTTAGCCATCCGGAGATCGTTGGCCGCGACGTGCAAGTTTCCTTATCAAATCGCCGGGGAAACGTTATCCACACGGTGACGAATCAGTTTGGCGAGTTTCGGGTGACACAGAAAGCTCATGCGTACCATTGGCCCAAGGGGAGAATTTCGAAAAACTATGTCCCTATCCCTTTGTGCCTATGGCTGAATGATTTACGACCAGGAAGACCCTGGAAGGGACAAACTCAATGAAACGCAGTTTATACATCTTGCTGATCCTGATCGCCTTCATCCTCGTTGACGCGAAACCCGCCGCAGCGCAGAACCGCTACATCGTCCGCACGACTGGAGGACTGGCCTCCGTCGTGAATCTGTGCTTGTCCGCAGGATGTCAAGTTCAAGGCTCATTGGATGGCTCAATCGGTCAGACCTACCTAGTGACATATTCCGGTAATCTCATATCAGCTCTTCTTAATGGCACACTGAGCCTCCTGGAATCGCTTCTGGGTATCCAAAGCGTCGAGCCTGATAACCTCTTGCCGATTCCGCTGAGACCCATGAGCGTCATACCTCCAGGGCTAAACGACACGACCCCCGTAAACTATTACGGTACCGTCGTCACACACGCCTATGCCACCCAACCCGCGGCGCAAATCATCCGCCTCACCGACGCACAGCAAGGCTTCAACGTCAGCGGAACCGGGATTGTGGCCGTCATTGATACAGGTGTGGATACCACACACCCTGTCCTTTACCCTGTCCTCCTGCCCGGATACGACTTCACGCGCAACCAACCCGGCGCTTCCGAATGGTTGGATGTGCCTCTATTGCAGAACGGGAACCAAAACGGGAACTCTCAGGGTCAGCCTGTAATCGTGCAACAATCCAGTGCTGCCATCCTCGACCAGTCCTCGGCGGCCATTCTGGACGGCGGCCCCTATTCAGCATTTGGGCACGGGACGATGACGACGGGACTCGTGCATCTGGTAGCTCCCAAGGCCAAAATTCTGCCCCTCAAGGCCTTCACATCCAATGGCAGCGGGTATCTCTCCAATATCGTCGCGGCTTTGTATTACGCCGTACAGCAGCACGCCAACGTCGTGAACATGAGCTTTGACGTGTCCGCACCGTCACCTGCGTTAAATCAAGCCATCTCCTACGCGAACAAGAACAACGTCATTTTAGTTGCCGCGGCCGGCAATGAAAGCACCAGCGCGCCGGTGTACCCGGCAGCCGTCAACGGTAAGGTGATGGGCATCGCTTCGACAACGAATTGGGACACACGCTCCTCCTTTTCCAATTACGGCTCGACCGACGTTTGGATCGCCGCGCCCGGCGAATATGTCATCAGCACTTTCCCCGGCGGAACTTACGGCAGCGCTTCTGGGACCTCCTTCAGCTCTCCGTTGGTGGCCGGCACGGCGGCTCTGCTCTTGAACGCAAAGTCTTCTCTCAACCAAACAAAAGCGGCCAGTGCATTGTCTCATGCGGTTCAGCTCACGCCCGACCTCCACTATGGCCGCCTCGACGCGTATCAGGCGATTTCCTCGTGGGTGAATAGTTCCAGCTCAACATCCGGCTCGTGCCTCCTGTTGTGCTGGTAATCACTGTGCCGTCCAGCCCAGCTTCGGTGCTCATCATGGACTCGATTCTTCACGGGACACCGGATTCGCTGCGCATCAAGCAAGTCGAGGAGCAGTTTTCTGCCCTGCGCAGCTCGGTGATCTGCGCTTTTAACCAACTGTTGGATCTGAAAGATCTCAATACCGGAGTGCACAGCACTCGCTTGGCGGAATGGGGCATGCGCGTGGGGCAGGAGCTTGGCCTCGAAGAACCAGAACTCCAAAACCTGGAAGTCGCTGCGCTTCTCCACGACATCGGCAAGGTTGGAATTCCGGACTCGATTCTGAAAAAGCCCGGACGCCTCGACGAAGACGAATATGCCCTGATGAAAAAACACCCGGAATACGGCTGGGCTGTCTTGCGCATGCTTCCGGGTTTCGAACGCGCCGCGCTGCATATTCTTCACCATCATGAGAATTTTGACGGCAAGGGCTATCCTGCGGGTTTAAAAGAACAGGAGATACCCGTCGTTTCTCGAA
>QHZN01000180.1 GCA_003225365.1 Acidobacteriota bacterium
GGCTTGAATCCAGGGCCGCACTTCGACTGAGCTCAGTGTCTTCGACTTGTTCATGGCGTCGGGCTTGGCGGAATGAACCTGTGAAAAAATCGACAGCCTTTCGCAAAGGCGCTAAAGCGCAAAGAAACGCAAACTCGAACTCCTTTATTTCCTTTGCGGACTTTTGCGGCTTTGCCCTTCGACTTCGCTCAGGGCCGTGAGCCTGTTGAACGGCGCCTTTGCGAGAAATCTTTTGGTTGCCCCCATTTTTTTCACACCTCCACTCCGGGCTATCCCTCCATCACGTACTCGAACAACAAATATGAAAGTATCAGAAAGACGGCGTCGAAGGCGAGGAGAAGCCGGATGCCTTGCTGGAACTCCACGGGGGCAAGCCCTCGCATCGCGCCCGTGGTGGCCTCGACCGCTCCGATAAAAATCGGCACCGAGACGGGAAACTGGAGCACCGGCAACATGACTTCGCGCATGCGCGTATTCGCCGCGATGGCGCCGAAGATCGTTCCCACGGCGACATAGCCCAGAGTGCCGAGGAAGACGATCGTCGCGAACCACGGGAGCGATGGAAGGAACGAAAAGTTATACCAGACGGAGGCGGCGAAGACGACCGCCACTTCCGCGACGCCCAAGAAGACCAGATTCGCCAGCACCTTCCCGAGGTAAATCGCTCCCGCGTCGGCGGGCGCCAGCGCCATTCCTTCCAGGCCCGAATTTTCCCGCTCGGCGGCGAAGGAGCGGTTGAAACCCAGGATGCCGACGAAGGCGAACGTCACCCAGAGCAGCACGGGCAGGACGCGGAGCGACTCCTCCCCCGCGGGCTCCAGGGTGAAGTTGAAGAGGAAGATGACCAGCCAGCCGAAGACGATCATCAGGGCCACGGTCTCGCGATTGCGCCATTCCACTCGCAGATCTTTCGCGAACACCGCCCAAATGACTGTGAGGCTATGCATGGCCCCCAATTCCCAGCCGGGCGAGGGGTGCGCTCGCCATCGGCCCGTCGTATTGAACGGCGCCGCGGGCGAGCGCCACCAGACGGCCCGCCAGCAGCGCCCCTTGTGCGAAATCGTGAGTCGAAAAGACCAGTGCCTTGCCCGCAGCCGCAAGTCCGGCCAGGAATCCCTGGAGGGTCGCCGACGAGCGCGTGTCAAGCCCGGTGAAGGGCTCGTCGAGCAGGAGGAACTGGGGGTCGTGAAGGAGCGTTCGAGCCAGCGCCACTCGCTGCTGGAGGCCGCGCGAAAGCTCGCGCACCGGGGTCGAGGCACGGTCGGCGACGCCGAACCGCTCGAGCGCCGCGTCCACTTTCCGGTCGAGCTGCGCGAGCCCGAAAAGCTTTCCGGTAAACGCCAGATTCTCCCGCGCCGTCAAATCGGGATAAAGAAACGTGGCGTGGGAAAGGAAGCCGATGGCCGCTTTGGCTGTCGCCGAGACTTTATGGATTTCCCGTCCGCCGAACCACACCTGCCCCGCGCTCGGCCGCACCAGTGAGGCGAGTGTCCTCATCAGCGTCGTCTTTCCGGCTCCGTTCTGCCCGAAGACGAGCACCGACTCGCCCGGACGGACCTTAAAAACCACACCTTCGAGCGCCGCGAGGTCGCCGTAGTATTTCGAGACGTCGCGAAGTTCCAGAAGCGGCTCAGCGCGGGGTCCGGCGTGCGGCATAGGTGTCGGGCGAAAGCGTTTGGCTTTTTTTGACCAGGGCGACCAGCTTGGCTTTCAATTCCAGGCGCTCTTTCCAATATTTCTTTTCGGGAATTTTTGCCCCGGCGAACAGCTCGTCGAGGTCGGCGAGTGAATTGAGCAACTGATCGGCTTTCGCGCCGAACTCCTTGTGCTGGAGGACGGCGGCAGCCTGGCTTTTTTTGAAGCGAGGCCATTCCTTCGCAACTCGCACACCCAGCGCCCACACGAGCAACAACAGGAAGCAGGCGAGGAGCGGGATTCCCAGCCGGGTCATGGGGTCCGGCGTAACCTTCACCTGGTCTTGGGGAGTATCAGTGTCGCTCGAGGACGATTCGGGCGCCGCTTCGCCGCCGAGCGTCGCGGTGAGCGGCGCGCCGGCAGGGAGCCCTTCGGCCAGAAATTTTTCTCCGCCGGAATCCGGATCCTTTCCGTCCGGCTTGAATGCCGGCGAGGCCACCGTGAGAGTGGCGGGTAGAACGTCCATCTCCGCACTCTGGATGGCATAGGGAACGCTGTCACCGTAGCGGAATTCGGATGGCGAATAGTCGGCTTGGTAGCCGACCATGACCACGGTCAGGCCGGGTTTCAAGGGATAAAGGATGGAGAATTCTCCCGGCGATTTTCCCGCCACCACCGCCTGCGGCAGCGGCATGTTCTTCATGCCGGCCACGGCGACGCGCGGCGTGCCCGCGCCCGGAGAGACCTTGAAATGGAAAGTCCCGGAGGAATCCACGTAGGTTCGCTCCGGCTGAGAGGGGTTTTGAATCGCGAAAAGTTCTTCCACGTCCACTTTGTTCCCGGCCGCGCGCAACAGGATGCGCGCTTGAGGCACACCGAGCGCCGGCGCCTGTCGCATCGCCTCGTATACGGTCACGTCCACTTGAGCCTTACCGTCGCGGGTGAATTCGACGGGCGCGTTGTAGGGGACGTTCTGGAAATTTGCTTGGACCAGATAGAAGGACTTCGGGTCAACTCCCTCCGGGGGAAATTCAAAATGGCCGTGCGCATCGGTGACGGTCGCGGCCACCTGCTGCATGCCCTGGCGCGGCTGGAGGAGAAGCACCTTGGCGCCGCTCGCGGGACGGTTTGTCGTCCTGTTGATCACTCGCCCCTCGACCACCGCCTGCGCGGCGAGCGGTGCGGGCGCCGTCAGCAGGAGAATAGAGGCACAGCCGATTAGGAAGGGGAGCTCTACGTTGTTCGAGGGCGATTTCATGCTTCGTCGGGCCGAAGGGCAGGTGGCGCGGTGCCGCGCCCATGGTTGTCCGTCAATTGTTTTTCCGCTGCTAGGGGCGCGACGCTAGCTTTGCCCCGCATTCCCCGCAGAACTTGACGGGCAATGGATTCTCAAACCCGCACTCCGGGCAAAGGTATTGGGGGCTCGGCGCCGATTTCCGCCGGGCGCGCCGCGCCGCCACTTCGCTTTCGATCCAGGCGTCGCCATGGCTCGTCGTCTCGGCCTCGAGCGAGGCCGCCATCAATCCCGCGGCCTCGGCTTTATAATTGTCGCTCAAGGTCTGGTAGTCCTCGCGCGCGATTTTCCCGGCTTTGAATTCGAATTCGAGGTCCTGGAGGTTTTCGTAGACAACCATGCGGCGGCGCTTAAAGTCGGCGAGCGGAGTGACGTCCACGGGCAATAGCTGGTCGCCTTCCGTGTCGGGAGCGAGCAGCGGGAAGGCGACGAAAACCGCTAGCGTGGCGGCGGTGGCCAGCGCGATCGCGAGGGGCATGGTTTCCTACCCGACGACTTTCTTCATTTCTTCTTCCACGGCGGCCAGGAGCGTTGGATCCAGCGTCTCCGGGGGCGCGGGATTATCTGTCGGCTTCCGGAAGCGGCGAACCAGGAGCACTACGATAACCAGCCCGGCGATCGCCCCGAAACCGGGCAGGACCCAAACGGTCAGGTCAAATCCTTTCGCCGGCGGCGACGCCAGCACTTGGGCGCCGTAACGCAGCACGAGGTCCCCGAGGATCAGGTTCTCGCTCTTACCTTCCGCCAGGTCTTTCCGGATCAGCTTGTGCATGTCCCTCTGGACGGAGCACTCCGCCTCCGGGTGCGGACAGTGATTGAGCGTGGTGACGCATCCGCACAAGCAATAAACTTTGTCGCCCACCGATTTGGCGACCGCGTCGGGATCGGCGGGCTGAGCCACCATGGGTGCGAGGAGCATCAGAAGAACAGGTGTCACAATCCACTTAGCGCGATGCAGAAAAACTGTCGATTCTGTCGTCCTGAGGAGCCGCAGGCCCCGAAGGACCTCTGTATTTGCTTGTGAATTCAAATGCAGAGGTCCTTCGCTTCGCTCAGGACGACAATCCGAAAGTCTTTTCGGCATCCTGTCAGAGCGCATGCTTTTCCTCAATGGCCTCTTCCACCGGACGACGGATGCCGGCCATCTCTCGCTCGATGCGGCTGGTGACCATGGCGAGAAGCGTTCCGAGGAACACCACGAATCCCCCGACCCAAACCCATCCCACGAGCGGATTGATGAAAACCTGAATGAGGGCCTTTCCAGTGTCCTCGTCGTCGCCGGCGAGAACGACGTAAAGGTCCTGGGCGAGGGAAGGCCGGAGGGCGACGTGGCTGATGGATTCCTGGCTGGCCTTAAAGAGCCGCTTTTCGGGCTTGACGGTCCCGAGCGCTTTTCCGTCTTTAACCACGCTCAGTTCGGCGCGTTCGTAGAGGTAATTCGGTGTCTCGCCCTTTGTGATGCCCTCGCAACGGAGGACGTAATCTTTGACGCGCAGCAGGTCGCCCCTCTGCATCGGCGCCTTGGCCTCGGTCTTGAAGGCGAGGCCCGCGAAGCCGACGAACAAAAGCACGATGCCGAGGTGGATGATGTAGCCCCCGTAGCGGCGCGTGTTCCGCATGGTGAGGTTGTAGAGAGCCTGCGGGAAATTTTCCCCGGCGATGACCTGCCGGGTCCGCGCGCCTTTGTAGAATTCCTGGAGCACGCAGGCCGCGACGAAGGTCGCGAGCACCAGGGACATCCAGGCAAAGAGGTCTCGGACGCCGGCGAAGAAAAGCGCCGCCCCCGCTGCCACTGCCAGCGCGACCGGTAAAGTGAAATTCCGCCTCAAGCTCTGAAACGACGTCTTCCGCCAGGCCAGCAAGGGACCTGCGCCGGTCAGGAACAAAAGCAGCAGGCCGATCGGCAGGGCGGTCTTGTTGTAATAGGGCGGGCCGACGGTGACGGTTTTATCTTCGACGGCCTTCGAGATTATCGGGAAAATCGTTCCCCACAGCACCGCGAAGACCGCCGCCAGCAGAATCCAGTTGTTGAAGAGGAAGCCGCTCTCGCGCGACACCACGGAATCGAGCTTGTTTTCGCTCTTCAAGAAGTCCAGTCGCAGGAAGAGCAGCGTCAGCGAGAAGAAAACGACGATTCCGAGGAAGACGGCGAAGAAGATGCCGATGTTCGACTGCGCAAAGGCGTGCACGGATGAGACGATGCCGCTGCGCGTTAGGAACGTCCCGAAGATACTCAGGAAAAACGTCACCATCACCAGCACGATGTTCCAGACTTTCAGCATCCCGCGCTTTTCCTGAATCATCACGGAATGAAGGAAGGCGGTTCCGGCAAGCCAAGGCAGCAGCGCCGCGTTCTCGACCGGGTCCCAGCCCCAGTAGCCCCCCCATCCAAGCACGTAGTAGGCCCAGTTCGCCCCGAGCAGGATGCCGACGCCGAGAAACATCCAGGGGACCATCGCCCAACGGCGCGTCACGCGAATCCAGTTGTCGCCCAGTTGCTTGGTGATGAGAGCGGCCATGGCGAAAGCGTAGGGCACCACGAAACCCACGTAGCCGAGGTAGAGCACGGGCGGGTGGATCACCATCGAGTGATACTGCAGAGACGGGTTCAACCCGTTGCCTTCCGGCGGGTGCAAGGGCGCAAGGCCCGCGGCGGTTTGAAGATTGAGGACGGGGAAGGGGTTCGCGACGAAAAAGGTGACAGAAGTAAAGAACACACCCGTCCCGAGCACCACCGCGACGACATAGGGCATCAATTGGCGGTTCTTGCGGTGGTTGATCAGGACGGCCAAACCGCCGTAGATCGAAAGCAGCCAGGTCCAGAAAAGCAGCGAGCCTTCCTGCCCCGCCCACAGCACCGCGATTTTGTAATAGACGGGCAGGTCTTTGTTCGAATGCGCGGCGACGTAGGCGGTGTGGAAGTCGTCGGTCAGGATGGCGGTCTCGAGAGCCACCACCGCCACCGTGATCATGAGGAAGAACGCCAGCGTCGCCCGCTCGGCGCTGCGCGTCACGCGAAGACTGCGGAGCCTGCCGCCGATCACCCCCGCCACAACGCCGTAGATTCCAAATGCCAGCGCCGCGACGAGACTCACGCTTCCAACTTGATTCATAGGTTCCTCAAGAATTGGTCCATTGAGAGCTCGCGTAATTGAAAGCGGCCGGTAAGAAGCTTGCTAAAACTGGCGAAGGTTCTCGGCAGCCCATCATTCGCTTCGTGCACTCGCCAATCGCAAAATCAGCCAATCGCTCAATGAGCCGATGAATCAATCACCCGATGGATCAATCACCCCATCACCCTTTGGCGGGTGTCGCCTGATACTTTGAGGCGCACTTGGCCTGGATCTTCTCCGCGCGGAATTCTCCATTTGCCGCGTATTCCCCCTCGACGATGGCCTGCGCGCCGACCTTGAACGTATCCGGCAGAGGATCCGTACCGATGTATCTCACCGGAATGGAGCTCGCATCCTGTGCCAGGCGGAATGTCACTTCGCTTCCGTGCCGCTGTATGGAGTCCGAGGCGACGATGCCTCCCACGCGCACGTGCTGATGCGCCGTATTCCCGCTAATGAGTTCGTTGACGGTGAAGTAGTAGGTTTTCGATTGCTGGAATCCCGAAACCGCTTCCCAAATTACTACAGCCAGAACGATTCCGATGCCGACGGCGAATTTTAGTTTCTTTCCGCCCATGTCGCCTCTCCCACCGAGGACCAATGAAATTCTGCACCCACGGCGGACGCGAGTCAATGGCTTTTCCCGGGCGCTGTGGTAGACTTGCTCTTCGGGGTTGCGTTGATGACCCGAAGGCTTGTCTCCCTTCCCATTATTGCGGCCGGCTTACTCCTTTCCCTTCCTACAGCGGGCAGACCCGAAATCGCGGACCGCGGTCAGGAGGTGCGGGAGCTCACACGCCGCATCGAATCCCTCGCTGACAAGGAACCCACTCTCAACAGCATCGAAACCAAGCTGCGTCTGTCCGAGCTTCTTCAGCAGACTAGACCCGCTCTGGCGAACCGGCTTCTCGTTGAAAGCCTCGAGCAGTTGCGCTCGCACAAGGATTTGAGGCCGGAGGATGACCTCGCGCGTAGCTTGTTATCGCTGGCCCCGGTGGAAGGCGAGCGCGTGCTACTTTCTCTCGACAATAAATCTGCGGCGTACGGCGCCGTAATCCGTTACTGGCTCATGCGAAACGAGTTGGATCGCTCAGTTGCACTTTACCGAGAGACGCAAAATGCTGGTATCCGGGGGCTGCGCATCGAAACGGATCTCTTAGAGGCAGTGGTGTCTCGCCATCCCGAGGCATCCGCAGGCCTGTTCCGGGATATTGTGGCGGCTTTCCCCCCGGAGAAGCCCACCTCAATGGACGTCTGGCAAATGCTGATTTGTGTTTCCATCATGATTGTTTCCGACCCGAATGACGCTGATGCTGCCATAGAAAAAATCCTGCCGCTCTTGGACCCCTCGGCGCTGGCACCGGGGTCATCAGAGATCAAAGCCAAATATCGTGTCGGAAATGAGGAATTCCGGACCGCGTCGACGCAAGAAACCCTCCTGTTCCGAGTTGCAGTCTATCTTCACGCTCTGGATCCGGCGGCTTATGCGCGCCTGCGGCCCCGGCTTGGGTCCTGGGAAAAACTCGTCGCGGGTATCACGGATGTTCAGGCAGCAAAAGCCGCCGCCGAGCCCTCTTCCTACACGTATTGGAAGCCGCACGCTCCTCCACCGTCTAAGGCGGAGCCTCCATCGGATTTCGAGAAGTGGGCGATCCCTGATTCTCTCGCCTGGATTCGGGAGAAAGCCGATCCCGATTCCCGCCTGATGCTTCTACAGTACCTTTTGTCGCGCGGAGGCTTGAGCAGCGCCCAACAGCACCAAATTGCCCAAGAAGCTCTCGCCGCGGTAAACGATTCGCCGCCTGGTCCGGGACGATGCGACACGTAAACACAACCATTCCCTCCCCGGACGCTTCCCTGGAGGCTTGCCTGCTACTGCTGGACCTCCAGGAACTGCTCTCCCCGCAGTACGACTTCACCCTCCCTGGACTCGACGGAAGGACCTATCGGCTGACGGAGCAACACGGCAAGGTGGTGGTGCTCAATTTCTGGGCGACTTGGTGCACACCGTGCCGCCACGAGATGCCCGATCTGGAGAAGGCCTATAAAGAGTGGAAGGACAAAGGGCTGGTGGTTTTCGCTTTGACCGACGAGCCTGCCGAAAAAGTGCGAAAGTTCTTCGCTCAAAACGCCTATACGTTTCTACCCCTCCTCGATTCGCGCCGCGCCGTCTTCGACCAGTTCCAAGTGCAGGGGATTCCCCAATCCGTCATCTTCGACCGCGACGGCAAAATGGTTGAGCAGATCAACGACGCGACCACCGAAGTGGAGCTGCTGAAGGCTCTTCACAAAGCCGGGCTGTTCTGACGCGCGCGTTTGACGCGACCACTCGAGCTCTGGGAGACAAGTCCGCCCAATTGAACAACCTGCTGGGCGCAAAAAAATGAGGCCCGTCAACTGACGGGCCCCGAGGCTCAGAGGAGGGAATTACCGATGAGGACTTGAACTGTGACCGCCGCCGCTGCCGCCGGAACTGTGACCCCCGCCACCTCCGGAACTGCGCGCTCCGCCGCCACCCCAGCTCCCGCCACCGCCTCCGCGCGAGCCGCCAAAGCTTCCGCCGCTCGTCCGGCCACCGCCTCCCCCGCCGCTCGAGCGCACTTGGCCGCCGCCCCCGCTATAGCCGCCGCCATAGCGAGGCGAACTCACGATTGGCCTGCCGATCTGGAGCTGCGGCCGTGAATAGCCCGGTGACGGACGGCTCCATTGTCCGCCTCCAGACGGCGCATAACGACCCGGTGAGCTGTAGCCAGTCTGGGGCGCGGGGCGCTCCCAGCGGCCGCCTTGGACACGCGGCTGAGGAGCGGATTCCGTTCGGGGCGTGAAAGGCTTCCACCCGGACTGCGGCGCGGCGCGGGGCTGGACCGTCCGCTCGCCACCCTGGATATGGGCCGGCGGCGCTTCGGTCCGAGGCGTGAACTTCTGGAATCCACTCTGCCCCTGGGCCTTGGGCGGTTCTGCGCGCGGTGCCGTCCGCGGCTGAAAGGTCCTGCCGCCCTGGGCCGTGCCACGTTGGGCCGGTGCTGAAGGAGTTGTACCGGCCTGCGGACGGGTAAACGGCCTCAAGTTGCTGTTCGGCGTCGCTCCCCGCGCGGGTGTCTGCGGATTCCGGGCCCCGCCGGTGGTTGGACTCCCCTGCCCAAAGCGCTGCCAGCCTGATCGGGTAGGCAGGCCAGGTTGATTCCCCTGCCCCGACTGAGGCCGCTCGGGCTTCATCTGTCCCGGCGTCGGAATGCCCGGACCTCCGGCGGTGCCGGATCTTTCCGGGCTGGCCCCACGCCCGACGGGCATCGGCCGAAGTGTGTTCTGGGTCTTCATCATTTGCTGGATTTCACCTGCGCGCGCCGTGAATGATGCCGGCCTAGCGGGTGGGACGTGCGTGGCGAAGAACCGAGTCTGGCCCGCGCCGCGCGGAATGGCGCCACGATTGACCGTCTTGTCTATGGGTTGAAGGCTCGCCCGCGTCGGCACCACCGGCAAGCGGCCGTTGACGACATGCCCGTCGCGCAAGGAAGCGACGCTCACCGGATGCTGATTCCGCGGCACGCGCCCGGTCCCGAAGCCGTCCGCTGACGTCGTGCTGATGGAACCCCGAACGTGCGGATCGCTCGTAATACGCCCCAGGTTCGAGCCGATAACCCGGCGCCCGCCTTGGAACCGTCCGTTGGTCGAGTTCGTGACGTTCGTGATGTTGGTTATGTTCGTGATGTTGGTCACGTTCACGACGCTAAATCGGTTCCCGAAACCCCACCAGGGGAAGAATGGGTCCACGGGACCGAGCGGGCACCAGCCGAATGACCCAAAGCCCCAACCGAACCCCCAGCCGAAATGGTGGAAGCCCCAGCCGAATCCGAAAAAGGAGACATACGCCGGAGCCCAGACCGGGTAGTAGTAAGGCGTTACGTATCCCGGCCACCAGTACCACTGGTCTTCCCAATCTATCCAGCGGCCATAGTGGTACGGCGCCCAGCCCCAAGACTCGTAAGAGACCCAAGTCCAGCCATAGTAGGGATCCCAGGCCCAGCGGCCGTCGCGGTAAGGAGCCCAATCCCGACCTTCGTCCGGCTGCCACACGTCGCCGTAATCCGGGACCTGGGTCCAGCGGCCGTGGCGGTCGAGGTCCTCTGTGCCCGTGTAATAGCGGTTAGTGTGCTGCCAGCTTGCGGCGCTGAGAATCTCGCGGTCGCGGTCCTCGTTCCACCGGTCCCAATCGTCTTTCGGCCCGGCGTTTGCGATCTGATATTGGGGACTGTCGCTGCCCTGAACGGTAATGAGCTGGCCCTTTTCGACTGTGGTGCTGCCTTGCGGCACGGAAACTTCCGCTTGGCCGCTGAGCACGGTCAATTCCGTCTGATCGGGGGAGTTCACCTGGATGCGATAGCTACCCTCGCTGAGCGGATGAACGGCCATGTTGGGCGTGTCAATTTCCGCATCCGCTTGGCTGCCCTTGAACACGGCGTAGCTCACGGTGCCCTGCGCGATCTGCACCTGGATGCGCGAGCGGGTCAAGTCGGCAATGGTCACGACGCTGTTTTGATTGAGGCGAAGAACGTTGGCGTAGTCGAGTTGGACTTCCGTGCGCGACTTGTCGGCGGTCGAGACTTTGTCGCCGCGGTCCACGGGCGCGTTCACCGTGGTCGCCACCCACTCGCCTGCGCCACCGCGCTCGGTCGCCACGTTGCCGTCAACGATGCTGACTCGCGCGACGACCTCATTCGGCTGCGCCTGCGTCTGCTCCTGAGCGGGATTCTGTGGAGGAGCTTCGGTCTGCTCCTGTGCGCGCTCGGCCGGACCTAAAAGAGCGAACGCTATGATCGCCGTTGGTATCAATCGACATGCCCATTTCATGGCCCACCTCCGAACCCACCTAGACTACAGGCTGGGTCCGCTAATACTTAGGGCAAGGCGAATGCCAAAACCGGCCCCTTAACGCCCAAATGCCCTTTTGGAATCAGCGAGTTACGGCTACACGAGATGGTGTGCTGTACCAAAGCGCCGGAAATGGTGCATTTCAGCCAGTTTCGGCCGTATTTGCTCACTCATGCCAGCCCGGTTCGGCCAACAAGGACAGAGGCATGTGGCAGTGCTAACATACAGGGCGAGTTCGTCCTTCGCTTCTGGAGACCGAGCAGTCGATGGCGTTTTACTCCCATTCGCGCCTCGAAACGTTTGCCGCCTGCCGGCTGAAGTACAAGTTCAGATACGTTGACAAGGTCGAAGCGCCCATCGAGCAAACCATCGAGGCTTTCGTTGGTAGCCGTGTTCACGACACGCTCGAAAAGCTTTATAGAGACTTAATGGTCACTAAGACCAACTCGCTTAGCGAGATTCTGGCGTTTTATGGGGACCGCTGGAAGAAGGAATGGGGATGGGACATCCTGGTGGCGAACCAAAGCCGCACCGCGGACGATTACTTCGCTTACGGCGAGAAGTGCATCCGCAACTACTTCGAGCGGTTCAAGCCGTTCGACCAGAGCCGCACGCTCGGGCTCGAAATGCGCATGAACTTCGCTTTCGACTCCGAAGGCCGGTACAAGGTTACCGGTTTGATCGACCGGGTGGCGCGGCGGCCGGACGGCACCTACGAAATACATGACTACAAGACTTCCGCGTACCTGCCCGCGCAGAAAGACGCTGACTCCGACCGCCAGCTCGCCCTGTACCAGATTGGGCTCCAGGATCGTTGGCGGGACGTCGAGCGAGTGGAATTGATTTGGCATTACGTGGGCTTCAGTACGGACCTTATCTCGAGGCGTACGCCTGACGAGCTCGTGGAAGTCCGCCAAGAAACCATCCGGCAGATTCAGGCCGTCGAGGGCGAGCGGGTGTTCGCGCCGAGCGTCGGCGAGTGGTGCGCGCGGTGCGAATACCGGCCCGTCTGCCCCGCATGGAAACACGTGGATGCGGTCGCCGCGCTCCCGCCCGAGCAGCTTTCCACGGACGAGGGAGTAAGACTCGTGAACGAATTCTCCCAGGTCTCGAATCAAATGGCTGAGCTGCAACGGCAAAAAGAATACCTGCGCGAAAGAATCCTTGATTTCGCCGAACAAATGGGCACGGGTCTGATACAAGGCAGCAGTGTCCGCGCCTCGATTTCGACTCGCGAACTGACTAAATTCCCCGGCAAGCGCGACGCCTTACACAAGGAACTCGCGGTCTTCCTCAAACAGGCAGGCCGATGGGACGAGGTGAGCGACTTCGATGCCGCGCAGCTCGCCGAAATCCTCGAAAACGAATCGTGGCCGCCGCACCTGCTCGCCGAATTGCGCAAGTTCGCCTCGAGGGAGAAGTCGAAGACGGTCCGTCTGCTCTCTCCTTCAAAGAAAGCCGGCGAGTGAGATCGGGGGTGGGGCCACGGGAACGTAACCCCAAAAGGGGCCCGTTCTAGCGTGCGGGAATTCGAGCTTCAACGTTGCGTCAATCGCATCCGAGGAGTATGTGGGGCAAATTCGAACGCGGCTAATCCTTTGAAACCGTGGAGGGTGATGCCTAAGCTGATTGAATCAATTCTTCCGAACACTAAAAGCTAGAGCGCACGACAGGCCAGGCGGATCGCTACGCCACAAGAGGACTTGAATACCGGAACCGGAGCAGCGCTCCGGCTTGATGGCGGAACTTCATGACTTCCTACGCTGGATCGGTTCGTTCGCGGTCCCTGGAGCATGCCTTCAGTTCCCAAATGCCATTCAAGTTTCGAAATCCGTAGAGGACAGTTCGCTGGCGCTTGGCATCCAAAGTCCTGGGTGGCCAGAGAGTGTGCACCGCCGCTTGGCGGTGTCGGGTCGTCCGGGAAGGAACGGCGACACGGACGGAAAGGAAGCGTTTTGTCGGCACTTTTTCCGGAATGACCCAGCCTATTGGAGCAGGATTGAACCGCAGTCTGACGCTCCAATCAAAAAGTGGAAGACCTGTTCTGTTGAAGCGGCCAGCGCCGCCATACCCAACCGGCAAAGCAAAACCACCAGCCGCAGTCCACCGGGTCTGATGAGGACGCAGCCAATGAGAACACACGCCTACTTCAGCGTATAGTTGCGAACCGTCGGTAACGTGTTCGAGTATTGAAGCGTCCTCGGCTAATTCCTTCAGCACTTGTTCCCAGAGCGCCGGATCGTCTTCCGCAGACAGCCGCTCCTTAAGGGCGATAGGCAAGGCCACAGAAGCTTGAAGGCGATCAGTCATTAGAATCTCCGCGGACGCGCAAAGTTGCAGTTGACCTGCTAAGCCTAGGTTGAGAACAAGCCGTTCGAGGCCGCGGGGATTGAGGTGAGCTGAGACAACGACGTTTGTATCAAGCACGACCTTAATCACCGCCTGAGGTTCTCCCCGTTGCTGGATGATGAATCGCTCGTGGCGCTGATGGGCTTGGCGGACTAGCTGTGCGAATTGCCTCCGGGCCATTAAGGCGGGAACTACGCGAGTATTACCTGAATTCATTCATCCTCCGCGTCGCCGAAGCTCTTCGAAGAATTGGTCGCCGTCCACGCCTTCGCCACGGTCAAGTTCGGAAAGGCCCCGTGAAATTTTCTCTTCAATCTCCAGCTGCGAATATTCCTCTCCGAGTTCCCGAGCGATCAAAAAGTGTTTCAGAGCTTTTCCGAGTAGGGCACTGGCATCCTTAAACCTGCCTGAACGGAGCTCGCTTTGAACCAATTTCTCTGTTTCGGGATCAAGCGTAATATTCATACTCTCATTCCCCGCGCGACACGATCCGTAATTCTTCCCGGGAGTGAATTATACCATGGCGCTGAACGCCCTCCCTCAAGCTCCGAGCCACCTCACGGTCTCAGCGCGCCTTCGAGGAAGCCCGCCACGTCGTGGTGGAGCTTCGAGAGCGATTCGTTGTTGATGTACATCATGTGGCCGGCGTCGTATTCGCCGGTCGAGATGCGGGCGCGCAATTCCGGATCGAGCCCCAGATGGTCGAGCGTATATTCGGTGGCGAAAAATGGCGTCGCAAGATCGAAGTGTCCCGAAGCCACGAAGAGATGCATGTAGGGATTCTTGACGATGGCACTGCGCAGCGACGGGCTGACGTCGGGAAAGCCCCCAGCCGCCGAACCCCATTCCCAACCCTGAATGCCGCCGCCCAGCACGTAGTAAGGCAGGTCGGCTTTGTAGCCGAGCTCGGTGCGGACGTAGTTGTTAAAAGCGCTGGTGAAGGGCGGCCGGATGGCCGCTTCGCTCGGGTCATAGTCCGGGCGCTGCGAAATCCCGGAAACGTCGATGCCTTCGAAGCGGCTGTCGAGCCGGCCGACCGTACGCTTCTCGTTGCGCAGCAGTTCCTTCCGGAATTCCCCGGCCTCCACGCGCAAATTGGCGTTCTCGATGTACTGCGGGCTCAGGCCGGTGTAGCGCGCGAGGTGCTCGGCAACGTCGCGCCGCACTTCGGCCGGGAGGGCATCGCCTTTGGCCAGCGCGGCGGAGTAGTCCGTCCCGGCCCAGCGGCGGGCCTCGTCGAGTGTCTTCTCGAGCCCCTGCTGTTGGAGCTCGGCGGCGAGCTTCTTGTGGAACCACGCCGTGGCGGTGTAGCTCGGCAGGTAGAGAACGTACGGCAGGTCATTGCCGCGCGTGAATTCGAGTGTCTCAAAATTGAGAACCGTTGAGACCAGGATTATGCCGTCGAGCGCGACGCCCTGATTGACAAGGTATCCGGATAGGCCCGCCGCGCGCGTGGTGCCGTAGCTTTCCCCAACCAGAAAGAGCGGGGAATTCCAGCGGTCGTTGCGCGTGAGATAAAGGCGAATGAACTCGCCGACGGATTCGATGTCGCCGTTGACGCCCCAGAACTTCTTGCCCAACTCTTTCTTCTCCGGGCGGCTGTAGCCGGTGCCGACGGGATCAATGAAAGTCAGGTCGGTTTGGGCGAGCCAGGTGTAAGGGTTGTCTTCGAGCTCGAACGGCGGCTTTGGCATCCCGCCTTCGGGAAGCAGTTTTACGCGCCGCGGACCAATGGCGCCGAGATGCAGCCACACGGAGGCCGACCCGGGGCCGCCGTTGAAAGAGAACATCAGCGGGCGCTTGGACTCGGGATTGTCGAGTGTGTAGGCGATGAAGAAGATGTGCGCCTCGGCCTCGCCGTCCGCGTTGCGGATGGGCAGCGTCCCTGCCGTGGCAGTGAATTTCAGCGTCTTCCCTTCGACCGTGATCTGGTGGTGCGTGACCACCGGCCCTTCGGGCGCTTGAAGTATCTTTTCTTCGGGCTTGGCGGGGGGCTTGGTTTCCGCTGCGCCAGCTTGCGATTCGGCGGGTGAAGGCGGCGCCGCCTCCCGCCTCCTCTCGCGCCCTGGCTCCTGAGCCAACATTCCGGACGCGACTAACATCGAGCAAGCCAACAGAGCCGTCCGCCGCCACTGAAACATGACGACCTCCTGAAAAAAGGAACGCGGCATCATGCCACTGGAAGGGCGCCCGTGGCAACGCTGAAGTTCTAGCGGGCTGATGAAAAACATGTCGAAATGTTATGCTGAGCCCCTTCTCCCGCCCTTCGACAGGCTCAGGGCCGTGAGCGAAGTCGAACGGCGACTGCGGGATCAGGGCAGGCTCTTCGCTTGTCATTCTGAGCGAAGCGAAGAATCCCTTTCATTCCGCGGTCAGGGTAGATTCCGCGAAGCATCTCGCGCCGGATTGAAGTCAACAAGAGTGATTCTTCGCTTCGCTCAGAATGACAACCTGAGACTATTTTTTAGCAACCTCCTAAGAAAGCTCAAACACAAATTGCCACGGCACCGGGTCATCGCCGCGGCTCGGAACCAGATACCAGAAGGCTACTTCGGCGACAGCTCGAAGTGGTGCGGCTTCGGCTGCGCGGCGGCGCGCTGGTTGGCGAGAAGCTCCGCATCGAGCTTGTCGAGTTGGTCCAGTGTGGCCGGCTCTTCGCCGAGTTTCAAATCCTGAAGCGGCACCTGGACCATTCGCCAACGGGCGAAATGAATCTGGTTATGCTTGACAGTGAGGTCGTAAACCGTCTGAGCTTGCTTGAGCATGGGCGTCGGCAGGGTTGCGAGGTTGACTCCGGCGGAAAATTCCCGGTCGGTAAACGTCCCCACGGATTCTCCGTCAATCATCAGCGCGTAGCGCCCCGTTGCAAGGCCGCTTACACGCAAGCGCTCCTGGTCGAGCTGTTCCACGAAATCGGAGCTTCGGAGCGCGAGCGATACCACCGGGTCGCCGAGGTCTATCGGCATCGGCACCGCGCCATCGGTTTCAGTCCAGGAAAGCCCGTTCTCGGATTTGAGGTCAGCGACCTGGGCGTTTTCGGTTTCGACGGTCTTGGCTCGACCCGCGTCGAGGACCACTCTCGAGACCAGCATCGGCGCGTGCCAGCTCTCGAGCAGCGCTTCCGCCATGATGAGGTGGCCGCCCGGGCCGGGATGGACGCGATCGGGGATAATCTTTTCGGCGAGCTTCGGGTCGCCGGTTTTCGCCTTCTCGAGCATCTGAACCACCGGCGCGTTCATATCCGCCACGGTCAAGCCGTCTTCCCCCGCCAGTTTCTTAACGTAGTCGCCATATTTCAGGAGGACGGCGTTGTATCCGCCTTGGAACTGGGGCGCTCGAGTGACGTCGTCAAAGGGCGACGGCTGAATAAGCGTGATGCGGACGCCCGGCAGGGCCGCGCGGAGCGAGTCTACGATGTGCTTCAAACCCTCGCTGTAAGTCACGAAAAGTTTCTCGTTATAGGGTTGGTAGCCCGCGTCATTCATGCCGAGCATAACGGTCACGACGGCCGGCTTGTAAGCGACAACGTCGCGCGCGAGGCGCTGGTCAACGGGGCCGCCTTGTCCGCCCGTCACTCGGTCGCCGCCCCAGCCGGAATGAATGAACGTCACCCCGAATCGTGGAAAGCGCGTAACAACGTAGGCTTCAATGAAAGCTTTTCCATGAATACACTCGTCGCATGGTTGTCCCTCCAACAGGCTGATGAAAAAACACTCCGCGTTGTCGTTCTGAGGAGTCCCGATTCATCGGGACGACGAAGAATCTGCTAGGTTTTTGATTAGTCGCGGAGCAGCTCCTTCGCGAAGTTTATCCTGAGCGGAAATACAGCAATTCTTCGCTTCGCTCAGAATGACAACGCCACGAGAATTTTTCATCATCACTGTTAAGTCGCAAGGCAGGATTCAAATGCTCGTGGCTCACCCTGCAAGCGCTGTGTTTATACCACGGGCAGGGCAGGTGTGGCGACAATGCGCAGCTCGCGATGGGCTTGGCGCAGGGCTTGTTCGACGAACTGGGGCGTTGGGCCGCGGGCAAAGATGAAGCCCAGGTAGCTCGATCCTTCCGGCAGCGGAACGAGCGTTTGCTCGGGCTTTGCCGTGATCAGGATTTCCTCGACTCCCGGTATTCCGGCGGCGCGATCGGCGCCTCGAACTTCCCGGAAGATGCCGGCCTCCGGGATGGGAATCATCATGACGCCCGCGGCGCAGGCCTCCCTCAGGACTGACTCCACGTCTTCTCCGAGCGCCAGCCGGATGAGCAACTCCTCGAGCGGAATAGTGCCATCCATTCCCGGGGCTCGGAAACGCAGGGCGCGCGAGCAGAGGCCGCCAATCGAGCGCGAGGCTAGTTCCAATACCCAAATGCCTTGCGCGTTGATTCTGAATTCGGCGTGAAGCGGCCCGTGGCAGAGCCCCAGCGCCTGGACGGCTTGCTCGAGCGTCCGAGTGACCGCCGACTGGATTTCGGCTGGGAGCCGTGAAGGCGTGACGTAAATTGTTTCCTCAAAGAAAGGTCCCGCAAGCGGGTCGGGTTTGTCGAAGATGGCAAGCACCTGGAGTCGCCTCTGGCTGACGAGGCCCTCCACTGCAATTTCCGTCCCCTCGATATAGCGCTCCACCTGAATGAATTCGTTCGCGCCCTCGCGCAGCACGCGGACTTCCGGTGTCGCGAGCAATGCACGGATTCGCTTGAACGCGGCGGCCAGGTCGTCCGGATTATCGGCCCGTATTACGCCGCGGCTTCCCGAAAGCGCCAACGGTTTTAGAACGCAGGGGAATCCGATGGAGCCTGAAACCGCGGCCGCGAGTTCGCCCGGGCCGGTTTCGACCGGGAAGCGTAGGAATTCCGGAACCCGCAACGCCGCCGCTTTGAGCCGCGCGCGGGAAGCGTATTTGTCGCGGCAAATGTCTGCCGCCTCGGGGGGATGAAAGGGCAAGCTGAGCGCCTGGGCCGCGCGGGCAGCCGTCGCCGTGGGCCGGTCCCCGAGCGAGATGATCGCGTTGAAAGGGGTCGTCCGCGCCGCTTCGGCGACGACGCGCGCCGAGCCTTCCGGGTCCTCGAATTTCAGTGCGAGCGCCCCGTCCCGCCAGGGGTCGTCGAGCACATGGCAGCGGTCACTTGCAAAAATCACGGCCAGCCCGAGCTTTTCCGCCGCCTCTACAAACGCCCTTGTCTGGTAGCCGGTCGTCGTCGTAAGCAGAAGCAGCCGCATAAAAAGTATGAAGGGTGGAGGATGAAGTCTGAAGGATAAGAGATGAATGTTTGTCCCTTTTTCAGCCTTCATCCTTCATCCTTTAACCTTCATCCATCCTTTGCCCCCCGGTTCAACGTTTGAGATCAGACGAGCGCCTCGTGCGGCTTGAAGGGGGCCAACTGGTCCCCGGTCGGCTCCGCTCAGCAATACCAGGGCTCGGTCAAGTAGGGAACGGTGGCGCGCGCTCGGAGCTTCGGCAACTGCGGCGCGGGTTGGCCCGCGGCTCGATGCGCGAGTTCCCAAACGCGCGCGAAAATTTCGCGGCGGGTGGCGCCCGCCTTTTCCGCGCCGTGGACCGACGCCTGAACCGCGCGGCACAATTCATCTACCTCCGGGTCCGGCGAAGCCCACGGATAGACCAGGGCCGCTTCATCAAACGGCCCCGTCATTTCCCGCACCTCGCAAAGCTCCAGCAGCCGTGAGCCGGCCGGGATCAGGAGCCGGATGCCGAGCTGGACAGGCGCAACGTTATCCGCCATGCCGAGATCGAGGATTCGCTCGAGCAGCCGCAAGTAACCTTGAAGCGTCGTCCAGGGCGTGAAGGGGACAAAAGTCGGCGAAAGGCACAGCCCGGCCTCGCGGAAGTGCTCGACGACGGCCACGAAGTCGGCCACCGTGTGGCCCTTATCGAGCCGCGCGAGCACGGCGTCGTCCACCGATTCGGCCGCGCTTGTCACAAAAAGGCACCCCGTATCGCGGAGCGCCGCGAGACAGCTCGAGTGCTTCAAAAGGTGCTCAATCTTGATGGTTGCGTCGTAGGTAAGTCTCGGGAATTCCTGATGCAAAGCTTGGGCAATCTCCAGCGCATGGCGGGGACCGTTCAAGAAATCGGGGTCGCCGAACGTGATGTGCTCGACGCCCGCCACGACTTGTTGGCGGATATCCTCGAGCACGATGTCGCGCGGAATAATCCGAAAATGGCCGTTATATACGGGAACGATGGGACAGTGGCGGCAGAGGTGCTTACACCCGCGGCTCGCCTCCGTCGAGCCCACGATCTTCTTCTCGCCGTTCGGAAGCCGAAGCTTGGCGTAGCGGGTGGGCCGAGGCAAGCCCGAGCGATTGGGGATGAGGAATTTCTGGCGGGCTAGCGAGACGACGGGAACATCGGGCAGGGGCGTCCCGATGAATCGGGATGCGCCCTCTACGGGGCGGACACGCAGGTCCGCCCCGACGGCCAGCCCTTCGACCGCCCGGGTGAGGCCCTCTTCAAATTCACCGCCCACGATGATTTCCGCTCCGAGGCTCCGCAGATACGGCTCGTTCACCGGCGCGTAGAGGCCATAGAAGGCAAGCTTGGCGCGAGGGTTGAGGCGGCGGACCTTGGGCAACACCGCCACCGCCAGCCGCGTTGCCGTGTGCATGGGAATGTAAAACGCCACTATGTCCGCGCTGCCGACGGCGCCTTCGCCGAGTTCGTCGCGGGAAAGGTCGAGGCACGAGACCTTCGCGCCCGCGCGCTCCAGCCACGCCGCCGGCTCCGCCAGTCCGAAGGGCTGTCGGCCGAGCTCATATGTCGAAATCAGGAGGACGTTCACCATCCGAGTGTTCGCGGCCGAAAGATTCGCCTTAGAGAGTTCATGATAGCAGAGTCGTGTGGAGGCAAGAAACCATGCCGCGCTTGATTTTACGGTGGCCTGCCGCTAACATGCAGCATGTCGGGCAAAGGGAAGATTCAGATCGTTCACAGCGGTGAAACATATGGCAGACAGTGGCAAGGGCAAAGGCACGGGGCGGCGGTCAGCCTTGAAAAAGCTGGCGTTCGGCGGCGCCGGGGTTTACTTTCCGATCCTCGGCCAGGCCGTGACGCCCGCCATGGCGCGAGCGACACACCTCCATCCCGCCGGACCCGGCGCGCCGCCTCCGAATCCCGATTGGAAGCCGATCTTCCTCGATGAGCACTCGCCGACCCTGAAAACCACAACCCGCTCGACAAGCCCGGCGTCGAGTTTTTTGGTGAAATTAAGGACGCTACGATTTTCGCTTATTACACATCAAAGATAGGGATGGAGCAGGAGCTCGAATACGCGGGCGACGATTATCACACGGAGTTCCCGGGCGCCTGCACCCATCCCGAACACCAAACCTAGAGGCATAACCATCAATGAAACGCGTTTGTTACATCTTCCCTGTTCTCATGCTTGCCGGCGGGCTGGCCTGGAGTCTTCGGACCCGCGCCGACGAGAAGCCCGACGGCGCCGCGCTTTTCCGCTCGAAATGCTCCATGTGCCATGGGGTCGATGGCAAAGGGTTCGCCGCCATCAAGACCCCGGACTTCACGGATCCCAAAGTGCAAGCGGCCATCACCGACAAGGAAATGACCGCCATCATCAAGGAAGGGAAGAAGGGCACGGTCATGGCGCCCTTCGCCGACAAGCTTAAGGACGACGAGATCGAGGCGCTGGTCAAGTTTATTCGCTCGCTCAACAGCAAGAAAAACGAAAAAGAAAAATGAGGGCGGAGCGGGTAGTCCTCTTTTCGAATGGAGGCGGACGGTCGCTCGGGATGCCCGCCGAACGGGTGCCGGGGCGGCCTCTGCGGATTTCGCTAGGAGCTCCTGATGGTTAAAGTGCGGTTGGGAATTATCGGTTCGGCCTTTTCTTCGAACCTTCACGCCGAGGCGCTCGAGGATGTTCCGGAGGTGGCCGTGGTGGCTGCCTGTTCGCCCAACCGCAAGCACGTCGAGGAATTCGCGCGCAAATGGAAGATCGGGTCGGTCGAGACCGACTACCGAAAGCTCCTCGAGCGCAAGGATATAGACGCGGTCGTGGTGGGCATTCCGAACGACCTCCACCGGGCCGTCACCGTGGCCGCGGCCGAAGCCGGCAAGCATGTCATTCTCGAAAAGCCCATCGCCCACACGCTCTCGGACGCCGACGCCATGGTGGCCGCCTGTAAGAAACACGGCGTGAAGCTTTTGTATGCCGAAACGATTTGCTTTTCACCCAAATACGTCCGCGCGAAAAAACTTATCGCCGAGGGCGCCATCGGCGAGCTCTACATGGTGAAGCAGGGCGAAAAACACTCCGGTCCGCATTCCGACTGGTTCTACGATGTGCGGCGCTCGGGCGGCGGCGCCATCATGGACATGGGCTGCCACGGCATCGAATGGGCGCGCTGGATGTACGGGAAGCCCAAACCCAAGAGCGTGGTCGCCCACTGCCAGCGCGTGCTCCACACCAAACGCACCAAGGGCGAAGACAATTCCGTGGTCATCTTGGAATTCGAAGGCGGCGGCATCGCCGTGATCGAAGACAGTTGGGCGAAGCACGGTGGCATGGACGACCGCATCGAGCTCTACGGCACGGAGGGCGTCGTTTACTGCGACCTGCTCCATGGCAGCTCGATGGAAACTTACAGCCGGACGGGTTATGGCTACGCGGTCGAGAAGGCCGGCGAGACCAAAGGGTGGACGTTTACCGTCTTCGAAGAGGCCCACATCTACGGCTTCCCGCACGAAATGCGGCATTTCGTGCGCTCGATCTTGGACCAAGAAACTCCGCGGGAAACAGGCGACGACGGCCGCGCTACGCTCGAAATCATCTATGCCGCCTATGAATCGGCCGGCACAGGCAAGCGCGTCACCTGGCCTTATAAGCCGAAGCATCCCGACCAAGTCCCCGTCAACGCTTGGCTGAAGGCATGAAAGAACATCCTCCCGAATTTCAAGTTCACGCGAATACTTAACAGTCGGTCATGTCGCTTCGCGACACCCCGCAGCATGGAAGTGGGACGTCCGATAATGTTGGGCCGTTGCTGATAACAAATGACTTAGTCCTATTTTCGGAGCAGGATGATGAAAAACACGCCGAAATGTCATGCTGAGCCCCATTCGCTTCGGTCACAGTTCGACTTCGCTCACTGTCCCTGAGCGGAGTCGAAGGGAGGGCAGGCTCTTCGCTTGTCATTCTGAGCGTAGCGAAGAATCCCTTTCATTCCGCGCTCAGGGTAGACTTCGCGAAGCATCTCGCAGTGGTTTGAAACCAATATGATAGATTCTTCGCTTCGATCAGAATGACAACGTAAGACGATATTTCATCAGCCAATTAGAAGAATTGAGCTACAATTGCCCGTAGGCAGCCTGCCCACAATGGAACCGATCGTTGAGCTGCGAAACGTCACCAAGCGCTACGGCGAGCACGCGGCGCTCGATGATTTTTCGCTTCAGGTTCGCCGAGGCGAGTTTCTGACGCTGCTCGGGCCGAGTGGCAGCGGCAAGACCACTATCCTGCGTCTGATCGCCGGCTTCGAGCAGCCGCAGGCGGGCGAAATTCTGATCGAAGGCCGCGATGCACAGAACCTTCCGCCCTACCGCCGCAACGTCAACACCGTCTTCCAGCACTACGCGCTCTTTCCCCACTTGAGCGTCCGGAGGAATGTCGCCTTCGGCCTCGAACAGAAAAAACTTTCCGGCCCCGAAATCCGCAAGCGCGTGGGAACTGCCCTCGAGATGGTGGGCTTGCTCGGGAAAGAAGAGCGCATGACGAACGAGCTGAGCGGCGGCGAGAAGCAGCGCGTGGCGCTGGCGCGCGCGTTGGTGCTCGAGCCCGCGGTGCTGCTCCTCGACGAACCTCTGGGCGCGCTCGACCAAAAACTCCGGCACGAGATGCAGGTGGAGCTCAAGCGCCTGCGCGAATGGGTCGGCATCACCTTTATCTTCGTCACCCACGATCAGGAGGAGGCGCTGGTGATGTCGGATCGCATTGCGGTCATCCACCAAGGCCGCCTCGCCCAGGCCGCGAGCGGCGAGGAAATCTATGAGCAGCCCGCAACGCGTTTTGTCGCCGAATTTATGGGCGTCGAGAATTTCTTCGAAGCCGCGGCGGGCGAGACAACGGCGCTGGCGCGGCAATTTGAGACTGCGGAGGGGTGGGTCTTTTGGGCGGCGAACTCCTCGCACCTGCCGCCGGCGACGCGCGCCGTGGTGGCCGTGCGGCCCGAGGCCTTGGACCTTTGGACCTCGCCGCCCGAGCCCAAGCCCATGAACCTGGTCGAAGGGCGGATTGTCGAGGCAATCTACGAAGGAGGGCGGCGCCGCTGGTCGGTGGAAATCGCGGGCGGAAAGCGCTTGGTCGTCCGCGGCAGTAACCCCGACTCTTCAGCCTTGACCCGTGGCGCCACCGTTTTTGTGGGCTGGGACCCTCGAAGCACGCTCGTCTATCCCGGCGAATAAATCCGCCCCCCTCGGAATGAGCGCCCTCACCGCCCTGATTGACCGAAACAACGCTGGCCTTTCTATTGCTAGAGGCGTATGATAAGCGCAAGCGCAGGTTGGAATCTCCCGTAGGTGCCTCCAAGGTTCAGGCGATTCGCATAACGGCCTTCCCCTTCGAGAGGATTCGGGTATTTCGAGGAGTGAATGATGGGTGACAGGAAGTATCGCCAGCGCGGATATCAGGACACGGGTCGCGAAGAAAGAGAAAGCCGCCCGAAGGCGAGGCAGGAAAATTTTGGTCCGCGCACGCCGAAGATGCCGGGAACGCACGCGGTCTCGCGCTGCGGCGGGTGCGGGGGCGTCTTGCCCGAAGGAATCGATCCGAAAGGAAAATGCCCGCGCTGCGGATTCGAGCTTCACAGTTGCAAGCAGTGCGCTTACTTTGACACCTCGGCGCGCTTCGAATGTACGCAGCCGGTCCTGGTGCGCATCCCTCGCAAAGACGTGAAAAATGAGTGTGGGTTTTACTCCCTGCGGTTCACCGTCGAGCGGCAGACCACGCTGCCCCAGGGCGCGAGGCCCCAACGGAACGACCCCCGCCAAGCCTTCGAAAACCTCTTCAAGAAATAGATCTTGTGCACCTAACGGAAACACGGGCTGGCGCAGACCTAGTCGAAATACGTGCCCGCCCCGATGAGCCCGGGGCTTACAGCGGGCGGCTGTCATTCTGAGCCGGTAGCGCAGAGTTTCGCTTCTTGAAACTCTGCGGCTCGTGTATTCGCTCGTGTAGCACGGGGTTATAATCCCGTTCGTGTCGCGCCTTCGGCGTTTGGCTGGCTGGCGCAGACCTTCAGGTCTGCGAGACTGGATAACCGGCGCGAAGACCTATACTGTCAGAAAC
>QHZN01000181.1 GCA_003225365.1 Acidobacteriota bacterium
CCTCCAGGTGGTCCACGCAGTCCTCTCCCCACTCCTCGTAAGCATGGACAATCACCTCCGTGTCGCTGGCCGTCCGGAAGGCGTGGCCGCGGGACTCGAGCGTGTGCCGGAGCTCCCGGAAGTTGTATATCTCTCCGTTGAACACTACCGCGAGGCTCTCATCCTCATTGAACACCGGCTGGTGGCCGCCCTCGAGGTCGATGATGCTGAGCCGGCGCATACCCAGGGCCACCGAATCATCCACAAAAAGGCCTTCGTCGTCCGGCCCGCGATGACGCATCCGCCCCATCATCTGGCAGACAATGTCCGCCGTCAGCTCAGGCTCGGTCACACCTACTAAGCCGCAGATTCCGCACACAGGTTATGCACCCAACTGTCGACAACCGAAAGGTCAGCGGTCTCGGTTTCCAATCGTCGATGCGTCAGTCCCAAGCAGTGACGGAAGAGTTCTGAGTTGCGAGTGTTGGATTTTGAGTCATGGAATGCTTGGTGGCGGGGTGCTTCTCCGCAATCAAGCGAATTAGGATGCCCAACAGCAGCAGTGGCAAAGAGACCAGTACCAGCCAGAGCGAGGGGTTCTCCGGGAAGTAGCCCCAATCGGCGGCTTCCTCCCATTCTGGCCAAGCACGGTCGAGTGCCCGGTGCAGCAGAGCGCCCAGCAGAGGAAGGCGCTCCAGGTGAAGGTGAGCAGTGCGCTCAAAAGTGTACGTGGGGCTGTAACCCGGCATTCCGCTGATCGCATCCCGGAACACCTCGCGATCGCGCAGCTCCTCTTTGGTTAGTGGGCGTCCGATGTGATCCCTGAACACCCGCCCCTGCTGCGGATCCACGACAACCCACTGCTCACCCCACTGGACTTCCGCCACCACGTGCATGGCGCCGCCGGAAGGGCCGAGCAGCAGCAGGCGCCGCGTCCTCAGGCCGGCGACGTCCCCCACGTTAATGAAGGCGTTAGTTGCCGATCCACAGATCTTCAACAAGCGCGCGTTCTGCACGATTTTCACCGGATCTCGGTCGCGGAGGATTGCGGACTCTGCGGCCGGGCCGTTGATCCGTTCCGGCACGTGGCGAAACCACTTCAGCAGAGCCTCCGTCTTTTCTTGCGGCGAGCCCTCCAAAGGAACGATGGCGTCGGCAAACCCTGTCAGATACCTGTGAGTGGTGTAGTTCCAAGCCAGCCCGCAGACTAATAAGGCGAAGGTGGTGACGACGAGGGCGCTGCTGGCATTGCTCACCAAGGCAAATTGCCACCGACGGTCCGCCCGTGGACCCTTTCCTGGCGTTGGCTCTGGAGTTGCCCCTGGAGCTAAAGGGGAGAATGGCTCTTCCACAGTTAGGCTTGGTTCGCGGCGGTCTGCCATTCAGCGCGTCCTGTTTTCGCTTGTTTGACCAATTGTAGCGCCGGCATCTCCGGTTTCTGGAGTCCGATGGACCTCACCGGAGTTCCCAGATCGGGCTTGCCAGCTGTCGGGCGGGCATCATGGGCCCATTCTTGCTGGGGCAGGATGCTCCAGCGCCTGCCGCGCTGCGATGTGAGCGCGTTTACACAATAAGAATGAGTGCACGTTAAGGCCAGAATTTGGGTGGTAGTCCACAATGTGAACCCCACATCTTTTGCTCCACTCTTTCAGCTCGTCACTCGACAAGAACTCCACACGTGGCGTCGCAAAGTAGTCGTAAAATAGATTCCTCGCACCACGCCACGATCTCTTCCCCCGCGATTTCACCAGGTGCGCCAGGTAGTAAAGTGGCAGCATGGTGGCGTGGACGAGCGCCTTACCGGCACGGTGCTTGAGCAGTGCCCGAATCGCCGACCCTGGGAACCGATACAGTTTTTGGTATCGCCCACCTGGCTTGTATACTGCCGCGTAGAATAGCCCTCCGGATTTCAGAACGCGACAGCCCTCGGCAAACGCCGCGAAGGGGTCGCTGGTATGGTGGATGACTCCGTCTGCGATCACCCTGTCCACACTCTCATCCCCAAACGGCAGCCGCAGGCCATTGGCCACCACTCCTGCCTGTCCAGTGCGGTCTACCATCACTCGGACCGAGGCGCGGCTCACATCAAGCCCTACGTAGCGCTGTCTTCTAGCGGCCAGGCAAGAGGTCACGCGGCCCGCTCCACACCCGATATCCAATACCAGGGCGTCGGAAGGCACATCCTGTATGAAAGACTTCAGCGGTGGGGCGAGTGTGGCATCAAGCTCCTGCTGGGTGTAGCCTTCTGTCCAGTCGAACGGGTGATCGTCGTAAAATGTCATCTTGTGCGAAGCGAAGGATCCCAATTGTGTTGCCCCCTCGTAGGAATGCTGCAATACTCGAACCAGCCGGTCCCACGAAATCTCGTCAGCCACTTGCGGGCACCCTGCCTTGAGGCGCTGATACAGGCTCGCGTTCTCCAATAATCCGTTCAGCGTTCGGGCGACCGCTCCTGAATCATAATAAGTCACCAGCCCTGCCCGCTGATTCAGGAGGGGCGCGATCCCACACCTGTCGGAAACAATGGCGGGGGTACCGCAAGCAATCGCTTCCGCCGCCGAATTGCCGAAATTTTCGTACTGAGAGGGCAGCGCGAACACATAGGCGTCAGCTAAAGCTGCCTTCTTGTCTTCACCGTAAAGCGGCCCAGTTAAGACCACTCGGTGCTCGACTCCAAAGGCCCGAGCCTTCGCACGTAGAAAGGTCAGATACCCTGTTTCCCCTTCCGGACCCGCGATGACGAGCTTGGCCTTCCGACCGTCCATGTGCGACAGCGCTTCAATCAGAAGGTCGGCGCCCTTGCGTTGGATCAGTCGGCCCAGGAAGACAATGCATCGCTCGTCGTCACGGATTCCCACTTTCTTGCGAAAGGCGCCGGGCGGCGGAAGCTGGCGGAATTCCTCGCGATCGATCCCGTTGTATCGCAGCAGCACCCGGTCAGGCGCGAATCCCTCTGCCAGCAGTTCCGCCCTCTCCTGCTCTGAGGTGGCGACCATTCGACCGGCCCCACTGAGGTAGCCTTTCACCAGGCTGCTCCACACCTTTTTGAGCAGAAATCCCCGATCGATCGGGCGAGTCATTCCCAGCGGCTCGACAAAGTAAGGTATCCCGAGTTGCCGGCAATACCGCGCCACCGTTGGCCCTAGCACGTCATAAAGGCCGTAAATGTGCACGATATCGAATTCCCGCAGCCGGCGCCGGCAAAAGCCAATCACCCCGACATTCACTGTCAGATTGCGGTAGTGGCTTTGCGTGGCGAAATAGATCGTCTCCACGTCATCCAGATTGCTCTGCCAGCCCCCGTTTTCGCGCACTGCCGCAGCCGAGGCAATCTCCGCCGCACCGAATCCGAGGTCAGCCGTCAGCACCGTTACCCCGTGCCCCAGCGCAACCAGGGCTCGAGCGATTGAACGGACCTTGATAGCAGGTCCGCCCCGGTCCTGAAAGGGGTAGTAGGCTTGCGTCACTTGTAGGATTCGCATGGCAACGACAGAAGACAGGAGTCAGAAGTCAGGAGGCAGAAGAAAGAAATCAAGAGTCGTTCCGCAACTTAGAACTCATAATTCAGAACCCGGCAGCGAGTATCTCTCGCAAGCGCTCGCGAAAGGAGGCATAGGAATAATGTTCCCGTACCCATTTGCTCCCAGCTTTCCCCATCTGGCGGGCTGCGTCGGGGTTGGTGAGTAAGTTGAGGAGTCCTTCTGCCACTGACGTGGCGTCCTCCGGATCTACCAGAAGGCCGGTCTCACCGTGTCGAATGATCTCTGCCGGCGCACCGTAATTCGGCCCGATCACCGGCTTCCCAAAGGCCATGGCCTCCAGAAAAACGATTCCGAAACCCTCGCCCTTGGGGTTGTGGTCGTCAATCACCGTCCGGGCCGGCAGGACGAAAACCTCACTCCGCTGGTAAAACGCGGCCAACTCGGAGTCACTCACCTGGCCGGTAAAGAGCACGTGGTCTGAAAGTCCCAACTGCTTGGCTAAGCTTTCGAGCCGCGACCGGTCGTCGCCGTCTCCCATTACGACGTACGTAAGGTCCAGCAGTTTCGCCACCACCGATGGCAGGGCACGAAGGACAACGTCGTGTCCCTTGTACCGTTCCGACGCTTCCATGCGCGCCACGGTCAGCGCGACACGCTGCCTGTCGGAGATGAGTCCAAAGGACCCGTTTCTCGCCGGTTCGACGCTCAGCAGGGTGTCGTCCAGCGTGCAAGGCAAACTCGAAATGCGTTCTGATGGGATCCGGTGCTGTCTCACCACTTGCTCTCGACTGAAGGCGCTGGTGACTAGTACCCGGTCCGTTTGGCGCAAAGCGCGGCGTTTCCCGTAAGGCAGCAACGCCCACGCCTCGTAGCCGTGCATCACAATCCAGTACGGCCAGCCGCCGAAACCTGCTAGCAACCACGCGATGGGCCCCAGGGCAAGGTGGGTGCAGATAATTAAATCCGGCTTCCAGCGCGCCGCCTCTCTCAAAGCTTGCCAACCAAACCTCAGCTTCAATCCCGCTGAGAATCGCCCGTGCCCATTTCGAGCTTCGGGAATCGCCACGCAGCGCACGTTTTCGTCGCCTAACAGGTCCCGGAGCGCCCGTGCCAGGGTTAACGTGTAGCGTTGAATCCCTCCCGCGCTCCCCAGGGGCGGCGAGAGCACGAGCACCCTTGTGATCCTCGATTTACGATTTTCAATTTTGGGGTACACAGAACGATCCTCAGATTACGCAGATTCGGCGCGTTTCGCAGGTTCATGAACAGCGTTCTCTGCGATCTGCGTAGTCTGTGCAATCTGTGGATTCCTCTTTCGTCGCAAGACCTCCTGGAACAAAAGGCGCAACTGCTGCGCATTGCGGTCCCAGGTGTACTGTCGCGCCGTGTTAGCGGCGGATTCTCCGATCCTCCGGCGCAGGGTCTCGTTGCCGTAAAGCAGCGCAATCAGTTCGGCCAACTTGGCGCTGTCATGGGGATCGTCGAGGCTAAATCCGTCAACCCCGTCGGTAATGATCTCCCTGACCCCCATCTGACTGCTCACAATTGTGGGAACTCCGCAGGCCATGGCTTCGAGAGGCGGCAGGGCAAAGGCGTCTTCGAGCGACGGCCCCACATACGCGTCAGCGGCAGCATAATAAAACTCAATATCGGGTCGCAGAGGCAGGAAAGCTACCCGGTCATCCAGGCAGAGCCGCGCCATGGCAAATCGGTAAGGGTCTACTATGTCGCGGCCCACCACCAGGAGTCGTATCGGGTGCGCCGTCAACCTGCCGAGCGCCTCGAGTACGCACGGCAGTCCTTTCGTCTTCCAGTCGTTTCCGACCAGGAGAAGACAGAGGTCTTCTTCGCTTAGGCCCAGAGTGCGCCGCGCCCTCTCCCGTAGCCGCGCCCGATTCTCCGGACTGAATCGCCGCGCATCCACTCCGTGACCGATCACAGGAAGCTGGGATGGCGCCTTGCCGTAGCGCATTAAGTCCCTCGCTACCTTGGCTGAAACCGCGGTGAGCAAGGCGCTCTTTCCCCCATACACCAGGTGCTCCAGTCCGATAGCGAGGCAATAGTAGATTCGCCGGTGCAAGAGGCGGGGCCAGGAGCCCACGGGATTCGCGCGAAATCCCAGAGCGCGGCGCATATGGTCATAGAACTCGGCAAATACTATGTGGACCGAGATCACGTCGGCGTCAAAGCAGTTGATCCCGGGTGAGTAAACCAACTCCGGCGCGAGACCACGGAATCGCCGGTCCCACCAGCGCCACAAGTGATTGGCCAGCACCCACCAGCAATAAGAGAGCAGGAGCGGTCCAGGCAGGGCGGGAACCCGATGCCAGATAATTTTCGATAGGTCCACATCGTGGACGGTGGTGCTGTAAAGATGAAATTCATAGTCGTCCGCGATCCGCTCGATTTGCTCGGCGACGCAGCGTTCCGTGCCGTGGTGCTTGTCTAAGAATGGTGACACAACCGCGATTACTGGTTTTCGATTGTCGATTGACGATGGACGATTGAGCATTCTCGGGGTTCGGAACTAAGAGGTTGTTGAAGAATTGTCTTACGGTGTCATTCTGAGCGTAGCGAAGAATCTATGTTGTTGATTTCAAACCAGTGCGAGATGCTTCGCGGAGTTTACCCTCAGCGCGGAATGAAAGGGATTCTTCGCTTCGCTCAGAATGACAGAATCAACTTTTTCAGCAACTTGTTAGGAATCATGAAGCAGGAATAGAAAACCAAGGAGCAAGAAGGAAGAAGGAAGCAAGAGCGCGACATTCCCAAATCCCCTGAGTCCTGAATCCTGAATCCTAGATCCTGAATCCTGCCCCACCAGACCCGGCAGGCGGAAGAAAATCCCCACCAGGAGCCAAAAATAGGCGTTTAGTACAAAAGCCTGATAGCCCGCCATGCCACCGTACGTGCGAGGAAACAGGAGGTAGAACGCGAACCAAAAAATAGAAAGGGCCAGCGGAAACGCCCAAGTCCCTTTCAACTTCAACAACACCTTGGAGGCCTCGAACATCATGCTCGAAGTCCACACCAGCCATAGGACTAGCCCCAGGATTCCGAACTCGAGGATCATGCATCCGTAGCCACTCTCGACCCCTACGCCGCTGAAGGGTACTTCCATGATTCGGCTCACATATTGTCCGCCCAGCGATGCCGTGCCAATTCCATGCCCGAACATCCAGTCATGGTCCGACAGCGCCTTATGAAGTTCGCCAATGGGATAGTTCCAGGCTCGTTCGGCTGTCTCGGAGTCTGGGCTATCGGGCGAGATGGTTTCTCGGTAAAAAGCCCAGCGCGCGCCGATGACCTGCGGGAAGGCTATTACGGCCAAGGACAAGGCAAGCGTCACGAAAATCAAACTGCGCCGGATCGCCTTCACCAGCCGGTAGCCCTCACCGAGCTTCGGCGGCGCGCCCCAAAGCATGCCAGCAGAGAGCACCAGCGCGCTGACTAAGCCAATCGCAGACGCACCCCGCCCACCGCTCAAGATGGTTGCCAAGGCCACGAGCGCCACCGCCGGGAAGACGATTTTCCGGCCACGTTTTGCCCGCAAAAGGAGGTAACCTGCTGTCCCCAATCCCAGAATGAAGGCGAGCGTCAGGTAGTCCCCAAACCGACCATCGCTCACAAACACCGAAGGGGGCCGCGGCACCGCCAGGCCGGAGGGCGTCATTCGCACCAGGTGTCCCAGCTCTTCGATGTCTTTGCCACCGTGGGGATTGAGGAAATCCAATCCGACGATCGCTTGGAGAATTCCGACCAGCGCAATCACCGCCGCCAGGGCCATATTCACGACGAGGAACCGGTGCAGATCGCGTTCTGTCCGCAGCAGTGCATAGCCCACGAACATCAAAGGGATGTAATAGTAATAGAGCTTTAGGCCGAGCACGCCGTACCAGAAGCTGGGCGAGCCGGGATTGTAAAACTGCGCCAGGCCCAGGAGGAAAAAAGCGCCCAAGGCGTATTTGAACGGCACCCGGAAGCGCTCCGTGCTGTCCCCGCGCCATCGGGCCATCAAGAGCGCCACATACGTGACCCCGATCAGCGCGTCCTTCCCGAAGTACACATACATATTATTGCCCAAGTATTTGCGGACCAAGTCCTCAAAGAGCAGCCAAGTGAGAAAGAGATAGACGCCCCCACGCCAATCCCTAACGGTTTTTCCGGCGACCATCACCACGGCAAGACCGGCGCCGAGCAAGATCACTCCCCGAAGCGCGTCCGCGGCAATGGCGTTGCCCAGCAACCATACAACGCCGAGGACGCCGGCAAGGCCCAGTGCCACCGTCAGCGTCTTACCACTCTCCGGAATATCTCTGCG